>QGFZ01000003.1:0-300000 GCA_003149065.1 Ruminococcaceae bacterium R-25
CAAAATGGAACGGCCGCTGTAAGAGCTGAATCATGGGATTCGAAAGCACAAAGATCAATTGATAGAGAGTATACAATCGACATAGAGACAGAGACCGTAACCGGTTTCATTGATTATGGTGGTATAGATGATTTTTGGTTTAGAGGTTCTTACAAGGTCGGTAATTATAAAATAGATTCGCTTTATAGATATATGGTTGATGCGAACGAAAATCGATACTGGCTTTTAAGAATCACTTCTCCGGATGGAAATCAAACAGAGATTACTTTTGAAGATCAAGACGAATGGTATGATGAGCTTCCATCAATTTTTGCGTTAGATGATAGAACTGCGCTTGTTCCAATTGACAGAAAACCAGAATATGTTTTTTATAAACTGGATCTTACGAATTGCAAGGCAACAAAGGCTGATTCAAAAGAATTTCAATGGCTTGAGCCGGATAAGCTGCGCCGTGCATCGAACGGTTCTGACGGCAAAGTATATTTTACAACACGAAGAGGTATCAGTTCGCTCGATTTTGAGAACAAGAATGCAAAGCAAGTATTTGATTTTAATAACTGTAATGTAAACAGAAGATATATGGAGGATTTGGAAATTGCTGAATGTTCAGGGGATTCATTTTTGTTCTGTGGCAGTTATGAATCTCCGGATATGCGCTCCTCTATATTTATAGAAAACTATGCTATCGTCGAATTAAAAAAGGTAAAGGAGAATCCTCATGCCGGCAAGAAAATAATAGAATTATGTTCTTATGACGGATACTTGAACGGGACATTATACGATGCAATCATCAAATATAACGAGATTAGCAGCGACTATCATATAGAATTCTCGGATCGCTACATCATGAATGCTTATTCTGATTTTGGCGATATAAACAGCAGTGATGAATATGATTCTGCTCTGCTTGGCGCGAACGGCAAATTGAGTGATGCGCTTGCCATGGACATCATGAACGGTGAAGGTCCTGATATCCTTATGAATACGAGCAGACTGGGTCAGCTTAACAATGATAACTTCCTGATTGATCTCTCGGTATATACTCAGGAACTGGATTCGAGCAAATACTACACCAACATAATAAACGGCGCGAAAACAGACGGAAAGCTGTATCAGATTCCGATAAGTTATACGATTGAAGGAATTCAGACATCTCCCGAATATGCAGGCAAGACAAAGATAGGTTTTACTCCGGGAGAGTATGAGAAATTCATATCAGAAGAACTTAACGGAAAAGATTTAATCGAGTCAGGCCAGGCAATCTATTTTACAAAGTTGTTTACCGCTATGAGCGATGAATTCATAACCGGCGGAAGAGCTGATTTTAGCAGTTCGAGATTTGCGGATATCGCAGGATATGTTAAAGAAACCGTGCCGCAGAATAGCGAGACATGGAATACGGTAACGGATGGGGTTCCGGAAGATCCGTATGAGATTGCAACGAAAGGTGTCAAGACTGCAATCTACTGTAACTGTCCCGGCATCAGCGGTTATCTTGTTAAGAGATATCAAATCAAGGATGGAACCACGATATTGGGAATTCCTTCTTCAGATGGCAGGGGCCCGATGTTCGGAACTGATATATCAGTCGCGGTATCAAAGAACGCTGTAAATATCGACGCCTGTGTTGAATTCGTAAAGATGCTTTTGACAGACGGGGTTCAAGAAGATTTGGCAATGAATGACAAGTTTGTTTTGAATCGTGTAGCATTTAGAAAGAGCTGCAGCGCTGCGATTGAATACTATAATTCATCTGAAGGCAAAGACAATCTGTTTGATTATGAGATAGGCACTAATGTTCCAAGACGCTCTAAATTCCAAGATGAAGAAATAGACAATATGGAAAACATCATTCTGAGCTGCTCAAAATCGAATTCATCTGACGCGGCAATATCCACAATCCTTATGGAAGAGATGCCGGCATACTTTTTAGGACAGAAGGATCTTGATTCTGTAATCAAGATAGCTCAGGACAGGGCACAGAAGGTATTAGATGAACGAGGCTAGCAATATCGTTTAAAAGGCGTTATTGCCTTTTGAAATAAGTACGCAAGGTCCCGGCAAAAAGTGTCCCCACACTTGGGACCTTGTTTTTGATGTTAACATCGGGATAAATCAGCCAATAGAAACACTTTATTAAGTCTGAGAATAAAGTGTCCGCATTACGTTAAACTTACCGCAAAACTTACTGCAATAATATAAACTCACCGCAAAACCCGTCTCAATTTATGCTAACTTGCCGCAAAATCATATTCTATGATACGACGTTTTATTGGTCTGTCCGGTTATTATAAGTACACCCTTCTTTTTCCCTTGCGATAATCATTTTATCCTCCTGTTATAATCGACCATAACTCGATTAAAAGATGAGTTATGGTCGGTTATAACGTTAGACGTGTACAAAAACAAGCGATTAGAACTGATGTTTTTGTATCTCCTTAAAGGCTTTTGAAAGGGGTGGATTTAAGCAAAAAAATTTGCCCTCTTGGTTCGCACCACCGAGATGATACCCTCAGAATAAAAGGTGTAAATCAGGTGTAAACCAAGGAGCTATGTTGTTAAAATGCTTGATATTATTGGGTTTCGAGAGAATGTTCAGATGTTGCCGTGACATACAAACAGTACTCTTATCATTTTTGGTTTCTTTCTATTAAATAGTTTCTGCAGAACACATAGAATATATCATAATCTGGTTCGTTATTTTGGGGAGCAGATAATGGAGAGCAGGGGCGACGAAAATGTCTGCCGGCAGTGCTTTTCTGAAATTTTCTTTGAAAGCGCAGAACTAATAAGTTTCATGTAACGCAACGTTGATGAATGCTGGGTCATCGACGATAGTTCTGCAGGATAATCCCAATAAAACGCAAAACGATAAATGTGGGTTAACATTACCACTTTTGCGTTTTTGATAAAAATGGTAACGTTAACTGGACTTTTTCTTGCTCGGATGGTAATGTGTTTATAGAAAATAGGGAGAGTGTAATATGGAAAAATTCAAACGCGAAAACTACTTAAGAAAAATACGCGGTTTTTATGATGATGACGATATTATCAAAGTTATTACCGGTGTCAGAAGATGTGGCAAATCCAGTCTCATGGAAACAATAGCAAATGAAATCAAGGATAAAGGTGTTCCTGAGACAAACATTATCTATATTGATCTTGATAAACGTGGTAATAGAAATATCAAAACAGCAGATGCTTTGGAAGAGATAATAGACGGATATGTTACTGAGACTGGGCTAAAGTATCTGTTTATTGATGAAATACAGAATGTTGAGGGTTTTGAAGAGCTTATCAACGGATATAGAACTGATGGTGGATGGTCAATATTTATTACAGGTTCTAATTCCTATCTGTTAAGCGGTGAACTTGTTACGAAACTGACCGGACGTTATCTGGAATTTGAGATGTTTCCGCTGACTTTTGAAGAATACGAGAAAATGAAACAGTTTTATGGGAAACCTGTTGATCCTCAGCTGCCGGTTGAGCTGGTGAACTATATTCAGGAAAGCGGTTTCCCCAAAACGATTTTCATTGATGACCTCGCAGATAAACAGAAATATGTTCAAGGTGTAATCAATGAGATATTTGAAAAGGATATCCGCAAGCGAGTAAAGATAAGGAAGAAAGAAACATTTGAAATAGTTCGCAGATATATCATTAACAACTTTGGTGCTACAACAAGCATCAACAACATATGTGAAAGCCTTAATAACAGTGGTTTAAACATAGGAAAAGCAACCATATCCAGATATATAAAAGCGTTAGTTGATGCCAAGATCCTTTATGAATGCGACCGTTTTGATATGAAGTCCAAGCGGTCATTAAGCGGTGAGAAAAAATATTATCTTTCAGATCTTGGTTTTTTCTTTGCTTCAAACACCGACAACCGTATTAACTATGGTCCGACTTTAGAGAACATGTTATACATTTATGCATGTGCTCATGATTGTTCTGTCAGTATTGGAAAAATCGGAAAACTAGAATGTGATTTTATTATTCGGAATCGCGAAATGGACTATTCCTATGTTCAGGTTGCGTACACTATTGCTTTAAGCAAAGAAACCGAAGACCGGGAATACCGTGCGCTCGAAATGATCAAAGATAATTACCCCAAGTATGTTATGACAACAGACTATCTTCTTCAGAACAGAAACGGAATAAAGCATGTAAACATATTGAATTTCATGCAGAACGGGCAAGAGTTCTAATTAGATAAAGTGCGAAGAAACAAGGGACTGCAATGAGAGTTTTGGCAGATGATCAGTATAACGAACTTACGGAACACATAAAGCAACTTGAAGCTGAGAATCAGTATCTCAAGAAACTGTTGGATGGTGCCGGTATTCCGTATGACCAGACTGACAATAACTCTGAAAAAGATGAACCGAGTGTAGTAAGCATCAAAGAAGAACCCATTACCAAAGAACTTGTCCAATTCTATTATTCGATGTTCAAGGGCCGAAGAGATGTTTATAGTCTTCGTTCCGGCAAGCCTAATGCCAAAACAGGAAAGCATGGCTATTACACCCAATGCGATAATTTTTGGAAGGCTGGGCTCTGCGGTAAGAAAGATGGCAAGAACACCAAATGCCAATCATGTCCCAATCAGAAGTACAAACCGCTGACAGGGGATGTTATTTATGCACATTTGACTGGTGTGAAGGAAGATTGTTCGGATGTAGTAGGGTTATATCCCGTTTGGCCGGATGAAACGTGCAACTATCTTGTTTTCGATTTTGATAATCACGATGAGAGTTCTAACTCAGTAAAATGGCAGGAAGAAGCCAATGCTTTGAGAGCAATCTGTGCAGATAATGATGTTCCCTGTCTGGTCGAAAGATCGCGTTCCGGCAAAGGAGCACATGTTTGGATGTTTTTCGAAAAGGCGATAAATATCAAGAAGGCTAGGCTGTTTGGTGCGGCTCTTTTGGATAAGGGAGCTGAGAGTGTTAACCAGCAGTCTTTTGATACTTATGATCGTATGATTCCCGCACAGGATAAACTTCCAGAAGGAGGTCTTGGAAATCTTGTAGCCCTTCCATTGCAAGGCCGTGCGGTAAAGAACGGGAACAGTGTCTTTGTTGATGAAAAATGGCAACCTTATCATGATCAGTGGAGTGTGCTCAAGAATACAGGCAAGCTCAGTGAAACCTTCATAGATGAGAAACTGTCCTCATGGGGCAACAAATACAGTATAAGCAGCAATACTGACAACGAAACACCTGGACAAATATCAATTGATGAGACTCCGTGGGAAAACAGTACCGAATTTGAACGTTCTGATACAAAAGGAACGGTTCGGATTGTTCTTGCAGATAAAGCATATGTGGATAAGACCGGTATTAAGCCGAGATTACAGAATAAGATCAGAAGATTAGCAGCATACAATAACCCGGAATATTTCAGAAATCAGGGAATGGGCATCTCAACCTTTGGGATTCCGAGAATAGTTTATTCAGGAGAGGATACTGAACAATTCATAGCAATTCCGCGAGGCTGTCTGAATAAACTCTGCAAAAATCTGAAATCATCAAACATTGACTATTCTGTTGAGGATAAGCGTAACACGGGCAAAGAGATTAATGTTTCCTTTGCAGGCGAATTATATCCGGAGCAACAAGATGCCGTTAACAGTTTGACAGGACACGATTTTGGCGTGTTGGCTGCGGCTACAGGGTTCGGAAAGACGGTAGTCGGATCGTATCTGATCTCAGAACGAAAGGTAAATACTTTGATCCTCGTTCATAACAATGAGATTATGCAGAACTGGATAAATGACCTTGAGAGGTTTCTTGAAATTAAAGAGGATTATCCACAGTACATGACTAAAACCGGAAGGGTTAAGACCAGAAAGAGTCTGATTGGAAGATTGACAGGAGCTCATAATTCCATGACAGGAATTATTGATGTTGCCATGGTAACTTCTCTGGGATCCGGTGATTCAATAAAACCGTTTGTCAAAGATTATGGCATGGTGATAATGGATGAATGCCACCATGGTGCCGCAGAGAGCATAGAGGCAGTATTATCTAAAGTAAATGCAAAGTATGTATATGGTCTGACGGCCACTGTTAAGCGTGAAGACGGGAAAGACAAAACAGTGTTGATGCAGTTTGGACCTGTCCGTTTCAGGTTCACAGCCAAAGATAAGATCCGTTTGCAGGGAATGGAACATATCCTTGAGCCTCGGTTTACACCGATCATTTCAACAAAAGAAAAACTGACGTTAAATGAAGCCTATGAAATTGTAGTAAACAGCGATTTTCGCAACAGCTTAATTGCTTCAGATATTGAAGCGTGTATAAAACAGGGACACACACCTTTGGTATTATCAAAGCGAAAAGCACAAATTGATGTTCTTTTCGAAAAGGTTAAAGATAAAGCCGATCACGTCCTTGTTCTGACGGGCGGAAAGAAACAGTCGGAGCGCAAGGAATTGCGTGAAAGACTCGGTTCTATATCGGAAAGCGAATCGTTAATTGTTCTTGCGACCGGACAGTATATTGGTGAGGGTTTTAATTGTTCCCGTTTGGACATGTTGTTTCTAGCCATGCCAATAGCTTGGGACGGGAATGTGGAACAATACACAGGAAGGCTTAACCGAAGCCATGACGGGAAGAACAGGGTGACTGTTATAGATTACGTTGATCACCACATTGAGATGTTTGCCAACATGTATAACAAACGTCTTCGTACCTATAAAAGGATTGGATATGAACTTTCGCAGGATGTTGAAAGAAAACACGATGACAGATTTATCTATGACAGTGAAACCTATAGTGAAGTTTTTAGAGGCGATATCATTAATGCAAAAGCTGAAGTAATGATCAGCAGCCCGTATGTGAGCACCCCCGGAAGCGAACGTCTGATTCATATTTTTTCTGCTATGAAAAGTAAGGATGCCTCTATTTCTCTTATTACATATCCGGCGTCACATTATTCTGATGACATTAAGGATAGGATTGAGAATATACATAATAGGCTTAATATGGCCGGCATAAAGGTATTGTTCGCTGATTACATTCCTTCACGATATGCTGTTATTGATAAAGAGATACTTTGGTATGGCAGCATGAATCTGGTGTCAAACATCAAAGAAGATGATGATGAGATGAGAATTGTCAGCAGAAGTGTGGCCAAAGCACTGATTGAAGAGCATACAACTGAATAAAAAGTACTGTGCTCGACATATTCTGCACAGAAGCAAATTTACCGCACTGGACTTATTATTCTTGGGGTCAAACGAGGGTCAAAACTATTCAGAAATTCCCTCAAAAGCCTTAAATCATTGATTTTGCATTTTCATGCATTCGAGTGCCATGATAAACGAATTTGAAGAAATGCTGAAAGCCAAGAGGTCTCTTTTGTCATCCGGGAACGGCTGACAGTGTTGAAATAAGGGAATTATCTAGAACGACTCCTTTACCTGTGCAAGGAATTTCTCGGCTATAGGCGTAAATGTCTGGTATTTGTTCCAGATCAGATACAGCTTTGTTTCCTGCTTCGGAGACAGCGGACGGAATACAAGGTCGCTTTCTTCGGAACAGTTTATCAGATGTTCGAATGTAAGAAGGATTCCCAGACCTTCTTTCGCAAACATGGATGCATTATAAGAAAGGCGGAATGAGCCTTCCAGATGAAGCTCAGAGAAGCGTTCGCCGGCCCATTCAGGTATCTCGATATTCCAGCTTTGTTCTGAGCAGAAGAGCGGCTGGCCGATAAGGTCTGAGACCTTTATATTCTTTTTCTTTGCCAAAGGGTGGCTCTTTAACATGACCGCACCCCAGCGGTCCGATGCCGGGAACGGGAGATATTCATACTTTTCCTTATTGGGAAGCTCGCATATCACACCGAAATCGAGTATGCCTTTGTCCAGCTTCTCGGTTACCTGCTCCGTATCACCGCTTGTTATGTGGTAGGTAAAGGACGGGTATCTGTCTTTTAGCTTCTTTATCTCGCGTGCAAGCAGGGCTATCTGATACGATTCTCCAAGCCCGAAATAAATATCGCCACCTGTAATGTCATCAAGGGAGATGAATTCCTGCTCGATCTTATCTGCCATTGCGACAAGGTCTTCGGCACGGTCGCGGAGCAGCATGCCTTCATCAGTCAGCTTGATGGAGAAGCTGTGACGGGTAAAGAGCTTTTTGCCCAGTTCGTCTTCAAGAGCTTTAAGCGCCTTTGATAAGGTAGGCTGCGTCACGTGCATGAGCTCTGCAGCATGGGACATGTTCTCTTCTCTGGCAACTGCAAGAAAGTAGCGAAGGTTCTTTATCTCCATCAGGCACCCCTTTCTATGATATTCCAATACGGCATATCACATATTCATTTTATTCATTAGCGCACTTCACGGCAACCCCTTATACTGATCTTGTTAGGACAAAAACAGTTTTAGCGGAGATCCGGTTATGGACTTGAAATTGATGATCGACAGTCTGTCTGAAATAGGCTTGACCGATGAACAGAAAAGAACGGCAAGAAAGCTCTATGACATGGGTCAGAATGCGGAACTTATCAGATATCTTAAGAAATGCCGGTGCGGCCTGATCGATGAGATGCATGAGAGCCAGAGGAAAGTTGACCGGATGGATTATCTGATCCGGAAAGCAGAGAAGGAAACAGTATAAAAGCCACGGAGGTTTATAACGATGAAAGCAGAAGATCTGAGACTTGTAACAGAGTGGGATAAGACATTTCCAAAGAGCGGGAAGGTTGATCACAGCAAAGTAACCTTTGTGAACCGTTATGGAATAACATTGGCTGCAGATATATATGTGCCGAAGGGAGCAGAAGGAAGACTTCCTGCGATCGCGGTAAGCGGACCTTTTGGTGCGGTCAAGGAGCAGTGCTCAGGCCTTTATGCCCAGACCATGGCAGAGAGAGACTTTATTACGATCGCATTTGATCCTTCTTATACCGGAGAGAGCAGCGGTGAGCCCCGAAATATGGCATCTCCCGACATCAATACAGAAGATTTCATGGCTGCAGTAGATTTCCTTTCTCTCAATGAGAAAGCCGATCCTGACAGGATCGGCATCATCGGCATCTGCGGCTGGGGCGGCATGGCACTTAATACGGCTGCATTAGATCCGCGCATTAAAGCTACGGTTGCTTCGACCATGTATGACATGACCAGAGTTAATGCCAACGGATATTTCGATTTGGAGGACTCCGAAGAGCAGCGTTATGAGAAGAAGAAGGCAATGGCAGCTCAGCGTCTGGAAGACTTAAAGAACGGTACTTATAAGCGCGCAGGAGGATGCCTGCCACTTCCAGTTCCGGAAGATGCTCCGTTCTTCGTGAAGGATTACAGTGAATACTATAAGGGAAGGGCATATCATGCGAGATCCCTTAATTCCAACGAAGGATGGAATGTTACAGGCTGTGAGTCTTTTATGAATCAGCCGATCCTTAAGTACTCGAATGAGATAAGAAATGCAGTCCTGATCATTCACGGAGAGAAAGCTCATTCTTGCTATTTCTCAAAGGATGCATATGCGAATATGACAAAGGACAGCAAGTATAAAGATAACAAGGAACTCATGATAATTCCCGGCGCAGTTCATACGGATCTGTACGACAATCTTGATGTTATTCCTTTCGATCATATCGAAGAATTCATGAGGAAATATCTATGAGAATGAACATTGCAGCCGCTTTGACCGCAGGCACGATCCTGGTAAGTCTGGCAGGTTGTTCTGCGGCTCCTGAATCTACACCAACTTCTGAAACGCAGATTACGACTTCGGCTGAAGAAATATCCGAAATGACGACAGAGAAGACTACATCAACGGAAACGTCTGCAACTTCTGAAATGACCATTCAGACAGAAGAGACGACTACCGTCACGAAGACAGAAAGATCAATGACATTAAAGATCGGAGAAAAGGAAGTTCAGGTCACCTGGGAAGATAATGCTTCAGTGGAAGACCTGAAGAAACTCGCTGCATCAGATCTGACCATAAAGATGTCGATGTACGGCGGCTTTGAGCAGGTGGGTTCCATAGGGCAGGCTATCACAAGAGACGATAAACAGACAACAACAAAGCCGGGCGATATTGTTCTTTATTCCGGTGATCAGATAGTGATGTTCTATGGATCCAATTCCTGGAGCTATACAAGACTCGGTAAGATCAACCTGACTGAAAAGGAATTAAAAGATCTCTTAGGCAATGGTGATGTAACTATTACGCTAAGTCTTGATTAGATCGTATATATCTTTAATACACCAAGCTCGTTAGTTGATACTTGGTTTTAGTGCCCGATGACCGTCGATACGAACAACTATCTAATGTTCTGTTTATAAAATATAAAATACCGCAGGATCCATATCTTGCGGTATTTATCGTATCGGGATTGGCATAGTAGAAACTTATATGTGTGGTCAACACAGCGTTTCTTGCCCGCTCTGAAAGCGTTAGAGAAACCATTGAAGACCGTAGGATGGCTATTGATCTTTGGAAGGATGTAGTTATTGATGTTGCGTATGCATTTCTGTTGATCTTGTTACTGGTTATCATTAAATCAACAATATAGTTAACTTAATTATCAGGAAAACAGACTAAGATATATCGGAGTTTGTGTAATTTTCAGGCGTTTTTCAGGCCTTCAAATGCACAAGTCAACTTGCGACCTTGCATCACGAGTTCAACTGTATCGAAAACCTCGAAAAAAGCCTCCATTTCGATACACGGTCGAACTTTGGTGTATCGAAAACCATGAAGAATGCCCCGTTTTCGATACAAATTCGCTTTTTTGTATCGAAAATCTCATAAAAGTGCCCCTTGTCGATACAGCATTGAAGTCCGTTGTATCGAAAACACATATAAATCAAGCGTTTTCGATACAGGATCACACTCTTTGTATCTAAAACCTCGAAAAGCTAATTTCGATACAAATTCAAGTTTGTCGGGCGGATGTGTTAGCGTGTTATATCATGAGCAATATAATTAACTAAGCACTTCAAAGCTCAGGCTTTTTTGATATAATGCTACCCATGACTAACGATAAGATTTATTCACAAGAACGGAGCATCAGCTCTGCATATATTGATTCAGGATTGAAACTTGGTATAGCTCAGGCTGTCCTTATGGTTCAGGATAACCTCACAGAATGCTTTAATATGATGAACTGCGACGGTATCTACTATAGAGAACTGGGTTTCTTTTGGGTGTTTACGAAGTCGAAATTCAAGTTCTTTAAGAGGCCTCATTGGCGTGAAACGATTGAAGCATCAACATTTACCGTTCAAAATTCGGGGTTGAGAACAAACGTCAACAGCATATTTAAGGATAAGAACGGAGAAACACTTCTGGTTGCAAATCAGGAGGCTTGTGTCTTGGATATCGAGAAGCACCGCCCGGTTCCGCTTTCAAAGGTTCCGTATCCGCAGGATGGATTTCCTGAGAAAGTGTTTACTGAAGACTTCGAGAAGTTTGATGTACCTGATCAGGACTATGAAGAAGTCTACGAGCAGGTCATAAGATCTTCTAATATCGACATGTCTCATCATCTCAATAATATTGAATATATCAAGTTTGCACTAAACGTATTCTCGGAAGAGTACTTGTTAAATTATGAAGTCCGCGAACTTGAAGTGCACTATACTGGAGAAAGCAAAGAGGGTCAAACTCTGAAGATCCTGAGAAGCGATAAAGCTGAAGGAACCTATATCAAGATCAAAGAAAGCGATCGCAGCGTGTTTGAGATGAAGATCAGGTTTTAAAGCTGTTCACGAAAATTAATTACTAAGCTTTATATCCCTTTTTATCGGATATATGAAATACACGGATGAAATAATTGGTGGCAATGATAATAAACAGGTAAATGGCGGTAGGAACAAAGCAATGATTTCAATTTATAAAAACTATCACATCGCATACTGGTGCATCGGAATCTTAGAGATCATAGGCATGGTCATAGCAAACCTCATCTTATGCAAGCACACTTGGTATCCTGCAATCCCGGTAACGGCCGTAACGATACTGCTGGTCTTAGTTGATGCATTTATCTTTACCAGGCTTACAACGAAAAAATACTCTGATGAAGTATTTCCCCTTTTCTACAATTGTCAGGTTCATAAGTTTATTGATGAGACTAACAGGCTTTTCGAGAAAAAGGCAAAAGGCCCTGTCGTATCGATGTACAATTCAATAGTTGCGAGAGGTTACGGCTCTATTGATGATTACGATTCGGTTTATAAGTGCTGCCAACAGATCAAGACCAAAGGCTATAAGTCTGAATATCACAGGTTGATGATCGAGTACTACCTGAAGAACGATCAGTTCGACAAGGCTCAGGAAGAGATGGACGCGCTTCGTAAACTCATTGTGAAGATGAAGAATCCGAAGTACATAGAAGGCTGCGAGACCTCCATTAAGAATGCGGAGTTCTACATGAGGATAAAGCAGGGCAACTACGAAGGTGCAGAAGAGCACTATCAGAAACAGCTTGATACCATCAAGCCGCTTTATCCCATAACTGAGGCCAGCTATTCGCACGCATTAGGAAAATTGCTTGTATTGAAAGGTGAACCGGAAAGGGCCAAAGAATACCTTCAGAAAGCTGTCGATCTTGGCGGCGACACTAAATACAGGAAGTTTGCCGAAGAGCTGCTTCAGAAAATCGCTGATTGCTGACAATATATTTAGCCGGAAGACTGGTGTTTGGTTTGAAGTGAAGCCCGGAAGTGGTTGCGTCTGCGGTGATTGGGGTGGCGCTCCGTGTGCGGAAGTGTCTGCGGATCCTGTGCGGCCGCGCGTGCGTCGCCCGCGAGTCTCTCACGCGTCTTTCGGCCGTCAAAATTCCAGAAAAAAGTCCGACATATCGGACAAAAATCTGGAATTCTGGATTCAGAGAGCAAAAATTCCAGAAATAGTTCCGACTAGTCGGACTTTTTTCTGGAATACTCAGCGGTCTGGGACTGGGCTTGCAAAGCGCTGCTTCCGGCGAATGACTCAAACAGTGACTAATTTTCCCAAAACAGTCACCACTCCAGTCATTTTGGGGTCAAAATGACTCAAACAGTGACTCAAAACGCAAAATCAGTCACCATTTCAGTCATTCACCGAATAATCTCGATGAACACATCAATTTGGTCAGTTTCCCTGCAATTTGCGGGTCATTTTTCCATGAGACAACCCATGTCCCATTCAGTAAATACGGGCATTTGCTCGCTTTGTGTCCTTTAAAACCGACCTTGGATTTTCTACCATGAGCTCAAGAACTTAAAGCCGCCGGATGGGGGGTTCGGACAGCGGATTCCGGACAGCGGAAAACCAAACTCCGGGCGGCAGAAGATCAAAAGCAGAAAATCAAAAGGAGACTTAAGAAAATGAAGAACACAGAGAAGAAGATCGCAATGGCAGCAAGAATCATTTTAGCTTTGGCAGGAATTGCTTGTATAATCGTATCGATGGTTACTGATGTAACATATCCGTATCTGGCAATCGGACTGTTTTGCACAGCTGTAGCAAATTTCATTAATTGCTATTCGATCAAGAAGATGAAAGAGGAAAAAGATGGATCAGCAGAAGATAGGTGCATTTCTTAAGGAATTGAGAAAAGAGAAAAACATTACCCAGGAGCAGTTGGCTGACGAGATGAGGGTCTCCAGAAGGACCGTTTCGAGATGGGAGACGGGAAGCAATATGCCGGATCTCGACATCCTGATCGACCTTTCCGAGTACTACAATGTTGATCTCAAAGACATTCTGAACGGCCAGAGAAAGAGTGAAGATATGGATAAAGAATTGAAAGATACTGTCCTTAAAGCGGCAGAATACAGTAATGACGATAAGGAGAAGATGAATAAGCGTTTCCACTTTATGTTTTTGAGTGCGCTCGTATTCCTGACGGTTGCCATGGTGGCGATGTTCCTCCTTACAGGTCCTGCGAGCGACATCGTAAACGGTACATGCTTAGGCGTCGGCTACGGAATGGTAGTTGTAGGATTCATCCTGACGAGCAGGTATGCCAGACAGATCCGTGATTTCAAGATGCGTCTTTTAGGCAGAAAGTGAATAACCGCAAGGGGTTTAGACCATTTTAAGGGGCTTTGATGCCCCTTTTTTCATACATTATCGTTGGCGTTTTGATGCCAAAACGAAGATTATTTGAAAACCCATAAGATTAACCTTTATTCAGTGGCATAGGGAATGTAGCGTGACCCGGATGCCGCGAAGCACAGAAATAAAGGGGAAAAATATGGGTATAAATGACTGGTACTGGACGCCCGGAACGAACACCGGCAGCAGCTATACTGATTTCCTGGAATTCAGTAATGAGAATGACAGCAGTTATACTGATTTTACTTTAGAAAATAATTACAGGACTGTCAGAAAGCCTCATGTCAACTGGACTGGCGAGACCAGGAAGAAGGGTTCTGCAGGAAAGGTCTTACTGGGCTCTTTTATTGCGGTCGCTCTGGTGGCGGCATTTACAGCCGGCGCGTGGTATTTTTCGGGCGGCGAAAAGAATGACAACAACTTTTTCTCATCCGTGCCGAAGATCATTGCGGGAGGCTTTGCAGTCGGCGGAAACATGAATGCCGAAGTCAAAGATCCGAACCAGATCAAGGCCGAAGAGCGCGCAAAGGCGACTGCCGAGCGATTCTCTTACAGCAAGTCCGGTTCTGCATACAAGGCAGCCGAGAATCTCGTGGAGAAGCTCAAGTGCGGAAACGACGTAGACACGGCATATGAGATCTTCAACTGGGTCCATTCGCATGTTTCATACATGCCGGTCCATGAGAACCTGACTTTCGAAGAGGCCGCATACAGGGGATTCTCGCAGAAGAACGGCGACTGCTTTGTCTCTTTTGCGTGCTCGAAAATGCTCCTCGACGCTGCCGGCATAGAGAACCTTGCGGTCGAGAGATATCCGATCGTAACCGTCGGCCACTACTGGAATCTCGTTAAGCTCGACGGCGAGTGGTACCACTGCGACTCCACGGTATTTAAGGATCACCCCGCGCTCTATTTCATGTGCACGGACGACGAGATCGCCGACAGCCATCACGAGTTCGACGCTTCGCTCTATCCTGAGCGCGCCAAGAGAAATTACGGCGATAACGGCAATAACGGCGGTTATGCCGAGTCCCCTTACGTAGACGATTACTCAGACGACTATTCCGGCGGCGGCGATTATTCAGATGACTACTCTGACGATTACTCAAACGACTACTCAGACGACTATGTCGTCGGTCCTAACTACCAGCCTGATGCCTATCCGAGCGGAGGACCCGGCGAAGGGGATAACTGGAATGATGCATACGGAGACGTAGATCTCGAAGAATAATTGCCGCTTTCTTTGACGCGGTTCTCAATGTAGAATAAACCTGTATGGGAAGAACGTTCCGGACGAGGTAAGTCCGGAAGCGTTTGGGGAAGAGGATTATTCTATGAAGAGAACTATCGTTAAGGCAGTTTCTTTGGTTTTGGCATCTTCATTTTTGCTGGCATCAGCATCATGCGCGAAAAAAGACAAGACCAAAAAGGCAAAGACAATCTCAGAAGACACGCCGTGGTTTGAGTACACTACGATCGATGCCGAGACCGGCGCAGATCCTAATAAAGCTATTGAGTACCTGTATCCGGAATTTGCGGGTTCTGACGACAAGTACTATGTCATCTACACCCAAGGCAGGTACCGGACGCCGCCCGAAAACGAGATCGACTACAGCACTTTTGACTACAACAGCTATAATTTCAACTATGTGGCGGTGATCGACAGGAATACCAAAAAAGTTGTCAACCACATTGATCTTAACAGCGGCCTTGATAAAGAAATGCTGACGTACGAGCATGTTGATACCGCCAATTATATAGACGGTAAGGTCATGGTAAAGACCAACCGCAAGATCAGAGATTACGATCCCCTGACAGGAAAAGTATTGGATGAGCGGCCGAGCCTTTCTAATAATATTGCCCCTACATCACGTTTTTATAAGATCGGAGAATATCTGCTTGAGACAGAGCAGATATGGGACGACTATGGCAGGACCACCGCTACTTTAAAGGTCACTGCACCTGACGGAAATGTCACTTCTTTCGATTTCAAAGATGCTGGCGAAAATCCCTATCTCTATACAATTCTCACTTTAAATGATACGAAGGCCCTGATTCCGGTAAGCACGGCAAAAGGTTACAAATACTATGAGTTAGACCTGTCAGCAGGTAAGCTCTTGTCCGGAAAAGAAAAAGACTATAAGTGGCTCGATATGGGTTACTTAGGCGAGATCACGACAGGTACTGACGGACAGATCTACAGCTATACATCAGGCTGCATTTCCAGAATAGATGCTGCGAAGAAAAGCGTTGAGGAAGTATTCAATTTCGAATGGTGCGGCATGAACTGGGGCTTAATGAACAATAACTTTAAGCTGATCGAATGTTCCGGTGACAAGCTGACCTTTGCCGGCCAGACAAAGATCAGGTCGCAGTATGAGAGCGCATCTACCAATTTCCAGATCGTTGAATTTTCGAGAGCAGCTAAAAATCCCAATGCCGGAAAGACCATCCTGGAACTCTATTCGGATAATGTGGATGAAGTTATCGGCGCTGCGATCCAAAAGTTCAATGAGCAGAGCAGCAAGTATTACATCGTGCTTGCCGATACTTACGACTCCAACGATTTTGTTGACGATTCGGCCTACAACGATATCGATAACGATGACGACTGGAACAAGTTAAAGATAGAGGCCGCAGCAGGGGAGAGCAATGCTCTTGCCATGGACATCATTAACGGCGAAGGCCCTGACATCCTTCTTAACACCGACAGCTTCAGCAGGCTCAATAAATCCAGCTATCTGGTGGACCTCTCACCCTACGTGAAAGACTTCGGTCCTGATGATTATTTCACGAACATAATCGAAGGCGCGAGGACAAACGGCGTCATCTACCAGTTACCGGTAAGCTTTGCTATCAACGGCATCAGTACTGACAAAAAATATGCGGGCGCGTCCGGCGTCGGATTTACGCTCGACGAATATAAGGCGTTCGTGAAAAACGATCTCAACGGCTTTGATCCCATGATGACAGGCCAAGCGGTGTATTTTACCCAGCTGTTCAATTCCATGAGCGAAAAATTCATCTCCAATGGCAAGGCTGATTTCACCGGTCCTGAATTCAAAGAGCTCGCCGAATACGTGAAGGACAACGTTCCCGAAAAGGCCATGACTTGGGATGACATCAATGATGTGGAAGACGAAGCGCGTTCCAGAGCCGAAACCTGGCCTATCAGGGGAATCGGAATGTTCTATATGGCGGCACGCAGCTCCGCAAAGAACGCCACTGTACTGGGAACCCCTTCATTAGACGGCAGAGGACCGATGTATTACTGCAATTTCTCAGTCGCGATCTCCGCTAACTCAGTCGATCCCGACGCCTGTGGCGAGTTCGTAAAGATCCTGCTCTCGGACGAGATCCAGACGAGTATTGCCATGAAAGATTATTTTGTAATAAACCGTAAGGCATTCAGGAGTGCCGGCACAGCCGCAAACAACTACTACAACAACGGCGGCCAGGAAGCTGCCGGCGGCTCCGGCGTCTTTGTCGCCACGAAGCTCACGGAAGAAGACATCGATAACATCGAGAGAGTTATCTTAAGCTGCTCGAAAATGGACTGCCAAGACTCCGACATCAGCATCATCCTGATAGAAGAAATGCCCGCTTATTTCCTCGGCCAGAAATCTTTGGATGACGTCATCAAGATCGCCCAGAACAGGGCACAGAAAGTGCTGGACGAGAGAGGAAAGTAGTAAGGACAGTCCGAAGCAGCCTGACCGCCTGACAGCACCGGCCGTCACATCTTCCTGTGTGTCGTGCAGTAGATGTTGTCGATGAGCCTGGCCAGATCTTTGGTGCTTAGATCGAACCCATTGTCGATCCAGCGCTGTATGATGCTGCAGGTGCCGTCGATCAGGAAAGTGTAGACATAGCGGTTTTCGAGTTCGTTCCCGTAGACCGGCATCTCGGCTTTGAGCTCGGCTAAAACGTCCGTTACGATACGCGTCTTGGCGCCGCTATCTGTCATGAGGATCGTGTAAAGGCCGGAATTGTTCCTGATGTAATCGAAGTATTTGGACATTAAGACGACCTTGTCGCCTTCGCCCGTGAGCTTGAAGATGTTCTCGGTGATGTCTTTTTCGAAAAGCGCTATGATTTCATCGAAAAGCTCATCCTGGTCCCTGTAATGAAGGTAGAAGGTCGCGCGGTTAAGGTCAGCCTTGTCGCAGATCTCCTTGATCGTTATCTTGTGCAGGGGCTTTTCCTGCATGAGTTCGACTAGCGCGGTCCTGAAAAGGTGCCTGGTCATCTGAGTTCTTCTAGTTTCTGCCATTTTTATCCCCCGAAAATAGACATTTTGCCGTGATGTGTTGATTTCGCAACGAATGGCGATAATCTGCGCATTGAAAATCGACACCGTGTCGATAAAATAATAATTGAAGTGACAGTCATGGTCAACGCCATCTCTGCTGCTTTATGGGGAAATGCAGTAGCCCGAAGTAGTTGCATTTTCTTTTCATAGACAGGTTCTCATCCCTTGAACCGAATCAAGTACGCGAAGCCCCTCCTTCTCTCCAACTTAGAGGGGCTTTGTTGTTTTCCTTTATCAATTCGATTTATAGGACAACTTATTCTCATTTGATCCCGTTTATAGGACAGCCCGGTTCAGGCGTGCTGTCTTCTTGTTTATGCGATGCTACGATTATTTTGTAAGAGGTGTGATAGAGAGACAAAAAATAAGGAGGTATTCCGATGAAGTTCAAAAAGGAACACAATCCGGAAGATCTAAGGCGCCTTAGTGCTCTCCGCCTCATAGACGATGACTTCATGACCATCTGTTTTGACGGCTACATCGAAGGCGCTGAATTGCTTTTGAAGATCATTCTGGAAAGAGACGATCTGAAAGTCTCAGAAGTTAAGGCTCAGAAGGTCCTGAAAAACATTCAGGGAAGAGATTTAAGGCTGGATATCTATGCTACCGATGCAGAAGGGAAGAAGTACGACATAGAGATCCAGCGTGCAGATAAAGGCGCGCACCAGAAGCGTGCCAGGTATCACTCGAGCCTGGTCGATTCAGAGATGTTAAAACCGGGCGAGGAATTCACCGATCTTCGCGAAAACTACGTGATATTCATTACCGAGAATGACGTGCTCGGTTCAGGCAGGCCGATCTATCACGTAGACCGTGTCATCCGGGAGGATAATGTGCATTTTAATGACGGGGAGCATATAATATACGTAAATGGATCGGTGAAAGCGAAAGATACTGCTCTCGGCAAGCTCATGAGCGACCTGTACTGCACAAATGCAGACGACATGAACTACGAAGAGCTGTCGAAAAAGGTTAGAACCTACAAGGAAACTGAGGAAGGAGTGAATACTATGTGCGATATATTAGATGAGATGAAAAATGACATTAGAATTGAGAATGCAAAAATGATGCTCGAAATTGGAAAAATGACTTTTGAAGAAATAGCAGTATGTTCCGGTCTCTCCATTGAGAAAGTACGTGAGCTGGCAGGCAATAAGTCAGCATAATTTAAGCACAACATAACAATTACATGTGGACCCCGCCGTATGGCGGGGTTTACTTTTGAAGATCGCGGGTCCGCTTAAGTGTTTTACAGATCAGCCCTTATGGCCGTCAAGGATGCCTTACGGCACATTCTTGCGAATGCCAAGGTCCTTGACTGCCCCGGTCTGATCTGTGTTTTGGTGTTTAAGCGGTCCCGCGATAACTATGTGATAGTCATCACCGGGAAAGATGAATCTTAAATATTTTTATCAAAAACTTTCTCAATGCTATAATTGGGGCATGAGCAGAAGAGTTACAAAAATCATTGGGGCAATACTTGCGACGGTCTTTCTTGCGTCCTGTGCTGACTTTCTGACAGGCATGAGACCGCCTGAGACTGCTCCTATACCGACGACTGCGCTGATTACTGAAGCGACCGAGGAGTCTGCTGAACTGATTCCCACAGACATTCCGGAACCTACTCAAAAGCCTGTTCCGCAGTTTCCTGAGTTCGATCCGAATTACGATACGACAGCGCCTGCGATGGGCTATAAGACCAGGAGCCTTACTTTCTTCCGTGACGGAAATCCGATCACGGCGAGGATCACTTATCCTGAATCGGAAGGGCCTTATAAGACGATAATTATTTCGAATGGGCTTTATGCCGGGTTCGGCAGATATGCAGCTTTCGCGCAGAGATATACCACCTACGGTTATGCCGTTATCGAGTACCAGTACCAGAACGGCATTGCGCCCTCGCCTTACCACGATCCGGACTATCTGGGCGACTTTATATACGAGCAGGTCTTAGACCTTTATGCGGTTTTGGACGGCGCGAAAAAACTCCCTGACGTAGATCCTGACAACATCTATCTTTTCGGCCACAGCATGGGCGGACTCGTCACCTCTTATGTCGGCACGATGCGCCAGACTGAGGTCAAGGGCCTGATCCTCTTAGATCCCAGCTACTATGCATGCAAGATAATGAAGTTCCAGGGCGAAAAGACCATCAGGACGGACATCTATCCTTTGATCTCACGCTGCTACATACCGGTCGTCATCATCAGCGGCACCAAAGCTTTTGCGTCTGAGCCCAACAAAAAGTTCGACCAGGCGAGAGCCTCCCTGCCTTACTGCGACTACTATGTCATTGATGGCGCTTCCCACACCTTCAAGGGCGAGTACGGCAACCAGGCCGTCGACTACTCCGTCGAAGTCATCCAGAGGTGGGAAGAAGAGGGCAGAGTGTAAAGGGCAAAGCCTTCAATAATGAACACACGTAAGACACCTCCATATATGAAGGTGGTTTTATTGTAGGGAGCACAATCATCTATCTTCTCACAGCCTGATTCTATTATTTCACCGTGTTATGAGGCATTATTGTTGATGAGATTTTTGATCACAAACACATTCTGACTATTCCTTTTTGGTTGGGCTGATTTGTCAAAAATGAAGTCAAATTGGTCAGACTAATGCAGCCTTTTCAGCGAGTCCAATTTAGTCATGAAATCCTCAATTTTGTCATTTGGCCTCAAATGACTAAATTAGAGGTGCCATGATGTCACTAGCAAACACATTTTCAGGGCAGATTTTGAAATGTTCAAGGAAACTTTACAGAGCTTATAATATAATTAATGAGAATCAAAACTGTGTGGATATGTACCATTAATGGCATATCTTGAGATGTAAAATTATATACAAGGCATTTGCTCAAAAAGTAAGAAATATAGCAAAAACGGGAGGCAATTATGAAAGCTAATGAAACCATGTTAATTGAATTAATTGGCGTAGACCAATAATAGCAATTACAGGAATTACTTGAATAATCAGTTCACCAGTAATCTTTATATTTATTAAATCTGTAAAAGGCACTCCATAGTATGCAGAAAAGATATATGCTCTTATAGCGGTTATTGTTAATACAAAACCAGAACCCAATGAGCTTAAAAGCTTTAAAACATTAAGAATATTAGACAGCCATTCTTTTTTACTGCTTGAAGATGTAAGGCCGGATGCTGTCTTTTCTAAATCAGACTTTATTTCATTTTCTGTGACTGGTTTTATAGACGCAACAGTGACTATGTTATTATCATTGCTGCTTGTATTACTATTTGTTCCACTCTTCTTGGAATCTTTTTTTCTCCTGTTACGTCTTGCCAAACAGCTCACCCCATTTCAATTTAATCTTTATTTTAGAATATCAAAAACAAAGACATTTCGCTATATGAATGTTCGAAAACTGGATTGAAAAAGTTGTTATCTAATTGGCTTATTTTTATCTGATTAGGAATATTCTTCGCTTACCCCACAAACTCCCCCAGCACATTCTTCGCAAAATGCCATGCGCCAAAGAGGCACAGCTGACGTGTTTTCTCAGCCAACACCTTGTTGTCGTCGTAGAGCTTTTGGGCAGCGAGGCTGGCACCACCGGTAGCGACTGCTAAGCCAACTGTACCGAATGTCTTGGTGAATTTGGTTGCGGCATCGTCAGTGGGGGCAGCTTCGAAGATCTTTCCGACTGTATCTTCGTAGTCTGTCATGAATGCCTTATAGCGTGCGTTATCCTTGATGTAGATAGTTTCTGCAGTAATGACCGCATATCTCGGATTTGTGCCGTAGAGGATGCCCCAACGCTCGTAAATGATGTCGATAAAGCAGGTGAGGGAAGACGTATCTTTGATGTCGCCCACAAAGAGCATTTTCGAGTTGATGGGACCTGTCTTGCGCTTGGCATCCCAGGTCTTTTCTTCCCATGCTTCGATATCGTCTTCGGCGATGTTGCCTGAAGCAATTAAGATCTTTACTACGTCATCTAAGATGGGTTTATCTTTACATACTACGATCAGTTTTGCTGCCATTTTGGTACTCCTTTGGGGCGGTGGGGCCGAAGTTACTTAGGGTGCTTTATGCGGCGCCGTGGATCCTTTCAATCAGAGCCTGGACTTCCTTTTGGATCTTTTCGAGCTTCTGGCACATCTCGGATCTGTCGGCACGGGTGCTTCTGAGTTCTGAGATGTTGTCCTCAACGGACTTGACCGACTGGTCCATTGGGTCTGTTACGCACTGCTTGATGTAGTCGGTTGCATAGTCGTCTAATTCCGTTGCTGCAGTGTTGAATTCAGACCTGATGTTCTGGCGGTTGTTCTTCATTGCTTCGAGCTTTAACTGCTCGTCGTAGTCTTCCTTGAACTGGAGGACCAATTCCAGACCGACACCTACTACGCCGAAGATCGAAGAGGACTTGTTTGCGACTTTGGATGCGACAGAACCTGCCTTGCCGGCCTTGTTTAAGAGCTTTGTGCCGGTGTTCATGGAATGAAGGGACGTTCTTAAGAAGTTCTGTGTGTTGTCGGTAAGCCTGATTGCCTTATAGGATGAATCAGCAAGGGAGAGCATCTCAGGGATGCCGGACTTAACGAGAGTTCCTACTAAGATGTCGCCCTTCTTTTCGAGATCTGTTGCAGTGACGAAAACTTTCTTTACTGCGTCAGGGAGGCTGTCGTATTTATCCACGAGCCTGATCTTGAGGTTCTGCGAAAACTCCGTGGACTCCATGTCGACGAAGCTCTGGCCGAGCTCTAAGAAGCATGAATGAACATGGTCGTCAGCCTTTGTCCTGGTACTCTCGATGAGCTCTTCTGCGGTCTTGCCGTAGAGCGCGATCTTTTCTTCCAGGTCTTCCTTGGTGATGTTCGAATCGACCAGCGCTGCTGCATCAAGGCCAATCTCCCTGATTTTTGCTGCTGAGTCAGAGAAGATATCCTGGACGTCTCTCTGGATCCTTGTGCGCGCGTCTATCAGCATGTGGCGCTGCTGCTTTAAGTTCTCTTCCAGTGCATCGATATCGGAATCTTCTGAGCCTGGTGTGAGGTCTGAGATAGCCTTGTCGAGTTCGTTATCCAAAACATAGAGATCTGTCGTAAGCTTTGCGGACAGTGTCTTCTCGGCAACGAAAGAATTAAGTGTTTCGATGAATTCGTTATAGCCGGATCTTGCGAGGAGCTCGTCAGCGAGCTCAGGATCGCCTTCACGCTCTTCTACGCTGTCCAGATAGGACTGGGCATCAATGAAGGATAAATGGAGCTGCTCGGGCGTATAGGGCGCAAGAACGTCTCGCAGGTCTTCTCTGATTATGTCCTGCTGCTCTTTTGTGTTGCCCTTTGCCGCACGGTCCATCTTGTTAACGACGAGGATCATTTCGCCTGCTTTGTCCTTATCGATCGCAAGGCGCCTGAAATGGTCAGCCATGTATGAATCGAAGAGTTCGTTCGTGATCACGAAAACAAGGATATCTGCAGCTGCGATCGCCTTATATGAGATCTCGTCGTGGTCAGGGCGAAGGCTGGTGTGTACGCCTGGAGTGTCAACGATCTCAAGGCCGTTCCACTCGTAAGTGTGGGTCTCCTGGGTCGTTATTTTCGCGCCCGTTGCAATAGTCTCATCGCCCGTGAGCATCTTTATTATCGAAGACTTTCCTGCTGAATACTGTCCTGCAAAGACGATCTTAACTTTGTCGGAACCGTTTTCTATAGGACAGCTTACGCCTGCATCTGAAAGCGCGCGGAGAGCCTTATCCTTAACTGCTTCTTTTGAGCGTGACAATTCGGCGATCTGGAACATACTATCCTCCAATCTTATATGGCATGAGCTGCTCTAAAAGGCGCAGCCTGTTAAATAATCTGATATCGCTTCCGTCTGTCCTGATTATGACGATTTTGGTCTCATTTTCAAATACGATGTCCTGTGGTTCTACAAGGCCGCCGAGGATACCGGAAACGTATTCAGGAGTGTCTTCGGTTTCTGTGACAACTGAGATGTCTTCAGAGATGAGGTCTTTGAGCTTGTTTGTGAAATCTTCATTTGCTGCGTTTGCTTCTTTTTTCGTGAGAAGAGTGCAGACGCCGGGAATGCGAGCGGCTGTTTGGATGTTATCCATGGCTTTTTGTGCTTCGTCCGTGCCGAAGACTGCCGATGCGATCTTTGTAGTGAAGGTCATGTTGAGCGTGCGGAGTTCTTCTCGTAAGGAATCAGCGAGTGTCTCCTGGGTCTCGGCCAGGGAATTCATGACGTTCTCTATCTTGGTGAGTTCATCGAGCACCAGGTCGATCTTGCCCTTAACGAGCCTGTCCAGGTTCTTTTCGAGCTGGGACCAGATGCTGTCACATGTGGCATTGACGGATTCGGTGAGTTCTTTTTCCAGGCGCGCTCTGGCCTTCGCGAGTTTGTCGCCACGGGATTCAAGGAAGAGGAGTCCGATGCCGCCTGCAAGGCCGATTCCTGCAGCAACCCAGCCGACAGGGCCTGCAGCCATCTCGACTCCGGTGAGGGTCAGGATCGCAGCAGCGACAGTTCCGCCGCCGCCCAGAAGAAGGCTCGTCCAGCCTACGATCCTCTTGGCATCGATCAGGGCAGGGGTGAGGAACGTTCTCTGTACTGAATCGACTGAAACATAACGGAGTTCGCTCTCCATCTCGCGGATGGTCTCGTGGATTATGCCGTCGACTTCCTGCTCCATGTCGTCAAGCAGGGTCTTGCACCTGCCTTCGAGATCTTTGGATTTGATTATCTCGCCCCAAGCGATGTCGGCCATCTTGTCGTTATAGTGGTCTTCTGCAAATATCGCGATCTCAGTCCTGAGCTCAGTCTTGAGGCGCATCATGAAAGATTCTATGCGCTTCATTCCGTCACTGACAAAGAGCTTCTTGCGCTTTTCGAGCGCGTGCTTCTTGTCCGAAACAATCTTGCCCTGCGAAATGTTCATGCGGCTCTGGAGATCTAAGTCAGAGAGGGACTCGATCATGGGGTTTGCGATGATGTCAGCGAAAGTCTTGACCCTTATGTACTTTCCCCTTACGAGCACCTCTTCGCAGATCTTCTGCTTGAGGTCATCTATGCGGCTTATCCTGTTCCAGAAGTCTTTGTTGGCTTGAATTTCCGGGTCTTCAGATTTTTCGCATTTGACCGCCTCATAAGCTGCTTTTAAGTGTGCAGCAACGAATGTAACATTGTTCCAGTCCTGTCCGTAAGCGTCTCCGAACCTGCAAAACTGTTTTCTGATCTCCTCTATGCGCTCATCGTCAAAGGCGCGGTTCATATCGCGCTCAACGAGCTTCATGCTCTTGTTTCCATCGATGGAAACCTTAACGTTCATGATTATGATGACGGGTTTGCCTAAGTCCTTGACCTGCCTGAAGCAGTCCGCCTCGACCGCCTGCGGCGCATCGTCCGTCAGAAGGAACACGATTAGGTCAGCGGTCTTCGCCGCATCAAAGGCCAGTCTCGTATCTTCCTCGCCCTCAAACGCACCAATACCGGGCACGTCTGTTACCGACAGCCCGTTCCACTCATATTTTCTGATATCTCTGGTCGTGCGCTGAGCGCCCATTCCGATCGCTGATCCGTCGCCCTCAGTCAGGACCTCCATCAGCGTGGACTTTCCTGCCATGGTCCTTCCGAAAAGGGTAACGGAAAACTTTTCGAGATCTTCTTTGAGTATTTCTAGGTCTTCTGTGAAAGATAATCTCAGGTTGTCGACGGAATCCTGTATGTCTGAAAGCTGGTTTTCGAGCGTCTCGCCGATGCCGATGACTTCGCATGGCGAAGCCTTATATTCGATGGCAGTGTCCCTTATGCCTTCTTCAGCTTCCTTAAGGATCTTATCCAGCACAGCGCGTTCATCAGACGCGAGCTCATACCCGCTCTTCGCCGATTCATAGCATTCGCTTAACGCTCTGGTCAGATCAGTCTGTGACATAGAAAGACCCCATATGGACTATATCTATTAATATTTTGAAGTAACAAGGTCATTATAACATTATAGAGAACACCTGATATGGGGAAGGATTATGCGGTAGGACGAATGGCTCTATAATACAAGGCCTCTAAAAAAGGCCAACAATTATATAAAATGGCGTTTTTATATAATTGTTGCCCCCAAAAAAGTGGCCTGTATTATAGTAACGACATAAAAGAGTGAAGCAAAAACTGAGACAGCCTCAATTTTCTATCCCCACATACACGCTCATCTCGCCTTCGCCTCTGTTGGCCCAGAGGGGGTAGGGGATAAGGGTGAGATCGCAATCTTCTGAACTGAAGCCTTCGAAGGTTTTGTAGAGTTCCGTGGAGTTGATTTTCGAGCCCGTGGTCCTGATCCTGTTTGCCTTGACCGTGAGCTTAACTGCATCAATGCCGAATTCATCCGTGATCTTCTCGGTGATATTAATTGGCGTCTTGATCCTGATCTCCCTTAAGGCAGGGCCGTTGTCTGCTTCTTCAGCGCAGTAGACGACGGGGCCTCTCATTATGGCGACTTTGCCGGCGTCTTCTGCGACTTTCTCATCGGCGGCAATGATTTTCGCCGCCATGTCGAACGCAAGATTTATCGTGGTGTCAGTCTTAAAGCCTGAGCAGAAGATATAGCCGTTCCTGATCTCGGTTGTGAGATCCTCAGCACCCGTTATCTTATAGTTATTGGCAGTCCAGGCGGGGAGCCTAAGTGCCAGCACGAAGTCCGTGTTAGCAGCGCCTGTGACGGAAATACTGACACTACCGTTATTAGGAAGACTGGACGTTACAGACACTTTTATATCCTTTCCGCCGATGCTCTTTACGGTCTCAGAACCGATATAAAGGTTGGTGTAGAGCGTGTCCTGATCTTCGGTGAAGATGTACTGGCCTAGCGAAGATATGAGGCGCGCGATGTTCGGAGGGCAGCAGGCACAGCCGAACCACTTCTGGCGGATGGGCTTGATGTGCATCTTGCGCTCATCTTTTTTGCAGCTCTCAGGGATCACTTCCAGAGGGTTTACATAGAAGAAACTCTTGCCGTCTAAGGCCATGCCGGCGAGCACGGTGTTATAGAGCGCGAGTTCCATTATGTCCGCGTATTTGCTGTCAGGATCAAGGCACAGCATCCTTCTTGCGAAGAACACGAGCCCGATCGCAGCGCACGTCTCCGAATAAGCGGTGTCGTTAGGCAGGTCGTAAGGGAAAGAGAAGCTCTCGCCCAGGTGCGTTGCACCGATCCCGCCGGTGATATAGAGCTTGGTATTTACGATGCTGTCCCAGAGCTTCTGGCAAGCATTCTTAAGCTCGATATCGCCTGACTTCAATGCCATGTCTGCCATTCCCGAGTAGAGGTAAACGGCCCTTACTGCGTGTCCCACAGCTTCAGTCTGCTGCCTTACAGGCATGTGCGCCTGATGGTAGTAGTCGGGCTTGCCCTTCATGTCGGGATGCTCTTTCTCGAAATAATTGGGGCTCTTGCCGCGCTCGTCGATGAAGTATTCGGCGAGCTTTTTGTATCTTTCCTCATTAGTCAGATCGTAGAGCCTGAACAGCGCCATCTCGGCGATCTCGTG
This sequence comes from Ruminococcaceae bacterium R-25, assembly GCA_003149065.1. NCBI lineage: Bacteria > Bacillati > Bacillota > Clostridia > Eubacteriales > Oscillospiraceae > Ruminococcaceae bacterium R-25. The sequence goes on from QGFZ01000003.1 coordinate 27,888, forward strand.
GCCGGGGTAACCGTTGATCTTTCCTTCTTCTGTGCCGAACTTAGTGCTGACATAATCTGCATATTTCTTCGCTGCGTTAAGGAGCTTATCCTTGCCGGTCGCCTCATAGTAAGCGACTGCACCTTCGATAAGGTGGCCTAGGCAGTAAAGCTCGTGGTGATCTCTTAAGTCCGTAAAGCTTCTGTCCATGCCGTTGATTATGTAGTAAGTATCGAGATACCCATTAGGCAGCTGCGCGTCACAGACGATGTCTATCGCCTTGTCAGCGGTCTCTTCGAGCGCGGGGTCAGGATTCGTCGCGAGCGTATATCCGACCGCTTCGATCCATTTATAGAAGTCGCTGTCCTGGAAAACGAAGCCGTAGAATTCATCGTCCTTTGCATCTTCTCTGGTTTCCGGGAAGACCGCAAAGCCCCTGTAGGTAAACTTCGGCGGCTCGTAAGCGCTGCCCTGTTCTCTGGCTTTTTTATTCAGCGCTGCTGCCGCCTTGAAATTATGCATGCAGTAGCTTGCCTGGGCTTCCGGAATGCGGTCGTTCAAGATCTCCCACTGATAGGGAATGACTTCGTTTCTGACGAGCGTTCTTTTCGCTCTCCAGAAATCGTCGGTGATGGTTACTTTCTTTATGTCTAATGGTCTGATGGTCATGGTTAGTACTCCTTACTTTGCTTCATACGCTTCAAGAGCGCTCTCGTAGTAGTTGTGGAGCCTGTTTTTGAGGGACTTGGGCCTCATCACGACGGCTTCTTTGCCGAAGCGCCTGAAGTAGTCTTCGAGCTGCATTTCGGGCCAGTCGAAAGTGTATTTGTCACCATCTATGGAAGTTACTGCGGGCCTGTTCTTGACGATCATCTTATACATCTGTTTGCCGCGCTCGGTCATGCGGATGACGGCGTGGATGTCGGGCGCTGCTGAGTGCGGGCGCTTCATGCCCATAAGGGCCAAGCGCTCATAGATCTTGTCGTCTCTTACGAACTTATCGGAGGTAACAAAGACGTTCCTTAATCTCGATAATCTGAAGGTGTGGTCCTTGTAGTACTGTGAGGTGTGGCAGAGGAGGTAGCTGAACTGCTCTTCTTTGGAGGTCGCGATCAGGTACGGTTCTGCAGTGATCTTGATGTTGTTATTGGTCGATGTGAATGTCAGGATGCGGCTCTCAGAGATAGCCCTGTTGATCGCTTCGTAGGTGGGTCTGAAGATTATCTCTTCACGCTTGTTTCTGGGGATCGACAGGTAAGACAAGAACATGTCCTTGATATAGCCGGACAGGGAGTTGTCGCTCAAAAGATTATTCTCGATTATCCTGATAATGTTATAGGATTCGCCGCTAACCGTGAGCGTGATAACTGCGCTCTTGCCGGTGCCCTGTTCCTTGTTATTGATGTAGGTTCTTATTATCCTGTCGGCCAGGAGGGATGCGTCTTTGGACTTCAACGACTTGACTGAAGTTAAGTCGCTTAACATATTCTGCAGGAGTTCGTCGTTGTCTTTTCTGTACTGCTCGAAATAGTTTACGATCAGCTCTTTAAGAAATCCGTTGAGGTTTACGGTGCCGTCTGCTCTCGTGAACTCAAAGAGTTCGGCATCGTTGATGAGCCTTGTTTTCGTATCTTCTGAGATGTAGATCTTATATTTCTCGGTCATGTGTAACTCCTGTTTGGGGTTGCGAAAATCGTCAAAAATGCGGAAAACCCTCTAATATTCACATTATATTGGGGTTGCAAAGCCAAGTCAATCTGCATCTATGAAACCCCATTTTCGAGATGTAGTATGAGGGTGCAACGTGAAAGACACGCTCAGCAATGATTTTACGATCAGTGGGTGATTGCAGGTTCGAGTCCTGCCGTAGCGGCCAAGGCGAAGGCCAAAGTGTCTTGGAAACGGTGTAAAAAAAGGTGCTTACAGCAACAGTTTTATCGGACAGTTAATCCTCATAAACAAGCAGCACCTTGTTAAAGGAGAATAAGACAATGTTGAACTTTTTGAAGAGAGAAACAAACAGAACATTTACGGATAACGGCGCAGTTACTTATGCGACAACAATGTCCGACTGCTTAGATCTTTTCGCTACAGCAGGCGCATTGAGAAGCGCAACAGATTCTGAGATCGTATTCAGATTTGTCAGGGCTTTTGCCGAAGATAAGGACATCGCGATGAGGACTCTCTTCTTCGCAAGAGACATCAGAGGCGGCTTGGGCGAGAGGAGATTTTTCAGAGTAATAATCAAGTTCCTGGCCCAGAGCTATCCTGAGACAGTCGTAAAGAATATCGCAAATATCGCCGAGTACGGCAGATACGACGACATTCTGGTCCTTTTAGATACCCAGTGCGCGAATGATGCAATTGCTTACATCAAGAAAACTCTGGAAGAGGACATGAAGGCTAAGGAAGCCGGCGAGAGCGTATCTCTGATGGCTAAGTGGCTGCCTTCCGAAAACGCAAGCTCCAGGGAAACAAAGAGACTCGCAAAGATGATCAGAACAGGCATGGGCATGACTTCTGAATCCTATAGAAAGACACTGTCATCTTTGAGAGCTTACATCGCGATCCTGGAGAACAACTTGAGGGAAAAGGACTACACTTTCTCATACCTGAACCAGCCTTCAAAGGCTTTGTTCAAGTACAGAAAGGCCTTCATGAGAAATGACGCTGAGAGATACGGCGAGTTCATTAAGCTCGCGAAGGAAAGACCTTCTGTCCTTAACACCAGCACTCTGACTCCTTACGACATCGTAAGCACAGTCATTAACAACAAGGGCATTGCTAAGGCTGAGAGGGAAGTTCTGGATGCTACATGGAACTCTTTGGAGAACTATGCGGATTCTTCCAACACTCTGGTCGTCGTGGACGGCTCAGGCTCAATGTATTGGGGCTACTCCAAGGTAATGCCTGCAGCTGTTGCAGAGTCTTTGGGCATCTACTTTGCCGAGAGAAATGAGGGCGCGTTCAAGAACCACTTCATTACATTCTCAGCAAACCCGAGACTCGTTGAGATCAAGGGCAAGGATATTGTCGAGAAGGTCCAGTACTGCATGAGCTTTAACGAATGCAGCAACACAAATATCGAAAAGACTTTCGACCTGATCCTGAACACAGCGGTCAAGAACAGGCTGAAGCAGTCGGATATGCCTTCAAGACTCATCATTGTCTCTGACATGGAGTTTGATACCTGCGCATCTGATTCCTCCATGACGAACTTCGAAGCGGCAAGAGCTAAGTACGCTAAATACGGCTTCAGGCTCCCTCAGCTGGTCTTCTGGAACGTTAACAGCGTTAACAAGCAGCAGCCTGTAAGAAAGAACGACAGAGGCGTCACACTGGTTTCCGGTATGTCGGCCCAGATTTTCGCAATGCTCAAGGACGGCAACATGGATCCGTATTCATTCATGATGAGCGTTCTCGATAGCGACAGATACAAGAATATAGCGGCCTGACCTTCTTTTCGGGAGGGTCAGAGTCCTCTTAAAAAGAAAGGTGAATTATTATGGAAGCTATAGAAATCAAAGGAAAAGTAAACACTGCGATCTGCTATGCAAAGGTCGTCGAAGACGAAGCGATCGAGCAGATCAGACGAATGTGCGATTACGAGATGACCAGAGGGTCTAAGATCCGCATCATGCCCGACGTCCACTCCGGTAAGGGATGCACGATCGGAACCACAATGACCGTCGTCGACAAGGTCGTTCCCAACGTTGTCGGTGTCGACATCGGATGCGGAATGTACACTGTGTCTCTCGGTAAGGGCGATATCGATTTCGAAAAGGTCGACGAAGCAGCTCGCTACATTCCTTCCGGAACACGCGTTTGGGAAGGACGCAAGGAGAAGTTCGACCTCACGGGCCTCAAGTGCTACAGGGAGCTCAATGACACAAAAAGACTTGCGAGATCACTTGGTACTTTAGGCGGCGGAAACCACTTCATCGAGATCGATGAGGCGTCCGACGGAACCAAGTATCTTGTGATCCACTCCGGTTCCAGAAACCTGGGAAAGCAGGTGGCTGAGCACTACCAGAAGCTCGCCGTTCTTCTCGACAGAGGTTTCGAGGAATACTTCGAAAAGAGAGATCAGATCATCGCAACTTACAAGGCTGAAGGCAGAAAGACTGAGATCGAAGGCGCTTTGAAAGAACTCAAAAGACAGGTTTTCAAGGGCGAATCCGCAATGCCTGAAGACCTCTGCTTCCTCTACGGAACATACATGGAAGACTACCTCCACGATGTGGAGATCTGCCAGGCATTCGCAAAGAGAAGCAGAGAGCTCATGGCTGAGATCCTCATTGGTCTTTCCGGGCTCACCGCGGGTGAATCTTTTCACACGATCCACAACTACATCGACACTTCCGAGATGATTCTCCGTAAAGGTTCCATCGCTGCGCACAAGGGCGAAAAGGTCCTGATCCCCATCAACATGAGGGACGGTTCCGTAATCGCCGTCGGGAAGGGAAATCCCGAATGGAACTACTCCGCGCCCCACGGCGCCGGAAGAATCATGTCCAGAACGAAAGCGAAGGACACGCTCTCCATGGAAGAGTACAAAGAAGCGATGAAAGGCATCTACACGACTTCAGTTTCCGAGTCCACATTGGATGAAGCTCCTATGGCCTACAAGTCTTTGGACGACATCATCGATGTCATCACAGAATCTGTTGACGTGATTGAAGTCATCAAGCCTGTATATAATTTCAAGGCGGAATGATCTGACTTCTAAGTGGAATGATCTAGCTTCAAAGCGCAATGATCTTGCTTCATAGCATACTGATCTGACTTCAAAGCATTATGATCTGACTTCAAAGCATTATGATCCGGACAGTTTCGGAGGGTTTTGGTTTTGCCCGGGCCCTCCGGAAAGTCTTCTCTTAACTCTGCACATTAACTCTGCATACCCGTGTGGTTTTGCACAGGGCCCTCCGGAAAGTCCTCTCTTAACTCAGCACATTAACTCTGCATACCCGTGTGGCGCAACCGGTAGCGCAATCGGCTGTTAACCGAGCGGTTGAAGGTTCAAATCCTTCCACGGGTGCCAAATATCTTCGTGGCGGAAAGGCAGACGCAGGCGTCTCAGACACGTCTCATTCCCGGTTCGAATCCGGGCGGGGATACCAACATGTCCGTGTAGCCGAATTGGCATAGGCACTGCGCTAAGGACGCAGGGTTTGCGGGTTCGAGTCCCGCCTCGGACACCAACATAGCAGGGTGGAACGGATTTCAAGCGGGCCCCTCAGTCCGCCCGCCCAGGTTCGCTTCAGGGCCGTTTTTATTGGGCGTTTTTTGGGTGTTATTGGGGTGACGGACTAATTTTATGTTTTTGGTTTTTAGTACGTAATTTTTGAGGCTTTAGTTGGCTTCGCCAGGATTTTTTACGTACTAATTTTCGAAAATGCATTATTAGTCCGTAATTATTTGGAAAATAGCCGCCACGGAAGGCTGATTTTACGTACTAATTTCTGGTTTTGTTTTTTTTATCCGTAAATTTCGAGTCTTGTGCAGGGGAGGAGAAGTATTTTTACGGTCTAATTTATGAAAAGTTGTTTTTAGTCCGTAATAACTGATGATTCACCGGGTGTGACATACAAAATCAGCAATAAACCCCGTTTTCGTATGTCGTAAAGGCCTGACTATAGGTTTTTCGATACATTTGTAGTGTCAGCTGTAGTGTCAGTTGTTTTGATAAGGTTCTGCCAAAACACCCTGCCCGCAATTTATCACTATTCCACAAAAATATATTGAAAAACGATAAAAAACTATTGAAAAGCGTTTGTGAAGATGTTAAGATGTCTCCAGATGAGAAAGCAATTTTCGAAGGAGGACGGCACAATGACATCTGCAAACGAAACTATTGATATTGAAAAGATCGAAGAAGAGATCAGCATCTGCGAGAGCGCGATCAAGGGCGCAAAAGAACGCGTCAGCACTTACAGAGTCAGCTCAATGAGCTACTTCTGGCCGTTCCTTCTGGTATCGATACCGGCATTCTTAGGCCTGTGGATCTATGGTGAGATGAATGGTTTAGTGATCTACTTCAGGGAAGGTGCCACTGCAGCTGAAGATTTCAAGGCTACGACCCTGTTTTTGGCTATTTTGGTATTTTTCCTGCTCCACGTTTTCGGAGGGGCCATTGCAAGGCATTACAGAGATAGGAAAAACAGTGAGCTCGATCTTGAAGAACAAAAAAGGAAAGACATGATCAAGAATTGCGAAAAAAGGATCGTCGAGCTTAAGAAGATTGAGAGGGATTTACGCGGAGAATCAATAAAAGCTGCGTTGGCAAAAGAGAAAGAACAGGCTATGGCGTGAGCGAAATGCTCGCGCCTTTTTTTGCGCCGCTTTTCAAACTGTTTATAAAACGTTCACCCTGCTTGGCTGATATCGGACACATTGGTGAAGTAAGATAAAAATATCTTTCAAGGCAAGGGGGTTCTTTTATGAGCATTGAAGTTATTAAGTGTCCTGCGTGCGACGGCACGATCGACTGCGACGGCAAGTCCGAATTTATCAAGTGCGGCCATTGCGGAAATACTCTCAGACTTAAGATCACGAAAAAGCCCGCCGAACCTTCCGTTATGAAGTTTGTCGACAAGTCATTGAACATGCCTCTGGCTTCATGCGGCCTTTCCGAAAAATATTTCGCCAACGGTTCCCTGATGCCTGAAGCTGCGAGCAACACCTATCCGATGCCGATCAGGTGCGGCGCGGCAAGCAAGCTTGGTACCGCGTTCTCATTCTTTTCGGGCGAGGCATATATCGACGATACCAAATGCCCGATGCTCTCAGGTCCTTATGCGACAGTGGTAAACCAGATCAGCAAAATACATTTCAAGCCGTTCATGGACGCTGAGAAGTACGCGAACTATTACATCAACATGCTCATTACGAACGGCAAGATGACCAATGCGTATTTTCTCGGAAACCTGCCGTTCCCCGCAACCGGCTTTGACAGGAAGACCGCGCTCGAAGGCTTTGTTAAGTTCAAGGAACTCGAAGCCCAGAAGGCGGGCACCGCAGGCACCATAACAGGGAAGATGTACTATCTCGAAGAATCCTGCAAGCTCTACGAAGTCGATATCGGGCAGTTCAAATTCAGGATCGTTGTCGCATTTGTTTTGCAGGCTTTCAGATATCAGCTGCCCAATATGTTTGCGATGGGATCTTTTATGGGCGGGCTTTTCGGACAGGGAAGACCTGCAGGGACGAACGGCGCGGCGCCCGGCACATTCGGAGACATGCCGAATAATGCGGCGATCGAATGGGCGAGCAACGGCGTATTTACGATGGTCTGCCCGAAAGACCGTTACGAGGAAGACTACAAAGATTTCGTGCAGTTCGTGAGCACTTTCAAGATCGACCCGTACATCATTCAGGAGTCGGTCAATATGCAGAACAAGATGGCAATGGACGTCGCAAATTACACGCAGCAGAATATCGCCCAGCAGAACGCAAATTTCCAGGCGATGCAGCAGGCGAACAGAACGCTGCAGGAAGCCTACGATTCCGCGAACCAGGCATGGTGGAACAGGAGCAATGCCCATCACGCACAGGTCATGTCATCGTCTCGGTCAAGTTTTGGCGAATCTTCCGCCGACAGGATCTCCAGGATGCAGTCCGAAGCCATCAGAGGCGTCAATACTTACGTCAGAGAGGACGGCTCGACCGTCGAAGTTTCCGTCGATTACGACCACGTTTACACGAACAATCTGGGCGACACGCTCGCGACGAACAGCTCGCTCTACGAACCCGGCGGAAACTGGAACAGGGCTCAGCAGTTATAAAGGGTTTTGGCCAGACACGCCGCCAGTCAACTTTTGGCTGGCTTTTATTTTGCCGGACCGCCGCCAGTCAACTTTTCGCCTAGCTGATTTTCGATTTCTGCTAGCAAAAAAGTTGGATTTTCGCAAAATCCAACTTTTTACCTAGCTGTTTTCGGATTTATGCTAGCTGAAAAGTTGACTTTCTATTTTGGGCAGGCTGAAAAGCCGGCTTACTGATTTTCGCTGATGCAAAAATATTTTGATTATCAAAGTAATACCGCACATTTGCCTAGATTACAGATGTTTAAGTTGCGTTAAAGGGAATAAGATTGCGCTAACAGGAGGTGTCCTGAAAAGGGAGCCTCCACGCTGAGGAAAGACAGTTTTCGAAGCCTAAAGGAGATAAAAATGTATTACAAGATATATGACAATAAAAAGGAAGAATGGGTGCTCCTGATCCACGGTCTGGGCGGCAGCATCAACACCTGGAAATACCAGATAAAGGACTTAGAGAGCTTCAACGTGATCGCAGTGGACCTTGAAGGCCACGGGCTTTCGGAGATCGAGAGAGGACCGCACCTTTTGTCCAGATCGGCAGACGAGATCAACCGGATTTTGGAAGTCGAGAAGATCGATAAGGTACATATCATCTCATTGTCTTTGGGCACTCTGGTCGCGATGGAATTCGTCAAATCCTACACCGAGAAAGTCAGGTCCATCGTGCTCGCAGGTTTCGTGCTCAACATGAACTTCGGCTACAAGTCACTGCTGGCGCTTCTCGAAGGCATCAAGTACATCGTCCCCAAAAAGCTTTTCTATCCTGCTTTCGCGAACATCATGATGCCCTGCAAGAACCACAAGAAGTCCAGAGACATCTTCATCAGGGAATCCGTCAAGATGAAGTCATTGGCCTTCAGAATGTGGCTCTCCGAATTATTCAAGGCGCAGTACAAGCTCAAAGGTTATATCAGGGCGATCAGGGACAACAACATCCCCGTTTTCCTGATTTCCGGCAAGCAGGACTACATGTTCGTCAACAGCGTAAAGAGAACTCACAAGAAGATCGGCGCGTCTTCCTTGTTCCTGATCGAAAAATGCGGCCATGTCTGCAGCATCGAAAAGCACGAGATCTTCGATGAACTTGTCGTAAGCTTCCTTGGCGGACTGAGCCTCCCGAAGGTAGCTGGCACCAAGGCTGGTGCAGCGATCTAACCTGCAAACAGGCTATGTTCTGCCCCTGAAACCGCGAGTGACTGAAATGGTGACTAATTGGAGTAAAATAGTCACCAGATGAGTCATTTTGGGTAGGAAATGACTGAAAGTGTGACTCTTTTCGCGAAATCAGTCATCATTTGAGTCATCAAGGTAAGTCAGGGGAATCATGTTAGCGGACCGGATCGTAGCAACCAGAGAAAACAACGTTGAGAAATACTGCCTCCTGGTGGGCAGGTTTCCTGCGCTTTGCTCAGATGCGGTGCTCGCATATCTTCGCGCGTCTGATTATTTCACTGCACCATCTTCGTTCAAGAAACACGGCGCGTGGATCGGAGGAAATTTCGACCACAGCTGCAAGGTGGTTGAGTTTCTGCTGACATACACCACTGAAGAAAACCTCAAGTGGGAGAGGGAAGAGTCGCCCTACATCATCGGGCTTTTCCACGACTTGTGCAAAAGCGATGAGAGAGGCTTTGTGGAAAAGAACGACGCGCTTAAAGTCGTGTCGCTGAATGCCCCAGACAAAAGGCACGCCGAGAAGTCGATAGAGCTCATTGAGTCCAACATTATTAAGCTGACCGACGAGGAGAGAGAATGCATTCGCTATCACATGGGCGAGTACGGCGGCGAAGAAGAGTATCAGCAGGATATGGCGAAGGCGATGGCGCAGATTCGCAATATCGCGTTTGTCCAGAAGGCAGATACGATAGCCGCGAAAATGGGTATCTGAAAACGGGCACCTGAAAATGGCACCAGACGATAATCGTCGCATGAAGCTCTGCGCGTTCTGACATTGACGATATTTTCGAAGATTTATAGAATCAGGAAAGTAACGTAAAACCTTTTGCACGAATTGTTGGAGGAGATCAAAATGGCAGACGATAAGGGATTGGACTTAACATCAGTTTTCGGCGACGTTATCAAGCAGGTCACAGAGGCCGTTGCGCCCACAAAGAAGACAACGAAGAAGAGCGTTTCGGCAAGCAAGTCTACGGCAAAGAATGTCAACGCTAAGAACACGGCCAAGAAGACTACAACAGCGAAAAAGTCGACAACAAAATCTTCCACCGCCAAGAAGACTACTACAGCCAAGAAGAGCACGGCTTCCAAATCTTCCACAGCGAAGAAAACAACAACTGCCAAGAAATCCACTACTGCAAAGAAGACCACGACGACCAAGAAGGCCGGCAAGATCTACCTGGAGATCAGCGGCAGACAGATCGATTTTAAGACGATCGAGAGCAAGGCTAATAAGCTCGGCGGCGACTGCTACGTAGTCGTCAACGAAAAGAAGATCTACAACAAGGACGGCAAGTCAGTAAATCTGTTCTAAGGGGTAGAGCATGGCTACGTTATGTAAGAACTGCGCCCATGCGCTGGTATTCGATCCGAGAACGCAGCTTATGGTCTGCTCTTCGTGCGGCAGTGAATTCAAGCCCGAAGAAGTAGAGTCAGAAGCAAAGCCTTACAGGGAAGACCTGAAGGCTGAAGATGCGACAGAAGTCTATAACTCCAAAGAAGCGAAGTTCATGGACTGCTACGTTTATTCGTGCAGCGAGTGCGGCGGCGAGATCATAGTAAACGGCACCGAGGCGTCAACGACGTGTGTTTTTTGCGGTAACCCGAATGTCGTTTTCAGCAGGATTGCTAAGATGAGAGCGCCTGAATATATATTGCCTTTCAGGATCACGAAGGCTGAGGCCGTAATGCGGGCCAGAGAGGCTATAAGCAAGGGTGCTTTTGTGCCGAGGAATATTAAGAATTTCTCCGTGGATTGCTGCAGGGGAATCTATCTTCCGTACTGGCTTACTAATATCAAATATTACGATACGGTGCTCGTTACAGGCCGGGTAAGAAAGAGTAGGGATAAGGACGTCACGAGGTATTACGGACGCTCCGGATACCTTACGCTTAAGATGTTCCCGGTCGATGCTTCTAAGGCGCTCTCGGATGACAGCAGCACGAAATTAGAGCCTTTCAATATGAACCATCTGAAGCCTTTTGACGAGGATTATCTTGCAGGCTTTTATTCGGATGTCTCGGATGTAACTTACAAAGATGTTAAGAAAGTTGCTTTGGCAAGGGGCAAGGAATATTTCGCTGAGGCAGCACTCAAAGACGTCGAAAGATGCGATGCTAAAACTACACATATCCTGCAACGCGGACCCTCTGTTGAAGTTGACACCGATATGAAATATGCAATGCTTCCGGCGTGGTTCATTTCTTTCGATTACGAGGGAAAGCATAATACTATCCTGGTTAACGGTGACACGGGCAAAGTCGTGTGCGGACTGCCGTGGCGCAAATGGCTGTTCTTCCTAATGCTCTTTGGCATCGCTGCTGTTGCGTCTTTCTTGTCGTTCTTTGTATTCAAATATCTGCTGGCGGGAATGTTCTCGGGTGACAGCGATAGCGCCGGCGGCGGCTTAAAGATGCTGATCTTTATCATTATCGGTATCGTCACGCTTTTCTCGACTGGCATCGGCAAGGTCTACAGAGTCATCGAAAACATCAATCTTACGCAGGATAAGGCAATGTTCAACTTCATGAAGAAAAGGCAGGGGTGATATTATGATCGAATTTTTTGCCGGCCTTTTAGCACTGGGATTCGGATTCGGACTGGCCTGCTGGATCTGCGGCAAGGCGCTCAACAAATCCAACAATTTAGGAGACAGCCACGCAAACAGCTCCGCATATAATGTCGATACTACTTTTACCCATTCCTGCAACAACATGAGCAAATCTGAAGGTCTGGCGTTTTTCGATTTGTATGCATATAAATATAATATCTCCGATGCCGTTGATGAGAAGGAAGAGGTCAGAAGGATGACCGATGAAGAGCGCAAGAAGAACCGTAAGGCTCCCACAGGTGCTTTTGTCTCGCGAAACACGGACGGATACACCGCAGGCAGAGACGAGGAACCTGACTGGGTAAAGCGTGCCGACAGGGGGCAATGGTAAAGGGTTATGCGTGCCAGTGGGCACTGATGTTAAAGCCCGGCGGGCACATTTAAGGCAGTTTTACAGGGCGGCTTATCAGGCCGCCCGATTTTTATTGATTTTCCCGCAAAAAACTTTAATATATACATTAGGAATTTTGGGATATCTAAAAGGGGTAGATTATGGCAACGCTATGTAAGAATTGCAGCCACGCTCTGGTTTTCAATCCGAACACGCAGATGCTCGAATGTTCGTCGTGCGGAAGTTCGTTTAGGCCGGAAGATATTGAGGCTGAATCCAAAGAATCAAGGGAAGATCTGAAGGCCGAAGCGGCAAGCGAGGTTTATGGCACCGACGATAAGTCGCTCATGGACTGCTACGTTTATACGTGCAGCGAGTGCGGCGGCGAGATCATCATCAACGGCACTGAGGCATCTACAAGGTGCGTCTATTGCGGCAATCCGAATGTCGTTTTCAGCAGGATCGCCAAGCAGAAGAGGCCTGAGTTCATCATGCCTTTTTCGATCTCGAAAGAGCAGGCTGTCTCTTTGGCCCGAAAAGCAGTAAAGAAGGGCTTTTTCGTGCCCAGGGAGATCAAGAATTTCGACATCGACTGCTGCAGGGGAATCTATCTGCCGTACTGGCTCGTTAAGGCAAAATATTCTGACGCCGTAGTTATCAAGGGCCAGGTAAAGCAGGGCAAGAATTCCGTTACCAAATATTTCGGACGCGCCGGAAGACTCAAGTTCGACAACCTCCCGATCGACGCATCGAAAGCGTTATGCGATGAGAGCAGCGCGAAGCTTGAACCCTTCAATTTCTACAAGCTTAAGCCTTTTGACGAGGATTATCTCGCAGGATTCTATTCGAACGTTTCGGATGTCACATACAGCGACATCAGATCTGCAACGCTCTTGAGGGCGCAGGAATTCTTCAACGAGGAAGTCATTAAGGATGTCAGCGCGTCCTCGAAAAAGATCATTTCCTCATGTCCGTCCGTAAGGGTCGATCCCGACATGGTCTACGCAATGCTTCCTGCATGGTTCATAACATTCAGATATAAGGGCAAGCACAACACGATCTTAGTTAACGGCGACTCCGGAAAAGTCGTCTGCGGTCTGCCGTGGAAAAAGGCGCTTTTCTACACGCTCCTGATCGTTTTCGGAATCGCAGTGTCAGTTGCAGCATTCTTCGTGTTCAAGGCAACTCTGCCGGTATTCTTCTCAGGCCGCCGCTCGTCTTCATCGAGCAGCCGTTCTGAAGGAAGGATCATTGCCCTTCTCGTGGCAGGCATCATCGCCCTGTTCTCGACCGGCATCCGCAAGGTCATAAAGGTCATCAAGAACATCAAGCTGACCCAGGACAAAGAAATGTTTAACTTCATGAAGAAGAGACAGGAGTGAGCGTATGATAGATTTTATTTCATTCCTGTTTGCAATAGGTGTCGGATTCGGTTTGTCGTTCTGGATCTTCGGAACACTCCTCGATAAGTCAAATAACATCGGTGACAGCAAGGGCGCCAAATACGAATACAACACCGAGATCGAGATCACTTCCAGAAGTGACAAAATGACCAAGTCCGAAAGCGATTCTTACATCCACTATCACGCTGTGATCTACGACGATGACGGCCAGCCCAAGGGTACCGACCTTGTCAGAAGGCTGTCAGAAGAAGAACTCAAAGCGTACAAGAAAAAGGAGAGCGCTCCCCGCGGAGCTTATGTCTCCAAAGACGACCGCAACCAAAAGTATAAGACCGCCGAAGACGAGTTCGAAGAGTGGGAAAAGAACAATCAATCCACAGGCTCGATGGCTGGTGTTTTTAAGCCACTGTCACAGAACGGCCAGGACCAGAGAGGACCGTTGGATTAAGTGTCAGCTGTGCCTTGCGGAAAAGCAGGCTTAGCCTTTTACCCAATTAGGGATGTCAGCATTGTCGAGCAAAACGCCGTTGACGTCGTACATCCTGTAGTACCAGTCGGCGCCGCCGAAAGAACCGAGAGCGGAGATGAAGAACATCGTGCCTTCGGAGGTGATGCCGATCATCATGTTCTCGTTGAGGCGCTCGCCTAAGAATGAATCCTCTATCTGTTTTTCCATGTAGTTAAGCGGTTCGCCGTTATCTTTGACGACCTTGTAATTTTCGATCTTAACGTTGCCGGTTGCATTGTAGTAGGCCTGGACGGCGTCCTTGGCAGCTTTAGCGATATCAGAGATGCCGGCAATCTCGGCAATGCGCTTGTTGTCGACATATCCGCCCGTCTGAACGTCGATATTGTAGAGGTGATAGATGTCATCATCACAATCGCCGCACTCGACGAAAACGACACACAGGACGCCTTCCTTTGTGAGGTAAGCGGTGTATTTTGTCGAAGTGTAATGGCAGAAGCCGTCCTTTACCAATGCCGCGTCATAGTTCTCGAAACGGCGGGCGATCTCCTCGTTGATGGATTTCGCGTACTCTGAATCGATGAGTATCTCAGGTGCGTGATATTTGCCGTCTTCTCTTTCTAAGTGCTTGTAGATATCGCGGCAGTCCCTTACATATTTCGAGATCGCGGAATCTTCGGGAGCGGCTATCGTTGTCTCATCCTCTGAGGAGACCGTTGTCACGTCCTCAGAAGAGGCAGTTGCTGTAGTCACGGCCTCTGATCCTGGCGTGGTCTGAGTGCCGCCATCGCACGTCGGTGTCGCGTCTTTCTTTTCGCATGCTGCAAGCGACATAACCATCGCTGACGCGAGCATGACTGCTAAGATTTTTTTCATACTATTCTCCCCAAAATAAATTCAATAGGATTATACTCGGTTTTGCAGTTGAAGTGAAAAACTGTCTCTGACGGGTTACTGCACGTAAACGATCGCCGTCTTCCTGCAGGCGGAAACGATCATGAGGATCGAAGTGTAGATGCAGCCTATGCAGTAAATATAGACGGGTATCGATATGTGATTGATGAATACCAGGCATAAGACGACCTGGGTGAAGTTGCCGATGCCCTGCGCGAGGTCGATCTTCCATGACGGATTATTGTCCTTCTTGTTTCCGACAGTGCGGATGATGTTAAGGACTGCTGTTATGAGGTGCGCGCCGGCAACATATATGATCAGTATTGCTCTTGCCTGGTCGATCAGCATTGACGCAAATGAGCCCAGGTCAAACAGGATGAGTCCGATCAGAAGGAACCATTTGCCGCCGACCATGTGCTGCGCATGAGTTATGTAGTAGATCAGATATTTGATGCCGTAGATCGTGAGCATGAAGGCGACTCCTATCGCGATCAGCACGAAAGCGATATCAGGCACCAGCATGAGGACAAGCGATCCGAAGATCGCGAATGCCGCGCCGATTATCGTAAACACACGTCTGGTCTTACTCATCAGTCGTCCCTCATATTCGCTTTGACAAGCGTCATGTAGTCCCTGATCCCGCCGAATCCCTTTTTCCGGTAATCGATGGAAAGGCCTGCAAGCGTGTTGCCTGAACTGAAGATCTTGTTGGTGACCATGCTCTTTTGAGACAGTGCTGCCAGAATGAATCTGCCCAGGAAGGTGTCGTTTTTATCTTCGGCATTTTTGTATTCTTCGACATAGGCAGACACGTCAAAGCCAGGTATCTTTTGGCCTGACAATTCTTCGCCGAATGCTTTCCAGTCTTCCGATGCGTCCATCTGTCTTTTGGTGAGGATCCGGGTAATCTTTTCGCTATAGGGCTTTATCACTTCTTCGTCATATGTGTCCAGCTCGAAAACCTTTACATCGCCCTTCAGATACTTCATCGCGAAGATCATCTGGCCGAAAGCTTTCCGGTAGTCGGAGGGATTATCTTTCAGGAATTCTCTGTAATTTCCCCACGCAGGAAGATATTTATACCTGATAAAACTGTAGTCGGGAAGGTGCCCTGCGTGACCGTGGCCGAGGTTTAGGATGTTGGTCTCGCTGGGGTTGAAAACAGTGCTGTTGTAAGACGAATTTTCGATGTCGTCTATTGCGCCGGGGCTGTGCTTGAAATTGATCTTTGCGAGCGTCCCGTCAAACAGGATCTCGTAAAAATCGTTCGATGTGTTGTTGATCGCAAGCGACGGCGTGCCTGCGAAGTTCATGTGCGCCCATGTGTCTGCCAGAACGTGCATCGCAATGCCTATTGCCTGAAGGCTTTTATCTTTCGCGAGTTCAACAGTATCTTTTACGAGTTCGCCGTTAGGGCCGCAGATAAGCCTGTACTTGTTCTTATAATTCTTGGTCGCGCGCGGCGTTTTCGCATGCAGGTCTTTCGGCAGGAAATGGAAAGAAGACCAGATCCTCGTGATGTCCTGGAGGCCTGTCATGTCGGCCTTCGTATCGACGAGCTCAGCCTGTGACTGCGATGTGGCTGCATGGACAGTCGCGTTTATGGACTTGAGGAACGTCTTCGTGCAGCAATCGACAAACTGGTCGCTATAGCAGAGTTCCAGCGCCTCTTCGTGAGAGTAGCCGGCCAGGATCGCTGCGCAATATGTCGCATAATAGTGAAAGTCTAGCTGCATACCGGGTAATCCTTTTCGAGCTTTGCTGCGTGCCTTTTATATTTCCTGACAACCAGAGCTGCTATATAGACCTCGATCAGAACGACGAGGGAACTAAGTTCCATGAAAAGCGCGATGAAGTCATCTTCGAATGAAGAATATGTCTGGAGCACCACCAGTTCCAAGATTACCGAAATACATGAATATACTTCGAAAATGATCTCCCACACTAAAAAGAACAGATAGAATCTCGGATACTGTCTATTACGGTTGCGGCTCTCAGACATTGCTGAAAGCCCTATTACCAGCCTTATAACGGTGTCTCCCACAAGAAGGACCGCGAATACGATCATGATGATAGTGTATTCATCAGGTTCAATCGACTCGAGCTGTCCCGGTGAGAAGAGCGGAATGTCTAAAAGGACATATCCCAAAACCTTGATTATGTTCCAGAATCCGAAAACAATGACACCCGCTCCGCAGATCGTGAGAGTGCTGCAGTTGCGCCTGAAACTGATGGCTTCAGGCGAATTATTGAGTATGGGTTTGGTGTCCTCTAAACTAACCATTATCTATGACCGATCAGGGCATATCGTCAGTATTTTCTACGGTTTCCTTTAAGGGCAGTTCGACAAGCAGTGTGAATCTGCCGTCTTCTTCAACCTTCTTGAGTGCGAAATATGTCATGTAGTTGGATGACTCATTGTCGCCTTCGCCGGATATCAGGAGCGAATCAACGCCGCAGACAGCCATGATAGCTTCGCAAGCCGCCTTATAGAATTCTTCCCATCTGGCTTTGTCTTCGGTGACTATCTTGATCGTGACGCGGCTGCCGGTGCTTAGCGAACCGTCACTCTCGCGGACGATATGAGCCATGACATTGTCGATGCCTTCCGAACTGTTCCTTGCAACCGGATCCCAGCAGTAGGTGCAGTAGGTGGAGTCATCCTCCTTATAAATAACGCCGTTAGGGAACAGGTCAAAACTGTCGGAGTAATTGTCGAGATCTGTATCTCTCGTGACTCTCGTTATCTTAATGATGTTTTCCTTAACCTCTTCGGCGGTCTTGTCCTGGAACGACACGAAGATGGGACCTGTGACGTTTACTTCGGCTGAGGGATCAGCAGTTTCTTCAGTTGTTGCCTTTGTTGTAGCCTCAGTCGTAGCTTCCGTTGTCTCTTCAGCCGTCGTTGTGGTTTCTTCTGCAGTGGTTGCTTCTTCTGTCTCTTCTTCGGTCTCTCTCGGGCCGTCAGGCTTGATCGCAAAATAGCCGTCGCATGAGCAAAGGCCCAGCAGCATTACGCCTGCCAGAATTACGCTCAAGATTTTCTTATTCTTCATGGGTTACCCCTTCCTTGATTCCTTCTCGCGGCAAAACCGCTCACGCATAATTGTACCATAGGAGGTACTGCTTCATAGACGGGATAAGGGAGGCGCTGCTTTTTGCCTTACTTTTTAAAACCAAGCCACTTTTTGAGGCAGGGATTCATTTCGACTACTTCTTCGTCGATGTTGTAACGGCCCGGCAGGAGTTCGTTATATTTTTCGAGAAATTCTTCGAAAGTGCCCTCGAAAAAGCTGTCCGGTATGAAATACGCTTTGCTGCCGCCGGCACTGCGGTCACCCGCCGTGATCAGGGTAGAGACGCCGCCACGCTTGTGTTTGCGCATCTCGTAGCTCTCAAGGTACCAGCCGCAATCCTCGATTCCGCGAGGCATTTCCAATCGGATCTTCTTGATGACTTTGTTACTGCTCTCGATACTGGTGTCATTCAGCCACATGATGCGTTTGACAAAGCCGTCGCCGTCGCCCTCGAAAACCTTGCGCTCGGTGCTGCCGTCATTGTAATGAGAGTAAGAGACGAAGATGTGCTTTCTGCCCTCTTTCTCGATAGCGAATTCCGTATCCTTATCAAAATCATCAAAAGTCGCCCACGAGTATGTGAACTTAAGACGCTTGAGCGCCTCGTCCAGATAATTCTGGATGTCATATCCGTAAGTGAATTTTTTCTTCGTCATGCTGTGCTCCTCAGGTCACACGTCCGGCGCGTATTCTGTAACTGTTATTACATTATCACTCTTTAAGTCCGGTTTGCTTTTGGTTTTTCTAAGGTAGCAGTCGAAGAACTCCAGGAAGCATTTACAAACATTCTGGTGGGCGAGATCCGCATCGAGCTTGCCGCCTAACATTGGTGACGGCGGGAGGTTGTGTTTCATGTCCGAAAAAGCAATGTGCTTCATGTCGCGGAAAAGCACCTTGTACGCTGGCGCCGTGTGATTGAGATATCCCTTGGCGACAACCTTCTCATTGTCCTTGCAGGATATCTGAAGGAACGGCTTGTGGTTTGTTTTGACCTCGTGGTCGCCGAAAAGGCCGCCGTCAATATTGATTCCACAGGTGTAATCGTCATTGGTGAGCAGGTACTTATACGCGACCGCGCCGCCGTGCGAATGGCCGGCAATGCCGATTCCGTTTGTTAAGTCGATCTGGTCTTTGAAGTTCTCGCGCAAGTGTTTTACGGCGATGTCGGTATCCGTGATCCACGCTTCGATACGGGTCTTCAGGAAGCCGCAGTACTTATCCTGCAGCTCGTCGAAAAGCTTGTCCTGCTCCTCAAGCGTGCCCTTGCATTTGGTGAGCTTCATTGCCGCGAGAATGCCGCCTAAGTAAGGGTCATACATCTTTTTTGCAAGGGACTTATCGAGAAGCTGGTAAGTGCCGTCGTCAAAATCGGTGGACGCGCCCTCGTAAGGGTGGCCGACCGACATAACGAAATACCCGTGCGACGCGAGATCTATCAGCAGGAAAGAGTTGCCCTCAACGTAGCTGAAATACCCGTGATTAAAGACGATCAGCGGGAACTTCTTATTTGCAATAAACGGCGCGTCCACAAAGCACTGCGAGATGTTCTCGCCCGACTCTTCCATCTTGTCGTAATTGACGGGGATCATGAAAGCCTTCTTGATGCCGATCGCTTCGCTTCTCGTCATTGACCTGCCGTGCTCCAAACCCTCAGTTTTGTCGGTAGGGTAGTAGAGCCTTGCCGGCACATGACGCATTGTCTTGCCGCTCGGATCGAGCTCTTCTTTTCTCGTGTTAAAGATTGTGAAAGTCTTTGTGCCGACAGCATATTCGCCTGTGGGCTTAGGGTAGTTTTTCATTTATGTATGCCTCCGGGAAGTGGTGGTGTGTATGCTTTTTGTGTTTTCGCGCGCCGCTTTGTTTTCGCGCTCCTCGCGTTATTTCCCTTCGCCGCCGAAAAGCAGGATTATCGTCGTTGCCAGGATGTCGAACATCTCTACGGGCTTACACACCGACTGCATCGGCGCCTTGCCGTAGCACGCCGTCAGGATGCAGTTTGTTTCAATGCCGACATAAGCCGAAGAGATGAACTGGTAAAGCTGCATCGGGTCATGCTTTGGCGTGAGTTTTTTCTCCGCGCTCGCCTTGAAAAGGTAAGGGAAGACGACCGTCGCCATATGCTCCATATTGCCCTTGCCTTTAATGCCCTTGATGATCTTTTCCGTGCGCTGTGGCTCGTTTATCGACAGGACCGTCAGGTCGAAATTGATCTTCTGGATATCCATCAGGTGCTCTTCCATGACTTCGCCCAGGATCCTGCAGATGTTCCTCGTGACAGTCGCGAAAGATGCATCCTTCTGAGCTATCGCAGCATCGAGCTTATCGATGATATTGTAGTCGCGGCGCATGTTGGTGATCATGTCCGAGAGGATCTCGTCCAGGTCTTTATAGAACCTGTATATGCCGCCCTGACTAAGGCCCGTCTCCGCGATGACATCCGATATCGTGACCATCTCGACGGGCTTCCTGAGGCACACCTGATAGCACGAATCGACTATCATCCTGCGCTTGTTATCTATATATTCCTGCGTAACTTTGGGCATGATTCCGCTCCGTTTCAGAAAAATGAAAGTGGTTTCATTTTAATTTCGGCAGGGGCGGTTGTCAAGAGGAGGGGGCGGCGGTTAGTTTGCAGAATGAGCGGCGTTTTGAACGGCTATAGCCGCATCAACAACCGCATTTTTGGCCAAAATCCAGCAAAAGAACGGCAAAAAGCACGGCTATAGCCGCATAAACAGCCGCATTTTCTGCCC
The DNA here is from genome assembly GCA_003149065.1 of Ruminococcaceae bacterium R-25. NCBI lineage: Bacteria > Bacillati > Bacillota > Clostridia > Eubacteriales > Oscillospiraceae > Ruminococcaceae bacterium R-25. The sequence goes on from QGFZ01000003.1 coordinate 48,402, forward strand.
AAAATGAAGAAAATCCCGGCAAAAAGTACGGCTACAGCCGCACTTTTTACCGCTATTTCTGAAGTTTTATACCAAATGAGCGGCGATTTGAACGGCAGTGCCGCTCATTTTGCCGCTCATATTCTGCTTGGGTTTAAAAATCTTGCAAAAGTCCGGCTATGCCGTAACAATATCCGTATTTTTGATCTAAAAACCGCGTTTTTTCACGCAAATATCTGGCAGTGCCGGAAGTTTGCAAGATTTACGACGCCATTCTGGCAAAAAACCGCCAATAAAAAAGCCCACTGGCACTTCATCCGCGCCGGTGGGCCAAAATGAGCAATTAAAACAGGTTTACTTTCCTGTGAACTTGCCGCTGATACGGCCGACGGAGATGATGTTGCCGGTGTTGCCGTCCTTGTCTGTGTCCAGAGCGGTCATGAATTCGGGTGTCTTGGGAGAGATGCCGTTGACGCTGCCCTTAACTCTCTCGACAGGGTTCTTGAGCGCGAAAACATAGACCGTATAAGTGTGCGTGCTGCCAGCGGGAGGATACATGCCGACGTAGTACTTGGAGCCGGCAAAGCCCTGCGGGAGCGTTGTTTCAGTGATGTCACCCTGTACCCAGTGGAGGAAGTAGTGCGTGTTCAGATCGACCATGTAGATCGCGTAGCAGGTGGCGCCTTCGACGGGATCCCATTTGAGGTCGGGTGAGAGATTCTGGCCGGCAACCGTGTTCGCGGTTATCTCGTCCCAGAAGCCGTCGTGAAGGCTGTCTGATGTGACTGCAAATGCAGCATAGGCGCTGACGAATTCATCGCCGCTGTTATCGGGTGCGGCAGATGCGTCCGGAGCTGCATCAGATTCGTCAGAAGAGACTGACTCAGCAGCAGAAGACGACGTCGGTGTTTCTTTAGCGCCGCAGCCTGCGAGCCCGAAAACCATTGCGCCGCAGAGGATTAAAGATGCGATTTTTTTCATAAGAGTTCCCCCTAAAAAGATTTACCTGTATCCGTAGTATAACTCAGGTGATGTATAAGGTGCCTTGATCGTGCCGTAAGAGAGGACGTTGCCGACAGAACCGTCGGATGCCGTGTTTACGTAATCGAAGAAGGACTGGATGTCGCCGGATCTGGCGTCGACCTTGAAAGACCCTGCTTTAGGCTCAGACTTCAGAGCGATTACGTGGATCTCGTAAGTGTGCGTGCCTGCAGGATAAGGACCCGTATAGACTGAAGGGTCGGTGAATTCGCCTTCAGCGAGATCGGTCTTATCGACGATCACATACCAGTAGAGCCAGCGCGTTGTGGTGATGTCGATCATGACGATTGCATATTTTGTCGCGCCTTCGACCGGCTTCCAGGACAGGGCAGGCGATAGGTTGCCTTCCTTAAGGCCGGTTTCAGTCTTCCATTCGCCGTTTGCAATGCTCGTTGTGGTGAGCTCGAAAACAGGGAGCTGGTCCATATAGACTTTGGAACCGGCTACCACATTACCTGTAGCTTCGTCGTATTCGCGCTCTGCAATAGCCTTAACTTCTTTGCCGAAACAGAGGTTAACTAAGCCCGTATCAGTTTCAAGATCAAGGTTGAGATCGCCTGAATTCGTGACAGAACCGCCTGTTACGGAAGCCTTGCCGTCAATATTGCCGGAAGCGCCTACGAATACGAGTTTTACATTGGTTCCGACTGTCTCGAAAAAGCGCTCCGTGGAAGTGTTTTTGGAATTGCTGAGATTGAATGAGAAGAGGCCCATCTTCTTAAGGAAACGAATATAGACAGTGCCTGTTTCGCCTGAAGGGATCTTGTCGCCGAATAATGATTTGAGCTGCTCATCTGAAAGAGAGCTGCACTTCCAGCTGGTGCCGGGAAGCTTTGTGGCATCGACTTCGCAGGACTTAAGAGTTTCAGTCCGGACGTCCCACACACCGTTATTGTTAAGGGCAGCTGAAACTTCCTTGGTGACTTTCTGGGTGACAAGCCCGTCGATCATGGAAACCTGGTAAGAGTACTCAACTTTGTCGCTGCCGGAATAATCTGTATCGCTCTGCTTTTCGGGTTCGTGGGATTTATCTGTAACCACAGAGACACCTTCTTTTTGCGCGATCAGGTCGGCGCTGTACTGGGGCAGAGGCTCACTACTGCAGGCGCTCAAAGAGGACAGCAGAAAGCCTGCCAAAAGAATAGCTGAAGCTGCCCTGGTTTTAGATTGCTTAAGCATTCCCATGATCCTCCCGAATGTTTTATCAAAATAATCTTACAGTACCAAAAAGGAATTCTGATAGGAAAAACGGCACGGATAATTGGAAAATTCGCACGATTACGGGCAGGGTGAAAATATCTTAAGAAGATGAAAAAACGGTCACTTGCCCCTGTACTGCGTGGGGGTCTTGCCGGTAACGTGCTTGAAGATCTTTGCAAAATAGCCGGGATCAGGGTATCCGACGCGGCTGCTTACCTCGTTTATGGGAAGTTCGGTATTGCTGAGCATGGCTTTCGCGAGGTCGATCCTCAGGTTCAGAAGATAGTCGTGGCAGGTCATGGAAGCCTGCTTCATAAAGATCTCGTTTAATTTGTTGCGGTTGATCGCAAACTTTTTGGTGATCGTTTCGACCGTGACCTGTTCGTCGATGTGCTCGTTTAAGTATTCCGTGATGGCGGAAAACTCGTCTGTTTCGGGCGATTCAGCGCTGTCAGGTGCGGCTTCGATATAAGAATAGACGATGCAGTAAAGGAGCTCGATCAGATAAGATCTGCTGCGGCAGGGCCAGAAGCCGTCTTTTTGGCCGTGGAGCTCTTTCTCGGCTGCGGTAAATAATTCCTTCAAACGCTTCAGACCGTTTAACGGAAGCTCGATAATGTGGTCGCAGACGTTGCTGCTCACAGTCGCATATTTGATGAGGAGATAATCCTGATAGATCGATGTGCCCCAGGTCTCAGCGAGCTCACCTGAATCGATGCGGTCGTAAGTGAATTCCTCGCGGATAACGGTTGGCTTGAAAAATAAAATGCAGACCTTGATGCTCTGCAGGATCTTATAAGAGAGAACATCATGCTGCGAAAGGCCAATCAGCGCAGGGGCTTTGACCACGCGCTTGCGGCTGCCGGATGTTATCTCGAGCGCGCCTTTTTCGAGGATGATGATCTTATAGTTTTCGGGGTTGTTAATGTATTCGGGGAGCTTATCTGATCTCTCCGGATAGATATCAACTATTCTGTCCCAGCCATCCCAGTGGCATTCGGTGTAAAGCTTCATTTTCAGGCACCCCCAGCCAAGCCTAATTATATTATATTTTCGCGCACGAGTTGAATCCCATGGAGTTTATCTGTTATTCTACTGATATTCTTACCGTGCTTCGGAGGTGGATATGAAAAGATATACTAAGCTGATCTCGCTGGTTTTGGCACTTGCGATGGGTCTTTCGATCGCTTCTTGTTCTGCGAAAAGAAGGACCGGTGCCGAGCGCATAAAGAGTGACGAGTATGCCAAGCAGGAAAACGGTCTGGAGACCGATTATACCGAGCCTACCGAGACGGATGTCACATATCCTGATCCGACTGAGACAGAGGCGACTCCAACTCCTACTTTAGCGCCTACCACTGCTCCGAATGATACGCAACCCACAACACCTACGGATGGAAGCAGCAGTGCTTACGATGCCACTTATCTTTTTGTTGCAGGACTCCTTTTTGTCGGAGGCAACCAGAACACGACAGAGAGGTTCATAGAGGCCAGCTTCGGCACGAGTATCGGCAAGCCTGTAAGTTCGAACAAATCGACGACAACACCTTCTTATACGGCATATACTTACGATTGCAATATTGTGATCGACGGTGTCGAATTCAACAGGATCGAGATCGATGTCTGTGACAGCAACAGTACTGTTTTCCAGGTATCTTTTGTCAACAGCAAAGCTGACGATGCATCACTTGATCTTTACCAGCAGACATTTGCAAATAAGCTCAAAGAGGTATGCGCAAAGGATCTTACAGACAAGAGCAACGGCAACATCAAGAGTTCTATAGTCGTACTCGATAATAGTACAACGATCGATGTTGGAGATGTCAAAGACGGCAAGAATAATTTCTTCTGGGTATCTTTCTATAACGATAATTATTTGGTATAAGAACGATGAAATATTTCAGGGGAAACGGGAACAGGCTTTTTAAGGTAAAGTGCGCTGTTTTGGCAGCGTCAGTAATGCTTACTTCATTTTCTTTGTGCGGATGCTTTCAGACTAAGCCGCCCAGGGTTACGCATTCTTATGCTGATGACGAAGTAAAGCCCGGTTCTCCCACTGAAGCATCTCCGACTCCTACCGCCACGCCTACACCTGACCCGAAGATCGAGGCAGTAAAGCTCGCTAAAGAGGTGGGACTTACGGAGAAAGACTTACATGGCCAGTATGCACTCTTTGTGAGATACTATGCAGTTGTTTCCGCCAATCAGAATCTCAGTGGATACCGTGAATTCATATATCACCTTTTCCCGATCATTGCTGACCATTTAAAGAGCGAAAATGAGGAATACTTTTTCGATAAGGTCAGAACGCTCAAGATCATCGAGAATCACACGAATGGCATAGACGGACAGTATATCCAGTCTGAAAACAGGGTGGAGGTTGAGCCTGACCTGACGAACAAACTCGGCGAAGGCGCTTATTCCGCGGTCCTTTACCATGAGCTCATGCACTTTATTGATCTTAATATTGCGGGAAATGAGTTTTCGCGTTATCTGGCATTGTTAGATGATGGAACCATCCATAAATACTGTGATCTCACCTATCCGGAGCGCGGACGCATAAAGAGTTATCTCTATACATATTTCACCGAAGGCGGCGCTGAGATGTATACCTCAGAGTATTTCACTTGTGCTCCGAATTCATATCTTATCAGAGTAAGGTTCCTCGTTGCGATGAAGTACATTTTCGGGGTCGAAAAGATTGACGACATGTTCTTTGCGGGCGATACTGACTACCAGTTCTATGAGCTCCTTAAGGCAAACGAGTTTACCGACGAAGAGATAGTAAAGCTCTTCACCGGAATGAAGAATTCCGCAGATGCATTAAAGGAACCCAAGTCGCTTATCGATCCGAGAGAAGCATTGATAAGGCTCTATATTAAAAATGTCGGACCTGATTACGAGAAGGATAAGACTTTCTGCCGCATCCTGGGCACGATGAATTTCGATCAGGATCTTAATAAGATCCCGTCAGATTACAGCAAATTCTATCAGAAGCAGACAGGTATTCCTCAGGAAGTAGTCGTACAGATCTGGGGTTATGTCACAAACTATGTCGGCAATTACGATGTACAGTGGGGCTTTGTAGGCACTCCCGGACCGCTTTATCTCGACGGACAGCTCAAGGTCGTCATTATGGCTGCGCCTATGAGCGGTGATATGCTCGATTACAAATCCTTTGTATCCGACTACGATTTCGAAAAGGATGAGCTTAAGGACTGCACGCTCTACGACAACTGGATGCCGGCTCCCATAGAAGGAAGCTCATCCGGCAATACAACCGGAACAAGCACGTCCGGCAGCGATGAGACCACTGAAACGACTTAAGTCCTGTTCTTAAGGTATTCTCTTACTTTTGCGAAAACTTTCTCTTTATTCGGAGGCAGATTATCCGGAAGGTTATCAATGGGGAAGAAGGCCTGTTCGATAACTTCTTCTTCCTGTACTTTCATCTCGCCCGAAAAGTCGAAGCAGATATATAAGATGCCCGCAAAATAGATCCTGTCTTTATTGGGGTATTCGTAATATGTTTCCTTGCCTGAAAGGCTCATGAGGAATTCCAGTTCGCCCAGATCGAGGCCCGTTTCTTCTTTGGTTTCTCTTCTGGCACATTCTTCGAAGCTCTCGCCGAGTTCCATAGAGCCTGCAGGATAGTCCCAGTAGCCGTTATCGGCGCGCTTTCCCAAAAGAATCTCGTTCTTGTCATTAACAACGATCACGCCTGATCCCGTTAAGATCAGGGTATCGTGTCCGAGCTTTTTTCGAAGATCGAGAATATAACCCATATGGATCAGGCTCCGACCGAATTAACGAGCGCAATAAAGCCCCAGGACAGAAGGCCCCCTAAAACGGTGCCGATGCTTATAAATACAATGTTTACGGTAGGCCAGCGGTGCGTCTTGTCCAAAACTTTCGCAACGATCGAAGCTGCCAAGCTCCCCAAGCACCCTACGGCGCATACTGTGATCAGGGCGACAGACTGTACGATGTAACTGGATGTCTTCTCTATTACAGAGATAAAATACAGAAACAGCGCGAACGGATTGCCGATAAAACACATGATCGAAATGCCTGTGGCAAGGCCGCAGATAAATAATGTTCTAAGAGTCTTCTTATCTTCGTTCATAATCTGAAAAAACTAACCTGTCCCTTATATATTTACCCAACTATGGCAGCTGCGGAAGATGTCTGGTAGACCGCTGCTGCAAGTCCTGTTGCGCAGAAGAAACCTAACACCGGTGTGGCAACGTTTATTAAAACAGTAACAATGGCCGCGCCGATACCGTAATCTTCGACCTTCTTAAAGCCTAAGACAACATATGCGACAGTCAGGAGAAGATAGAAGATACTGCCGCCGATGAAGATGATCTTTGCGATCGTGTTATCACCGTCAACAGACGCGGTGCTTATGAAGCCGAACCATATTATAGCTGCAAGAATGAAAGACCAAAGGACCTGGATTATAAAGTATGCAGGCTTCTTCATAAACATTACCCCCCCTGACAAATACTATTCTGCCGCATGCCCGGCAGAACGTGTTTTGAACCGCATAAAAATGAAGCACTTTGATTATAGCATCTCTTATATGACTTTTCCGTTACAGGGCATGGTATCTCTACAGTTTCACCCTTCTTTTGCCACGCTTTTGGCACAATATATGATCCGTTAGGGAGTAAAATCAGGACCTTGCAGCGGGGATAATAGTTGCTGCCAAAGAAATGTCCATTTAGGGACGGAAGGAATGGTTAAAAATGAATAAGAAGATAATTTGTTCAATACTTTCGGCCTGCACGGTGCTTTCCATGACCGCCTGTGCTTCGGCCAATGCCGGAGGTGCTGCAGGCGCTCCTGATAAGGAAAAGGCCGCTTCTGACATATCTGATTCAATCGTCGGAGGAGTCACACCCGGCATCTCAGATGTCACGATAGCTCAGCCCGGCGAAGATTTTTCCTTTGAAGGGACCTACTACAGCGACAGATGCCATATCACGTTTTCCAAGGGCACAGATAAGACCGTTAACGTTAAGATCGGGTGGGCCAGCCGCTACAACGAGAGCCTGGAGTGGACCATGTCAGGCGAGTACGACAGCGAATCTTACTGCATCCAGTACGAAAACTGCGTCAAGAAAAACGTTATCTACAAGGCCGAAAACGAAGTCGATAAAGAAGAGACATTATATACAGACGGAACAGGAACATTCCTTTTCAGTCTTTCAGGCGACAGCGTAACCTGGACCGATAAGAAAGAAGACGTCGCACAGGGAAGGATTTTCGCGCTTTATAAGGAATCTGACGGAAATACGGCCACACAGTTTGGCACGGGCGATGAAGAGTATTACCGGGGATTTTCAGCTATGGACAAGACTTCCATAGAAGAGACCGCAGATAAAATCCGCAAGGCATATCTCGCTGAAGACTGGGATTCATTAAAAGGGTTCGTAATTTATCCTGTCACGATTAATGGTGCCACTGTTGAAAACGAAGAGACATTTATAAAGTACATGAAAGATAAGAAGGTCTCTTCTGATTCCCGCAAGGCAATGGAAGAAGAAAACTGCCACGACATGTTCTATAACGGCCAGGGCCTCTGCATGGGTTCAGGCCAGGTCTGGCTCCTCGATCCTTCTTACATGACCGATGAGACGCCAGTGATCAAGATCAAGACGATACAGGGTCTTGAATAACCTAATCACTCCATTTTCTCCAAACATATAAGGGGTTACCACAGGTAAGTTCTGAGGTAACCCCTTAGTTGCTAAAAGTGCTAATTTTGAGAGGATCTGTTTAATTCCTCCACATGTAGCCGCTCTTTATTACGGTTTCGATGTGGTAGCTGGCTTTGCCCAATGTCTGGCGGAGCTTTTTGACATAGGTGTCGACGGCTCTGTCGTAGCCTAAGAAATCCTCGCCCCATACGGCGTCAAGGATCTGGTCTCTGGATAAGACCTGCTCTTTGTTTTCGACGAAATATAAGAGGAGCTCATATTCTCTGGGCGAGATGTCCAGACGTTCACCGTCAACGCTGACGATGCGTTTGAAGGGCTCAATGACGATCTCGTTTATCGTGATACGGCCGTTTTTGACAAGAAGGCCCCTGTAACGGTTGATCAGGGCGTTGACCTTCATCAAGAGGAGCTTGGTCGAAAAAGGCTTGGTCACATACTCGTCGGCGCCGACCTCATAGCCTTCTATTATGTCGCTCTCGGTTCCCAAAGCGGTAAGGAATATGACCGGAACGTCGTAGCGGGTCCTTATGAATTTGCAGACTTCAATGCCGTCTTTACCGGGCATCATGATGTCCAGGATTATCGCATCGTAATGATTCTGCATGACCAGGCCGCAGGCTTCGATGCCGTCAGATGCCTGATCGACCTCAAATCCGTATTTCGTGAAAAAAGCAGAAGTGATGTGCCTTAAAGACACATCATCTTCCGCTATCAGGAGTCTCTTGGTGCTTGTGCTGTCCATTTTTCCTATTATGCCTTTTTCATCTCGAACCAGAAGGTCGTGCCGGAAGCGCCGCTTTCGACGCCGAACTTTGCCTTATGGATGTCTAAGATGCTCTTGTTGACTGCGAGGCCGACACCCGTGCTGGAGAGGCGGTCTGAGCCGGACTTATCCTTCTTGTAGAAGAGTTCCCAGATCTTCTTCTGGTCTTTCTTGCTGATCGGCTCGCCATCGTTGGTTATCTTGAATGTAACATTGTTACTTCCGTCAACCAGGCTGACTTCGACCTTTTCCTTACCATATTTTATCGCATTGGACATGAAATTGGAGATGACCATTTTCATCATGTCGAGGTCGGCTGAAACAGTAAAATCGCCATCTTCGGGTTTTGTTATGAAGTCGACTTTGATGTTCTTGGCTTTGGCGAGTTCTTCCAGGTGTTTGTAGCATACCTGTGAGAGTCCGAAAAGATCGACGTCCTCAAGTTTGAGCGTGACTTCGCCTGTATCCATTTTCGAGAGATCAAGAAGAGTATTGACCATCTTCGTCATGTGGTCGACCTCGGAATTGATCTTCGAAGCGACTTCCGGACGCTCGTCCTCAGGCACGATCTCCCAGTTCTCGACATAAGACTTGGTGACCGCCAGAGGGGTCTTGAGCTCGTGCGCAAAGCTCCTCGTGAGGTTCTTGGTCCTTGCCTCGTAGCTCATCCTGGTAAGATACATTCTGCGCATCATGATGACAGTAAGAGCCAGAAGTACAACGAGCACAATAAAAAACAGGATATAGACGTACAGATACTTTTCTAAAACCATCTGGAACGGGTGGAATACGAAAACATCTTCATTCCTGACGGTGATCACTCCATCCGCCACATCTTCCGTGGTGTCATACACGAGATACGAAGTAAACCAGCCGAGATGTCCGGGATTACCGAAAAGCGCGCCCGGCGATGAAATAAGGTAATCGTATTTTGCTTTTGCCTCAGCGTCCAGCCCATAGATCTCATTGTTTTCTTCCGGCAGATAATCCACATGGACGTCCGGCTCGTTTAATTCTACGGTAAATTCTTCACTGATCACGGTCGATCCGTCTTCGGCAGCAACGTCCGTACTGGTTTTGTAAATAAGTACCGTGAAATGGTTGGTTTCTTCGTCCGGCGAAAAACCGATCTCAACGATATTCTTATCACTATCGTTCAATATCATGGAACCATGCTGGTAAGATGTGGAATCAACAGTCTGTGTAAGATGAAGGTCATTCCATGTCCAGGTGCACTTGCCATAGTAACCGACATCGGCATACTCTGTCCTCTCAAAGAATTTGAACCCCATGTAATTTGTCATGAATGAATCAAATCCATTATCCTTAAAACTTGATTTATCAATGCGGTCATTGATCGAAAATGAAATGTTGTTAAAACATCTCTCGTTTTCGGCACTTATCTGGATATGGGAAAACAGTGCTATCCCCAGCACCATTACCGCACTTACCAAAACACAGATAAGAACCGTGATCTTTGTGTAAGTTTTCTTCATTCCTATTATCCTCCTATTTGCGACCTTCCCCAAGATTCGCTTGTTTGATAATTGGAGTATAAGGCGGGGATGTGTAAATCGTATGTACAAAAAATATTCTTCTGCTGCTCGGACAGTCCTCGAGCGCAAAGCGCTCTGCGGAACTCGCAGCTAAGAAGAATATTTTTTTATCGTAATGGAGAGGCCGGGCGGAACTCGCAGCTATAGAAAAATATTTTTGTCTTCGTTATGGGAAGCCGGGAGTGCAGGGAGCGCCTGCGGAACTCGTGGCTTTGAAGAATATTTTTTTATCGTAATGGAGAGGCCGGGACAGATAATATTATTTTCCAGTCGTGTTAGAATATGGAAAAAAAGGGATTGGAGACTGCTTATGAATTCGGAATTTTCACGCAAGCTGGAGCTTTTGGCAGCAAACAAGAAATCTATCGATAAGGCTTTCAAATTCGAGATGGGAATAAGCCAGGTCGTTGCAAGCCTGCTTTTGGCGAGCAACGGGAAAGAAGCTGACATCGAGAAGATGAAGGAAGCCAGAGCTATATTGAAGAAAAAGGCGGGCGTTTTCTCGGTGTTCCGTGATGCTACTGAGGTTGTCATTCTCGCGAGAATGGCTTTGGAGACTGATCCTGAGCAGTATATCGATGATGTAAAGGACGTTTTCGACATTTTCATGCAGGGAAGGGTTTTCGAGGACACATATATGGTGCTTGCATCCATGATCGTCATTGACCGCGGCCGCAAGGCTGATGCCGAAGCAATCAAGGACAAGACCAATGAAATCTTAAAGCGCATGAGCAAAAAGCACCCGATCCTTACATCGTCGGAGGACCTTGCGCTTGCAGCGCTCCTGGCCACGACTGACCGCGATATCGATTCCATAATCGACGACATGGAAGAGTGCTATACATACACCAAGAAAGAATTGAAGCTCAAGGCCGAGTCGGATTCCATTCAGGCTTTGTCGCAGATCCTGGCGCTTAACGGGGGCGACATGAGAGCCAAGTGCGATAAGGTCGCAGAGATCTTTGCTGCATTCAAAGAGCACGGCTCCAAGTTCGGCACATATCTCGAATTTCCGGCTCTCGGCACGCTCCTTAACGTTAATGTCTCAACAGACGTGCTCGTAAGCGAGATCATCGAAGCTGCTGATTTCCTGAAGCAGAGCAAGGGCTTTGGGGGCCTTAGCATGGACAAGAAATCACGTCTGATGTTCGCCGCGCTGATCGCGGCTGACGTCTTTGCTTCTGATAATACCGATGCCATCATCAACAATGCGGTTGCTACGAGCAGCGCAGTCGCAATGATCGTAGCCGAAGAGATAGCGATCATGGTCATCGTGATGTGCGCATCTACGGCGAACACCAACTGAGTTTTTATAACCTGATTGATAAAGGCGGTTCATTGAATGATGTGAACCGCCTTTTATTTTGGTGGAAGTGTATCGAAGATCCCTGTTTTTATATGTTTTCGATACAACCAAGTGTGAGTCTGTATCGAAAACCCCAGTTTTTTATGTGTTTTCGATACAAAAACGCGAATTTGTATCGAAATGGGTATTTTTTCGAGGTTATCGATACATCAAAGTGCGGGGCTGTATCGAAATGTAGGTATTTTTCGAAGTTTTCGATACAGTTGAGTTAGTGCTACAAGGTCACACGTTGGCTTATGTAATTGTTGGCCTGAAAAAAGCCCGGAAATTATATAAAACGGGCTTTTTCTGTAATTGTTGCCTGTTTTTTTGTCCCTGTGCGATAGCGCCTTAATAACGACAACCTTTAAAATACAAAAATGGCAGGGAAATGGGGTTCCCTGCCATTTTTGGCTAAATATTCGGATAAGCGGCAATGATCATAAGTGGCTTTGAATGATCGTTTCTTGCCGCCTAACTGAAGCAGATCAGATCTCCTCGACTCTGACGTTCTTGATATGGATAGTGGCGGTGTCTTTGTGCTTACCCATATTGAACTCTAAGCGGCCGTTGTTATCGTCCTTGTCCTTCATTTCGAACTCGAAAACGAAGGTGTTCCATTCGGTCGTCAGGTCTATTGAGGTGTCTTTCAGGTACCGGATCCAGCCGGCGTTCGGCGCGGATACGCAGACGATACATTTTCGGGCTTCATCCGCTCGGATATCGAAGGTTACCCGGTATTTGTGGCCCTTCAGCATCGGGAGGTCAGGATGTACGAGCTGGACGGAGTATTCCTCAGTACCGTAGTTCTTTGTGTAGATGATCATCTCGCCGTCCTTGATCTCAGCAGAGCCTTCGCCGCCGTTGAAAAGGAGGAACTTCCAGTCGACATCATCTTCAAGGTTCTCAGCTACGGAGAAGTCTCCGTTGCGGATGAAGTTGCCGTCAGGGAGAGCTTCGCGGAAGGTCATCGGGGGCTTTGTAACGTTGGTGTCGTAAGCGTCCTTTTGATATACGCGGACGTAGTCGATGAGGAACTCAGCCTTGGAGAAATCTGTTGTTGAGTCAGGATTTCCGGGCCAGTTGCCGCCGACTGCGAGGTTTAACTGTACATAGAAAGGCTGGTCGAAAGGTGCCGGATAAGGCTTATCGTCAGCGCCTTCAACTGCCGTGAACCAGTCGTTGCATGTGAGGACCAGCTCGCCGTCTGTGTAGAAGCGCATCTCGCCGGGTTCCCACTCTACGGAGTACTCGTGGAATTTTGCAGAGAAGCTCTCGTCGCCTTCCTTTGTGATCGTGCCCTGCTGCTCGGCATGGGGCTCACCATAGTGAATTGTTGAATAAGAAACTGTTGTGTCGTTGCCCAAAGACTCCATGATGTCGATCTCGCCGCACTTCGGCCACTGACCGTACTTGGATTCCTGGTTAGGCATCATCCAGATAGCAGGCCACAGACCCTGGCCTTCAGGTACCTTAGCGGAGACAACTACTTTGCCGTACTGGAACTGTGTCTTGTTCCAGCCCTGTACCTTGCCGGATGTGTAGTAAGGCTGGCCGTTCTTTTCGGTCTTGATAGCCTTCAGAACGAGGTTGCCGTCCCTGACGAAAATGTTCTCGTCGGAATTTGTGTATTCCTGCAGCTCGTTGTTTGTCCAGCCGGGCTCGTGGGTCTCACGGTTCCACTTGGACTCGTCAAGTTCTTTGCCTTCGAACTCGTCGCTCCAGAGAAGGTTATAACCTTCGATAGAGGGCGTCTCAGTCTTCTTCTGGCCGCACGCAGCCATGGGCAGAAGCATTGAGATTGCGAGGATCGAACTTAAGATTCTTTTGCTCTTCATAATTGCCTCCTGTTTTTTTCTTGTTCCTGTCTGACCTCAAAATATCAACTTTGCGCTTTTGGTTATTGCTTTTCCATAACCTGTTTTTGTGTTTTCGTGCTATAATAAAGCTCGAAAACCGAATCTCACGCATATTTGATTTCCGCAATCTGCAGGGTTCCTCAGGCTGTCAGACAGATGCCGGGGCGAATGCACACAAACAGGAGATGTCATGCCGGCACCGCGCAAAAAGATCTCATATCAGGAGTTCCTCCACAGGGAATACGGATTTTTCAGAGCGCCGCTCGCGCCTGAGATGGATTTCTATGAGACAATCCGTTCCGGCAACCTGCGTAAGATCCGGACGCTCTTATCTGAACCCTTTCACGAAAAGCAGGGCCTGGGCATTCTTTCAAATAATCCTTTGCAGAATCTTAAATACCACCTGACGATAACGGTCGCGCTGGTCGCGCGCTTCTGCATATCGGGCGGGCTCTCGCAGGCAGAGGCGTATTCATTGAGTGACTACTATATAAGGCTTTGTGACGAGGCATCGACCGCCGAAGAGATCGACGAGCTCCACAACGAGATGTGCCTTCATTACACCAAGCAGATGCAGACTCTCCAGAGGAGCGCCATCACGTCAAAGGCCGTCAGCACGGCGATCAGCTATATCTACGAGCACCTGCACACGCGCATAACTTTAGAGACGCTGGCTTCCGTGACGAATCTGTCAGCGCCTTATTTTTCGAGGTTGTTTAAGAAAGAAACGGGGAGCTCTGTCAGCGAATATATCCTGGGCAAGAAACTCGAGACGGCCAAGTCGATGCTCGCGTCGTCCTCGTATTCGATCGCAGAGATATCGGCATCTCTGGCGTTCCCGAGCCAGAGTTATTTCACGAATGTCCTGAAAAAAGACTGCGGCCTGACACCCAAGGAATACAGGAATCAGAACCGCAATATCGATTTTTATCTGCAGCGCGCGATGCTGAACTGATTGGTTTAATATGCTTTTTCCGATTGACGGAAAACTGTACGAAAAGTGCCCAAATCGTCAATAAATCCGTCAAAATCAAGAAAATTGACGAAAACCTGTACAGAATTGTCCAAAACCGTACAGTTTTTCGTCAATGATGTCTTTAGACTTTCCTTACAGATATAATTCCATGTCAACGCATCTCCAGTCACCGAAAGGTGTGGTGATGATGTGTTCGCCATATGCTTTAAAACCTGCTGATTCATAGCATTTTGCGGCTTTGGGATTGTTTACGAAAACACCTAAGTCAACTCTTGTTGCAGAGAGGTTTTGACGTATGTAGTCAATAGTGAGCTTGAGCAGTTCGCGGCCGTAACCCTTACCTCTGATGTTAGGGTCAACAATAACAAAACCGAGTCTAACAGATGAGTCGTCGTTCTCGTTAGGATATCTGATAATGATGTGCGCAACTACATTGCCTTCTTCATCAACGCCTGTCAAAGGAATGAAGCGGCCGGTCTTCAGCTGCGGAGCATAGTTGTCGTCGATGCTGTAGGGCAGGAGAGGGAAGAAACCGTAGCGGTCAGCTGACCACTGGTAGAGTTCTGTCTCGTTGCGGAGCCATTTCGCGATTATGGGTGAATCTTCTCTTGTATATGCACGTAAGATCATGTGTTGCCTCTAATGTTCTCATGATTTTCCATCATTTTATCACAGGGAAAAAGGGTTTTTTACATGCATCAAATCAGATGCAATAATCCGTTTTTGGGACAGAAAATGGGAAAGGTCTTTAGCAATAGAACGTTTGTTTGTATAATATTATCAAATAGATGATATATGGAGGAAAGGAATATGAGTAATGATAAGGAACTTATGATCATAAATGAGACTACATTGAAGGATAAGATATACACCATTCGCGGTCAGAAAGTTATGCTCGATTTTGATCTGGCAGAGATATATGGGTTTTCTGTTAGCGCATTTAATCAGCAAGTGAAACGTAATATTTCAAGGTTTGATGAAGATTTCATGTTTGATTTGAATAAAATCGAAATGGAATTGTTATCGAAATCACAAAATGTGATATCGATTCAGTCATATGGTGCCAAAGGAGGAAGAACAAAACCTGTTAAAGCATTTACAGAGCAAGGGGTTTATATGCTTATGACAGTTCTTAAAGGAGAATTGGCAGTAAAGCAAAGTAAAAGTATTATTCGCTTATTTAAAGCCATGAAAGATTATTTGATTGAGAACCAGCAGTTAATTGCACAAAGCAGTTATTATTCTTTAGTTGCGAAGGTTGAAAAGAACGCAGAAGATATTAAAACCATACATGAAACCATGGTTACTAAAGCGGAATTATCCGATATTATGAAACTCTTTGAACAAAATCTTACTGATGAAGAAATACTTATCCTTGATGGAGAGCCATTTAAAGCTGATGAAGCATACCAGAAGATATACAGAAATGCTAAGAGTAAGATCATGATCATTGATGATTACATCTCAAGCAAGACGCTGCATCATTTGGCACATTCAAAGGAAACAGTAAAGGTTACTGCGATAAGTGATAATTCTGCAAGACCGAGATTAAGTCTTGCAGAATATAAGGATTTTGTTACTGAGAATCCGGGAAGAAGCATAGTATTCCTTCAATCAATGCATCGTATTCACGACAGATATATTGTGCTTGATGAAGGTTCTAAGGATATGAAAATATATCACTGCGGAGCATCAAGCAAAGATGCCGGAAACAGGATAACAACTATCACTAGAATAAGCGATATCGATGACTACAAACCGATGATAAAAAAGCTGGCGGGAAATCCTGCTCTTATCCTATCGTAAGGGCTTTATTATCCGCAAAACTCTGCAATCTCTTTCTCAAGTAAGCGGTACACATTAGCGACCAGAAATCCGTCTGCGACCGCGTGATTTAAGCGCACGGTAAGCGGCATCATAAGGCGGCCGTTTTCTTCTCTGTATTTTCCCCAGTTGATGATAGGTGCCAGATAAATGTAGCCGTCGGGAAGCTCGACATTGAGTGAGTCATAAGAGAGCCAGGATACATAGGACGCGTCGAACCAGTTAGGGTGATTCTCAGAATCGAGCAAGTATTCGCGGGTGTTTTTCGCCGTCTCGACATCAGCGACGGCATTCTTGTAGAACTCAGCGTAGTCCGGCGTGTAGTAAGAATACACGGGCGTGCATGTCTCGGTGTCTTCGTGGAAAACATACTGCGTTGGGTTGATCACATCGTAGCAGATGAGTTCGTCCGTCTGCCAGAGATATGCCATCTTGTAGTCGTCCCTGGAATTCAGGGCTTTGCAAAGGAGGTATAAGAAATTGATATAGAACTTCGTGCCGGTCTCTTTCGAATGCTTAACAAGGTCAGTGACGTCAACGCGCGCGGTCATTGAGACCGAGCACTTGCAGTCCTCTGTAAAATGGCGGTAAACGCCTTTGCGGTAATACTTTTCTCTATCAATAATTTTGTAGTTCATATGTCAGTCCTTCTCGTAAAAAACAATATCCATGCGGTCGTTTATATGTTCGACCTTGCCGGTCTGATGGTAGCCCATCTTCTCGTAGAGATAGCAGTTGCCTTTCTCCTGCAGGATCGTGTCGAGGCACCAGTTGTCAGCGCCGTAGAGATCTTCGACTGCAAGGATCGCAGCCTGCGCATAGCCTTTGCCTCTGTATTCTTCCATGATCCACAAAGGAGAGATGCGCTTCCTCGAACCGTCGTTCATATCGACCACCCGGATTACTCCTACATCAGTGCCTTCGGCTTCGATGAAGAAGTATTTTGTCCACGGCTGTTCGAAGCGCGCGATGACCTTGTCCACAGGCTCTGCGCCGGGGCTTAAATCGTAGTCCTGATACTTTTCGAGGAGCCCGCGAAAAGCTTCTGTCTGCATCTTCCAGATAGTCTCAATGTCTTCTCTTTTTGCCTGTCGTAAAGTAATGCTCATATCAATAGATTATAACGCTTGGCGGTTTGTTTTCGCATCTGTCTGATGATATATAATAAAAGCATTAATGATGTGGAGGGTATCAGGATGCAGCAGGGCGAGACAAATACAACAAATAAATCCGGTTATTCTGTTGTTCCGGATACTAAATTCCTCACAGATTATCAGAAAAAACAGGAATTAAAGGAACTGGAAGAGAAAGAGAAACAAAGACCGCGCGTAAAAATGAATAACCTATGCACTTTCCTGGCGGTTTTGGGATGTATTGGTGTTGCGTATGGTTGTTATTATTATCCAATTCATGTTTATAAGAATTTCTTCCTGATAAAACGTCCAAGTTCGTTTGGCTTCATTGCTGTTATAACAGCAATCGTGATAGCTGCAAGTCTTGTCATGTCGGTGATTGACAAGATAAAAAAACTCGATAACAAACGTGCATTGGTCAATATCATAATCAATGCCGCTGCCATACTTATCTCAGTGATATTTTTTGCCGTATATCAGATAGGATTTAAAATCAATCCCCGTAGATATTATTACAAGACGACATTGAACTCTAACATTCACTTCTATGATAAGATGATCGCCTGTCTGGACGAGCATGGTTTTGATGTCGCAATACATAACGATTCAATCAGAAAATACAGTTTCGATACAGATACTTACGATATACTTCTGTATGT
The DNA here is from genome assembly GCA_003149065.1 of Ruminococcaceae bacterium R-25. NCBI lineage: Bacteria > Bacillati > Bacillota > Clostridia > Eubacteriales > Oscillospiraceae > Ruminococcaceae bacterium R-25. The sequence continues at coordinate 66,463 of QGFZ01000003.1, forward strand.
TTCCAGTGATGCTTCTCCTGAGAAGCATGAGGAACTGACTGATTATTTTAATGAGCTAATCAGAATCAGCAAGTACTTCAATGGCTATACAGATAACCGCAGAGTAATGACCATTAATGTTCTGTGGGTCTATTATTGCCCTGATGAAAAAGAAGGGTTCTATGACGGATACCAGCAAACGATAGGAGCAAGCGACAAATTTACTCCTTCTGACGTAGAAGAAATAAATAATTACATCACTTTAAATCTTCTAAAGCACGAAGGTAAAATTGATACGGAACCCGACAAACTGGTTGATGCAATTATCGTGGTGAAGTGATCACCTCGTCAGCACCATGCCCTCTGTAGAATTTGTAAATCCGAGGCTCTCGTAAAGGGGTCTTCCCATTGTCGTTGCATCAAGGCTGATCTCAGTTGCGCCCCTCTTCCAGGTCTCATCGATCAGCATGTTTACCATCTTTCGAGCGATGCCCTGGCGGCGGTATTCAGATCTTGTGTATACGTTCATCAGGTGCGCGCGCCTTCCCGTAGGATGCGAAAATGTAGGCATTATCCACATGAAGCTCATCGATGCGCAGCCGATCACTTTGCCGTCATCTATCGCGAGCACCGTAATGTGATCGCCGTTAAGAAAATAATCGCGGCTCTCCCTTACGATCTCTTCCGAATATCCGTAATCAGCGGGAAGGTTATTTACGACCTTCAGCATCTCAAGTCTGCTGCTCATAAGGAGCTCTATATCTTCATTTGTTGCTATTTTGTACTCAATCATTATTTCATTTTCCTTTTGTGTTGCGTTGTAAAAGAATTAGTTGTGCGAGCGATTCCGCACAAGCAAAGCGCGGAGGACCTAAGCGAGCATAACTATTTCTTTTTCAAAACTGCGATAGCAGCATAATGTAATACATCAAACTCATCGGGTACGTTCTTCAATAGTTCGCGGTGCTCTGCATCCCATTTCGCGAGTTCATCAGGTGATAAAGATGCGCCGACGCCTCTGCATGCGATCATGCGGCCGTGCCAGGATTCCTTCGTGAAAGGCACCTTCAGCTTATACTCTTCGTGATAATCCATATCGAAATAATCGTACATCACCTCAGGTATGAAGATCGGGTGCACTGTCTCGCCGCCGCCTGACCAGGTGGGGCTGTATTTTCTTACCAGATCCTCGCTCATTCCGGCGATCTTGTCTTCATACGGCAGCCATGCCATAAAGAGGATCACGAGCTTTCCGTCTTTCTTGAGGATGCGGCTGAATTCAGGCGCGACCTTCTCGTGATCGAAATACCAGAAGCACTGGCAAGCTGTGATCACGTCAAATGACTCATCCGGGAAGTCGAGCTTCTCTGCCGAAACTGCCTGGTAATTAATGTTCATGCCTGCTTCTTCAGAGAGTTTTTTCGCCTGCTCGATCTGCTCAGGAGAGATATCCGTGCCGGTCCATTCTGCTCCGAACTTATACATGTTGCGAGGCAAAACGCCGGTGCCTGTGCCGAGATCCAACACCTTCTGGCCCTTTACGCAAAGGCCTCTGTCAGCTACCTTCTGATAGAAGAGATCCGGATAGATGTCTCTGTATTTTGCATAGAATTCTGAAGTCTTGCCCCAGTCAAAAGCCTTGCCGGCATCTATTCTGCTGTCTTTGATATCCATATTCCTACTCCAATTAGCTTAAAAACTATTTATACATTATATCGCAGCGTGTATAGTTAGTTATGTAGGGCAGGGTAGTAGGTTTTCATAAAAGCAGGAGCACTAACATGAAAAATGTTGTTGCATATTTTTTCCTGCTGGAAACAATCGGGATAATTGCGGTTAGTGTGATTGTTGCAAGCAGGGATTCCGTTTTGTGCAAATGAGGCTTTGAGGGGAATCTGTATGAGTAAAGAGAAAAAACCAAAGAAGCCAAAGAGCTTAAAGAAAGTTGTCACGATCGTTGTGATCGTTATGATTGTCATCTTTCTTCTGTTTCCGCGAGTATATTATTTTAAAGACGGCGGTTCAAAAATGTATTGCAGTCTTTTCGGATTCATTTATCGGGTTGAACAGCTTCACAAAATATACGATGAGGCAGGATACTCATATTATGAAATAGGAACTGTGGTCACAGTATTCGGCATCGAAGTATTTAACAATGCACATGTTGATTATGAACATGGCCACCCCTTGCAACATTCGCCAGAGGTAGAGGCAGTAAACAAAGAAATAGATAAGATATTAAATTAGATATTATAAACTTATTGGTTTTCGAGAGCAGAAAATATGAAAAAACGGTATGTGGTTTACGTTATTTTAGAGGCACTGTCGGTGGCGTTGGCAGTTTACATGATCAACGTTATTTATCGTGTGCCGGTAGCGGATAGCATGGCTTCTATAGGTTACGATATTACCTTGAGCAAGGATGCGTATATCGAGGATGCTGGTATTACGCTCTCGAAAGGGACGAATGTAAAACCCACCGTTATTGTAAACGCCAACGAAGTAACTTTCTATGTTGATGAATATGATGGCCGTTTAAGTCTGGATGTAGAATACTTTGTCGAAAAAGAAGACCTGATCAAGCTGTATGAACAGCAGACATCAGAAGCGAAAAAGCTGAAAAAGGATAGAGTAGAAAAAGAGATACTGTTCTCAGCAATTGCTTTTGTGGTCTATTTGTTTATTGCATCTGCCATTACATGGATATGCAGGGACGGAGCATATGTATTAGTTGTTCACAGGGTATTAGCAGTCCTGCTTATAGCCTGCGCTGTGTTCTTGGCCATCGATATATTCTGAGGGAAATATGAAATCTAAAACAAGCAACATAATACTCGTAATAACTACCATTCTGTTGTTCCTCCTGGTTACTGCCTATGGGGTTATTGATTCATGGCGAAAATCAAAATCGATAACAGAGGGTTATAAAGCTAGCATCACATTGAACGAAACTGTCGTGTTTGACGATCCGCATATTGTTAAGCAGTATGGCGGACCGGTTACCCTTGAAGCAGGAACGGTTGGTGAAATTTACGAGATAATTGATTGGTATACGGAAAAACACGAGTATAAGCATATTCAGGCGAGATTTGATCTTGAAGAAGGTGAATCATTTAAAGTGATTCTGGATTATGAGGCAGAGAACGAAAAAGATACCAGAGTAATAATAGATAAGTATGATGCGAACATAAATGTTTTAGATGACGGAAAAGACCGCGGAAATACGAATACTTTTGAAGCCGCTACCCCTGTACTAAACATAAACAAGATCAATGATTCTCAGAAGATAGCTTCAGAGTTTAAGCAGATGCGCGAAAGGTACTATCAGCGGGTGAAGCAGACCATAAAGGACGGCAGCATTAAGGGTGTGATCGTTGCTTTCGCATTGGTAGCAGTTATCTGGGTTGTTAAGCTTACTGTGCGCAAAGAAAAAGTCGGCAAAGCACTCGCAATACTTACCATATGCATTGACGTTGCAATGGCACTTATTGATGTGGTTGCGTTTTTATTGACCCGCGCGATGTAAGAGTTATTACAGTGATTTAATAAACTTATCCGCCATCTCCGGCCATGCGCATACTTCAGGGTACTTCGGCGCGTTGGGATCGTAAGGCCAGGGCTTCAAGAAATCCAATAAACTATCAGGGTCGCCGTCGAATTCGATGAGGCCCTCTTTTATTGCCTTTACGAGTGCGAAGCTTTGCTCGGCAGTATAAGGTTCACCGTGCATTCCTCTTGCCCATTCTTCGGTTGGAATAGAGAGGCCGTGAAAGCCGTGAGGGAAGGTGACGTGCTCATATTTAACGCCTGCATTTTTGCATGCTTCAGCGTAGAGATAACTGTTCTTAACGGGCACGAGATCGTCCTCTTCGGTCTGCCAGATGAAGCAGGGAGGATTGGTGGATTTTACGTGCTTCTCGAGAGAGTATTTATCGAGCAATGTCTTTGCTTCTTCGTCGTCTCTGTCGTAGATATCGCCGCCCAAAAGGAAGCGGAACGAATCCTGATGAGCAAATTCGCCTGAAGTGATTACAGGGTAGGAGAGGATAGCTGCATCAGGGCGGCATGAGATGCCGGCATATTCAGGATTCTCATCATCGATCTCATCCCAGTAATCGCATAAGGATGCACAGACGTGGCCTGCAGCTGAGAATCCGCAAATGTAGATTTTTGAGGGGTCTACGCGATATTCGGAAGCATTTTTTCTGACGAACCTGACAGCTCTTGCGAGGTCTCTCATAGCCTGGTCCATAACGGGCACACGGCAGAGCTGGTTGGTTGTGTAGGTCATAACAAAACTGCTATAGCCGAGCTCGTTGAAGCGCTTTGCGACGAGTTCGCCTTCGGGCGGAACTGCGACTGCGTAGCCGCCGCCGGGGAGGACCAGCATGCAGGGATTAGCGGCACCCTCATCAAGAAGGTAGGCCCTCAGATTGGGCGTGAAATCAAATGCCAACGGGTATGTGTATTCGCCCTTCTGCCAGATGTCGATCTTTTCCATAATGTGAAATCCCCCTTTTCGAGCTCGAAAACATAATCAATTATAGCCTTGAAAGGGGCTAATGAGAATGCAGGGAGTAGAGTTTTAGAGACGGCTTATCAGTGGAGCTGCTCCGTGACGGCGCGGATCCTGTCTTCGGCATTGATGAATGCCTGCGCGATAACGGGATCAAAGTGCTCGCCTGAACTTTCCTTAATGATCTTCATGGCATCGTCAAACGGTATACCGGGCTTATAAACACGCTTAGCGACCAGGGCGTCGAAAACATCGGCGACGGCCATGATCCTCGCTGACAGCGGGATCTCCTCACCCTTAAGGCCGCACGGATAGCCCTTGCCGTTCCATTTTTCGTGATGGTAATGGGCCATGTTTTCGGCTTCGCCCAGGTAGTCTTCCTTGAGGGCGTCGCTCTCGACGGTCTTTTTAACGGTGCTGATGATCTTCGCGCCTTCTTCGGCGTGGGTCTTCATGATCTCATACTCTTCATCGTTGAACTTGCCGGGTTTGTTAAGGATTGTATCGGAGATCTTGATCTTGCCGATGTCATGCATTGGCGCGGAAGCTACGACATTATTCTTGTATTCTTCGTTAACGATATCGGGATAGAGACCTTCTTTCATAAGCTCTTCGCAGATTATCTCGACGTAAGCTGATGTGTTCTTGATGTGCGTGCCGGTCGACTTGTCGCGGCTCTCTACGAGGTCTGCCATGACGTTGATCATGCCGCTCTGGAAGGTGGAGATCGCTTCGTTCTTTCGCTGGGATTCGTTGATGTAATCGACTGTATCCTTTGTCGTTTTCGCCATCGCGTCGTAGAGCTGTTCGATCTCATCGCCTGTCTTGATCTCAAGTTCCTTGATGCTGTCGAGAGCTTCTTTTCTGGCTTCGTCATTCGTGTAGGCGAAGTCGCCTGCGAGCTTTGCCAGGCTGTTAACAGGCCTTACGATAAAGCGCTTTGCGCAGTAAACGCTCAATGTGAGGATCGCGATGAAGAAGCCCATGAGGATCGTCGTCATCTTGAAGGTGAAGGTTCTCTCGACTTCGGCAACATTAGGCATCGATACGTCAACGCAGACATAGGCTTTGCACCTGCCCAGGTTGTCGTGGATCGGAACGTAGGCCGATAAGAGCCAGCCATATGTGTCGTTGGTGATAATCGGGTCGATCTCTTTTCCTGCCAGGAGATCGTCGATATGCTCATCGAAGCTTTCATCGAAAGGAATGATGTCGCCGGTCTCAGATGCGGGCGTGTCCGGTGTGGAAACATCGAAAACAACGTGGCAGCCGTCTTCTTTTATCTGATAAACGTAGAGGTACTGGATCCTGTCGGAACTGTTCAGGATGAGGTTGAAATATCTGCTGATCCTGTAATAGCCTTCAGCCGATTCCTTGCGCGTTAAATATTCGTCGACCTTGTTGGCATCGATAAGGGTAGCTGCGAACCTCGCGGTATCCATCGCATATTTGCCCTCGGACTCCACCATGGTCTGGCGGAACTGCTTCAGACTGACGCCTGTGACAACGGCAGCTGCTATTCCGAAAATGAGCGTGACCGCAATGATTATCTTTCCGCTTAAGGAAAGGCCTTTCTTGGCTAGGGAAGCCACATCGATCCTGTCTTTTGTGGGCTTTAGCTTTTTCGGATAGGTCTTATAGATGATGAAGGCCAGGATTGTGCTTATGAGTTTATCCGGAATATCCATTATCATGCCGGCATAGAGCTGGGCCAGGAAAGCGTCGTTGATAACATTCGTGTAGATCCTGCCGGCAAGAGACGAAGCGACCTCTTCGCCCATTGTGTTTCCGTAAAGGCCCCACGTGATGACCGATCCCAGACCGCCGCCCAGGATGATGAAGCATGTCAGAGGGATCAACATCTTTATGTGGAGCTTCTTGAAATAGCCATGCTGTGCGAAAAGCGTTGCACAAAGAGCGATGAGAACGCTGACGATGCAGTAATAGAGATTGCTGGAATCGCCGCCGAATATCCATTTAAAAAGAAGCGTTGAAAGGATATTCGTCAAAAAGCCGACCAGGACGCTCGGCATAAAGCCGCCGATCATGGCAGCAACGATCGTTCCGATACAGTCAAAATAGAAAGGAATTCCGGTGATATTGCAGATCAGGTTGCAGACGATGTTGATCGCAAGGCAGATAATGACCAGCAGAAAAAGCTTGGGATCGTCGTGCTCTTTTGCAGGAGACCAGCTGACAACAAGCCCGGTTGAGGGATCAGTTTTCTTTCCGGATTTGACGTTGATAGCCATCTGGTAACTCCTTGCACTTATTGCGGAAACCCGCGTAAGCAGACAAACCTACCGTATATATGGATACTATCAAATCCTTTTATCAACTTCCATTAACATTGTGTAAAAAATATTTACTTTTATAGAAAAATTGAGAAATGCGTCTCTTTAGCCCGCCAACGCCTTGCATACAAGGCTTACAACGATATCAAGGGCAAACAGCGCTGCCGGGATGTAGCAGAGCAGGAGCCATGCCTTCCTGGGCATCTTTTTTTCGAGCTTTTCAAAAAGCGGGACCAGTATGAACTGCAGGAAAACGCCCGCCAAACCGAAGAAAATCACTGACCTAGCGCACACGAAACCGTTGATATTGCCCCAGTTTAAGATCTCTTCGTTATAATCCCAGAGCCTCGTGTGGAAGAACGTGAGGATGAACCAGCCGGTCGCGAACTCCAGGATCCCTGATGTTATCGTAGCCAGAAGGAAAACGAGGAAAGGGTTCTTCCTGACCTTGAATGTGAGGCCCAGGATGAGCAGTCCGCCGAAGCCGTAGATCGGGATCCAGGGACCGAACGTCGTGCCTCGCTTGACCCACTCGCCCAGATCGAAGCGGTAGAAGATCTCCTCATAAATGAATCCGAAAATACCGCCGAATGCGAAGATCAGCATCAGCATCGGGAATCTGGCTTTGAGGTAATCTTTGTTCATGAGGCGCCTCCTTGGGGTGCTTTTTAGGGTCGTTTTCAGGTCCTTTTTCGTTGTTTCCGGCCGGACTATTTTATCGTGAGACTTAGCACGATGTCTATTGCAAATAGCCCGAATAGAGCGATTGTAACAATGTTAAATGTTTTTGGGGCCTTCTTCTGGAACTTTTCCAGGAGGGGCACCAGGCCATACATCAGGATCATGCCGAAGATCCCCCATGTGATGACCGACCTGACGCAGATGTAGCCGTTCAGATTGCCCCAGTTGAGGATGACATTGGTGTAATCCCAAAGCCTCATGTGGAAATATTTGTCGATGACATATCCGCTGGTAAGTTCCAAGAGGCCGCAACTGGCAGCGGCGATCAGGAAGACCAGCCAGGGCTTTTTCCTGAACTTGACCGTAAGCGCGAAGATCAGGAGAGCGCCGAAGCCGTATATCGGGATCCATGGGCCATAAGTCGTACCGCGCTTATAAAACTCGCCGCCGGTATTGATCAGGACACAGACCGTTTCATAGAGAAATCCGATCACTCCTGCGAGCGTGAATGTCAGAAGGAGAAGCGGGATAAGATTTTTTGAGGGTGTTTTGCTCAAGTTGCGGGCTCCTTATGTTCGGTGTTTATTCCGCCTTCGGGTCTGTAAACATAATGGATCTTCTCGTAATTGGAGTTTTTCACGCGCTCGGTCATAGCCTCAAACGCTTGATTTCTAAGGACTTCCTTGCGCTTGTCCATCGGCAGGCTCATATCCGGGATAAAAGGCCCGTCGACATAGACGACCGTCCTCGCGCCCGGCAGGATCTTCCGCTTCTGCCATGTGGTGGTGAAGGTAAAGACGGGCTTGCCCGACTCGGCCGGGTAGTGCAGGGTCGAAGCCTTGAAAGGCCTGATTCCCGTATACTGCGGCCAGATGTGCGCCTCAGGATAGAGCGTGATTATATGGTTCTCCTCAGCGTGGCGCTTCATCGCCTGTGAGTAATTCTTAAATCCTTTGGGGTTATTGGGCAGGGCAATGCCTCCCAGGTCTTCCACGACACGCCTGATCCCCTTGATCGAGAAACAGTCTGCGCTCGCGACGATATAAGCCTTTTTCGGGAAAGCCAGGAGGTTGGGGCAGTACGCGTCGCCCATCGTCCTCGTGTGATTGCCGTAAAGGTAGAACCCTTCTTTTCTATAGCCCTTGAGCTTTTCCCTGCCGACGATCTTTTCGCCGTAAACCGCTTCCTGCAAAAGCAGGATCAAGGGCGACACAGCGAAATTCAGTCCGCCCGCAAAGCCGCGCCTGATGGCCGTTTTCGGGAAATATCTGTAATCTTCGGGAAGCGTGACCGTGTTGATATCCGTGCCGGCAAAGTCGTCATTCAGAAGGTCGGAATAGTAGATCGTGCGTTCCTTCATGGCTCATGCCTCTTTCGCGCGCATGCCCGCAGCCTGTTCGAGCATCTCTTCCATCTTATTCATGCACTCGCCGAGCCTGCTGACATTTGCCTGTGACTTGTATTTTGCCTTGCACGCCTCAAGCTCTTTGGGGTTATCCATGAAATACTCGATCTTGTTCTTCAGATCGTCAGAATCCCACTTCTTATAAAGGCACCTGTCGTCCCTCGCAAAGAACCTTGCGGCGCTCCTTTTCGAGTTGCAGATGATCGGCACAAGGCCCGTAACTATTGCCTCCAGGCACGCGATCGACTCGAGCTCGACATAAGCCGTGTGCACATAAAGGTCAGCGGCATTAAGCACTTCCTTAAGTTCTTCATGCTCGATGAAGCGCATCTCGCAGTCGACACCATTCCTTCTCGCCAAACGCCTGTAGCTCTTGCCCTTAGGGCCTTTGCCCGCCATGATGAGCTTGATCCTGTCCTTATATTTCGATTTCGCGATTGCCTTGATCAGGACCTGCTGCGCCTTTTCGGATGAATACCTTCCGACAACGACGATCGTGAATTTATCGTGATTTTTCTGCTTTTGCCTGTTGATGGCTTCTGCCGGCGCGGGCTCGAAAAACGACTCGCAAACGCCATTGGATATTACCTTTGACGGCACGCTCTTTTTAATGTTGCTCTCGAAATCCCTCTTGATGAACTCCGTCGGGTAGTGCGTCATCGCGCAGTGGCTGTAGACCTTCCTGTAGAAATATCTGTAGACTACCTTTGTCGCAAAATTGGACTTCATGAGACCGATGTGGCAAGTGAAATTCTCCGCCTGAACATGGAAACTCGACGTCATCGGAATGCCGTACTTTTCGCATATCGGGACAGCCTTCCACGCGAGCGGGAAAGGCATCAGGAGGTGCACGACATCCGCGCCCTTTATTGCTTCTTCAAGTATCTTGGGATCGGCCTTGGCCGGAACAACTTCATTCCTTGCAAGTGCTGCATTTATGATGGGCCCCAGGTCAAGGGTAGGCACGATGCGGAAACCGCTCTTGCCCTTCTTGTCAGCATCGCAACAAACGACAGTGACATTATGCCCCTGCGATTTCAAATGGTTAATGAGGTTATAAGCCGCGACGCTCGTGCCGTTGTTCGCCTCGCCGAGCACATCGCATATGATCGTAACGTTCATCCGACCCAATCACCCTTTTATAGACACCCATGTTTGCTTCTAATGTTTTCATTATACAACAAGATTTGAAAATCAAAGGATTTTGGGACATTGGGGCGTGCTTGCCGCGTCGGAGGTCACAGGCTTGAATTTGAGATCTGCCAAAAGTGTGCCATGTCACAGGCTTGAATTTGAGATCAACTCATTGCTGCTGATCAGGTTGCCGTATATGACGCCATTAAGTTTGGCTGCAATATACCTTAGATCAAACGGCTGGTTCTCAGTGTTGTATGTAAAGAAAACGTCCTGGTCCAGAAGGAGTCCCGCGTCAATATACGTGCTGCACTTGAGCTTTGCTTCGCGTGTATATTTCGCGAAATTCATCAGACCATAATGCTCATGGATCTTGCACGTATCCAGTTCAGGAATGTACAGGAAAAAGTCAGGATAGATTGGCGCGTTCATGCCGGCCACCCAAAGCTCCGGCTCATACTTAAACAGCACATTCATTTCCGTGTATCCGATGGCAATCTGCCGCTCGACATCCGAGCGGTATTGAATGCCGTTAAAAGAGTATATCATGGGCTTCGGATATTTAGTATTTGCGTCATTTTTCAGGCTGTCGAAAAACGCCCTGTTCATGACGGTATTCACATTGCCCGGAGTCTTCAGTGTCCTCACGATTCTCGGCGGATCAAACACCGGCACCGGCGTCCTGTAATAGCGGTCCCAAATAGCCTCATAGATCTTGAGCTGGCACTCGAGATCTTCGCGCTCGACCATGGCGGCGTAGAGGTCTTGGCCTTTAGTGGAATTTAAGATGAGCCTATGATTATCTGCTTTAATTATTTTTGTTTGAACACCATTTATTGAATGTGTGCGCACACTAATATTAGGCAGTTCTCTGAGCCGCTTTCTGCAGTAGTTTATCTTAAGAGCAAGAAGCTCTTTTGGTATGTATTTGTCTAAGTATTTCATAGTATGATTCTATATGCTCATTTTCGGGAATCAACCGACAAATACCGACAAAAACCGACAAACAAAAAACACGGAAAAATCGTTTTCGAGCGTTAAAAAAGAAATAAGTAAAATTTACTATAACAGTTGAAAAACGGCTCGAAAAATATTTTCGAAAATAGGTTGAAAGTGGGCATGACGATTGATTGACGAAAACCTGTACGTTTTGAAGCGATTTTGTCAATAAAATCGTCAAATAGAGCGTTATTGACAAAATTATTGACGATTTTGGCCATTTTCGTACAGTTTTTCGTCAATCGATGTGAAGGATGCGGTGAGAGGCGCCCCCATTTGCGCGAAAACACATACCCACCAAAAAAACAGGCGCCCCCGAAGGAGCGCCCGCTAAAAAAAGTGAACTAACGTTGTATTGAACCCTTATGCGTCTTTCATATCATCCCAGGTTCTGTCGTCTTCTACAAAGCCGTTAGCGGATTTGGCCTTAACAATGGCCTTGACGATGAAGCCGGAGCAGAGGATAAGGATCACGACGCACCAGCCGAAGATGATGTTGGCCTTGAGGGAATAACCGTCAGCAGCGCCGTAGATGCCGCCGCCTTTGATGAGGTTATAGAGGTTCCAGATGAACAGGCCGATGAGGACAACAGGTGAGATGACTTTGATGGAGGGGATGAACCACCATTTGGGCATCTTGAACTTGTTGGTGTTGCGGTTGAGCTCTTCCAGGATCTTGGTTGTCTTGAAGAACCAGCCTGCGGCGATCATCTCGAGGATACCTGTGATGATAAGTGTGTAGCTGTTGATGAAGTAGTCGACGATATCGAGGATGGCAAGGCCAGCACCTGTTACGTAGATGAGGCTGATGACGCCTTCGATAAAGCAGATGATGAGTGTTGTCTTCTTCTTGCTGAGCTTGAACTTATCGGAAATAGCTGTGGAGATACCTTCGATGATGGAGAACAGGGAGTCGATCGCAAGGGTGATCAGGCAGAAGTAGAAGATGAACGCAAAGATCATGTTGAAGATTGAGTTGCCTGAGATCTTGACGATTGCCTGAGGATAGATGATGAATGCTGTTGCGATACCTGAAGCGGACATGCTGTCGAGCATTCCTGTGCCTGCCATTGTCGTGAACATAACGACACCGGCGAGGATGCTGATGAACATGTCGGAGAATGAGATGATGATCGTGTCGATAACGATGTTGGAGTCCTTATCAAGGAATGAACCGTAAGCGAACATGATCGCCATTGATGTTGAGAGTGAATAGAATACCTGGCCGATAGCGTCTACCCAGAGATTGGAATCAGCGAGAGCGGACCAATCGGGGATGAAGAGCTTTGCGAGACCAGCCATTGCGCCGGGCATCATGATGCCGCGGACAGCCATTATGAGGAGGCAGATGACAGGGAGGGAAACAGTGTATTTAACGACCTTTCCTACTGTTGTCGTGCCGTTTCTGATGCAGATATAGCAGAGAGCCCATGATGCAATGAGGCAACCTACGACGGGCCAGGAGATCGTGGTAAAGCCGGAAGTCGTTCCGGTGGTCTTGATCGTTGCTGCCCAGAGACCGCTTGCGGCTTCTGTGTCGCCGGTCATGTTCTTAAACTTGTAGCTCAGGCAGAACATCATGATGACCCATGCGAAAACTGCTGCATAGTAGATAGAAATACCGATACCGTTTGAAACTGCGATCCAGCCGATGCCCTCGGTCTTCTTGTTGAGTGCACGCATTGAACCGGGCGCGCCCTGACGGGTATATCTTGCAATGGATATCTCCATCATGAGAAGCGGAATGCCGACAACGAGCATTGCAATCAGGTAAACAAAAAGGAAAGCACCGCCGCCGTATTTAGCAGCCAAGCCCGGGAATCTCCAGGCATTTCCCAAACCTACGGCAGAACCAATCGCTGCCAGAATAAAAGCGGATCTAGACGACCATTTTTCGCGCATAAAGATAACACCTCCTCGCACAAAAATGATAATACTTCAAAAGCAAAGAGCAAGTCAAAGATATCTGATTCTGTGATAGAATCCGTATAAGTACAACAAGGGGGTAGATTGTATGAACAGAAAAATCGTTTCCGCTCTGCTTGCGGTCGTTATGCTCGCCGGCATCTTGACCGGATGCAGCAAGACCACGGCGATGAACAAGAACAAGTTCATCAAGTCGTGCGAAAAGCTGAAGCTCACCGAACTTGAGATCGATGAATTGGACGAGATCGAAAAGAACGTCGAAGACGGTTTCTATTTTGTCGGCGACGAAGATATCATCTCGGGCAAATCCAAGGTAATTGACCAATATCTTAAGATGTTAAAGTTTTCGAAGGCTTTTACTTCTGACGATTTGGTGTACGTCGCTTTAGCCGGCAAGTGCGCGGGCTATGATGACCTCAAGGATGTAAAGGATCCTGAGGATGCCGAGCTGGACGGCGCATTTGCTTTCCAGATGGATTTCGGGCAGAAGGGCAAGGCAGAAGAATTTATGGACGGTGTCGAATACGTCCTTAAGAAGGCCGGCATCAAGCCCAAGAAGCTCACACCCCAGGAATATTATGTTTCTGAGAATGAGGCATTTTTAAGATTCCACATCGATCTCGAAAAGCTCGCGGAGACCGTTCTTGATGACGACGATACGATGAAATCGCTGAACAAGAAATACGGTGATGTTGAGGATCTTTTAGAAGGACTCAAGGGCGATATCGCCGTTTCAATCGAGATCAAAGGTTCCACGATACTTATTTTCGCGGGCGGCGTTGTCAATTCCGAAAAGAAGGTCTACAAAGACTTTGTTAAGGCTTTCGGCCTTGCAAAAGATCCGATGACTCTGCCGATGAATGAAGAAGTTGCAGAAGACATGGTCGATAAAGTGGTTCTTTACGCTAAATATATTTCGAAGATCGCTAATAAAAAGCCAACCGTTCCTACGGCAACTCCGACACCCGCACCTGATACGGCAACTCCGACACCTGCACCAGATCCTGACAAGGATCCGGTCGATCCTGTTGATCCGGTCTTGACGGGTTCCGGCAAGGTCGGTGTCTCAATGCCAACAAAAGACCTCTGGAGATGGGCTCAGGACGGTGACCGGATGAAGAAGGAACTTGAGGCAATGGGCTACACTGTTGACCTCCAGTACGCCGGAAACCGGGTAGATACCCAGGTCCAGCAGATCCAGAACATGATCAATTCCGGCTGCGAGGTAATCGTTGTTGCGGCCATTGAATCCAGTTCATTGGCACAGGTCCTCGAAAATGCCAAAGCGCAGGATGTAACCGTCATTGCTTATGACCGCCTCATTTTAGGTACGGAAGCCGTTGACTACTTCGTTTCTTTCGATAACTACATGGTCGGACAGCTTCAGGGAAAGTATATCGTTGAAGCGCTCGATCTTGATAACGCCAATGGATCTTTTAACATTGAGATCACGGCAGGCGATCCCACTGACAATAATGCGGCATTGTTCTATCAGGGCGCTATGGATGCGATAAAACCGTATATTGATTCCGGCAAGCTCAAAGTACTTTCAGGCCAGAAGGATTTCAAAGATGTTGCCACCGATTCGTGGAAAACGGATAATGCCCAGGCCAGAGCCGAGAACATTCTCGCTGCCTATTATCCGAGTGGAACAAATATCGATGCATGGCTTTGCTCGAATGACTCCACTGCCTGCGGTGTCATAAACGCACTGGACAAGTACTATAAAGGCAATTACCCGGTCATCACGGGCCAGGACTGCGACATACTCAGTGTTAAGCACATTATCGCAGGCAAGCAGGCCATGTCAGTTTTTAAGGATACGAGAACTCTTGCTTCCCAGGCAGCTAAGATGGTGTCCCAGGTCATGAACGGTCAGAAAGTCGATGTCAATGATATTGATACGTACAACAACGGAAAGAAAGACATTTCGTCTTATCTTTGCGCGCCGGTATTTGTTACGGCCGATAATTACAAGACAATACTTGTAGACAGCGGATATTACACTCAGGACAGTTTGGATTATTAATAAGTCAAAATAAAATGATTTGTAGTATAATGCTGATATTCCCAAAAGGAGGGTATTAATTATGAAGAAGATTAAAGCTATGGCATGCGTGCTGGCATTAGCTATGGTTGCAGGCGTTTTGGCAGGCTGCAGCAAGACAACAACGATTTCTACAGGCAATTTTACAAAGGCTTGTGAGAAGCTTGGTCTCGAAGAGTTCGAGCTCGACGGCAAAGATGCACCTGATATTGATGACTTGGAAGATGGTATCTATGCATATGCAGATGAGGATTTCATCGAAGATGAGCCCGAGCAGATCGAGGATTTCCTGAAGGATCTCAAGCTTAATGACGTTATCGATGTTGATGACGTTGAGACTTTCGCTTTCGCAGCAAAGGCTACAGGCCTTGAGGATGCAAAGGACATCGCTTCTGATCCTGAGGACATCGCAGATCTCGAGATCGACGGCGCAGTTGCTTTCCAGATGACACTTAAGAAAGACGGCTATGCTGAAGACATCATGGACGCTGTTATGGATATGCTCGATGAAGCAGGCGTCAGCAAGAAGAGCCTCACAAACAAGGAATTCTATTCTTCCAAGAAGGAAGGCTACTTCAGATTCCACATTGACGTTGCCAAGCTCGCAAAGATCATTCTCGACAACGACGATATCGCTGACATCCTCGAAAAGTACGGTGACAAGGCTGACATTGATTTCGAAGACCTTTTAGGAAGCCTCAAGGGCGACGTTGCAATCACTGTTGAAGTAAACGGCAAGAATGTTTTCGTTCTCATGGGCGGCGCACTCAACACAAAGCCTGCAACACTCAATCAGTTCGCTAAGGCATTCGGCGCTTCCGTAAACCCTGTTTCCGTTCCCATGAACGAGAAGCTCGTTGAAGAAATGGTCGAAGACGCAGTTGATAACTACGCTTCAAAGCTTTCAAGTGCTGGAGCTGCTTTTGATCTCTGATCTTTAATTGAACGCTGATTTATAAGGGCTGTCTCGATGAAGGCGGCCCTTTTTTAATGGGCGACGACTGGTCAACTTTTCAGCTAGCAAAAATCGAAAAAATGCTAGGTAAAAAGCTGGATTTTGCGAAAATCCAGCTTTTTTGCTAGCAGAATTCGGAAAAAAGCTATCCAAAAAGTTGACTGCGGCGTGTGCGTCTGAATGAATGCCAGCCTCAACGATGGCAGTGGGCAGCTTTTTGGTGAATGACTGAAATGGTGACTGATTTTGGGTTTTGAGTCACTGTTTGAGTCATTTTCACCCCAAAATGACTGGAGTGGTGACTGTTTTGGGGTTTTGGGTCATTTTTTGAGTCACTTGTGGGAAGAAGCGCTCTGCTAGTGTATGAAACATTGACCCTCACTGTGCCCGTTATGTTCATTGACAGAAAACTGTACGGAAATGACCAAAAGCGTCAATAATTCCGTCAATCGAAGGTCTTATTGACGATTTTATTGACAGTTTTCGCTGTTTTCGTACAGATTTTTGTCAATCAGGATCTGCAAAAGGTGAATCCTCAGAACATCGACGGCGGGAACAGTCTCGATAATGTTCTCAGTGCCGTACCGAAATTGGTCAGGTCCATGAGGATGCCCGAGAAGAGGAATGACAGGATCAGGTAGACCGGCAGGATGGAAGAGAAGATCTTCGAGCGGGCCGTGCGGATCGGAAGGAGCGTCATTACTGTGCCGAGCACAAACGATACCAGCGTGACGAGCAGGGTATAGACGACCACGTGCAAGGGGGAAAAACCTATCCGGGAGACGATAAAGCAGATAATGGATATTACCATTGCGGGCAGGGTGAATACAGCGACCTGGATAAGGCCCAGGTAGATGCGCTCGATGAGGCCGAAGCGCAGATAGATCCTGTTGTCCTGGTCGTTTAAGAAGGCAAGAGTGCCCAGAAGTGCAGCTGTGAAGATGAAGAAACCGGCGAACTTGTAGAGCGGGATTGGAACCTTTTCGGTGCGGGTGATGGCGTCGTAGATCTTGCCTTCGACGTTTTCGAGAGCGAAAAGAGATTGGTCGTCTAAGTATTTGCCGAAGAGTCTTTTAAGCTCAGGGTCATGAACGTCGACCTCACGGCCGTGGGCGGCGAAAGTCTCCTTGATGATCTGGCGTGCGCTGTACTGGTAGAAATTCCTGAAAACTTCTTCTCTCGATAAGAAAACGAAGCTCGATGCGGGTGTCGATATCTGCTTGATATCGTAGCGGGAGCCTGATGAGGTGAGGTTTTCGGAAAAGCCGTTGGGGAAGATATAAGCCGTGTTTGCCTTGCCGGATGTGAGGTCGTTATAGATTTCGTCTTCGTCGTCGACTTCATAGAAGTGGAAGATCGAATTCATTGAGGTGAGGCTGTCTATGATCTCTTCCGTGTCTTCGGAGGTATCCTTGTTTAAGACTGCGACGGGGATATAGATGCTGGTCTCTTTTTCGGGCACGAAAATGACCAGGAGCGCCATTAAGATAATGACGAAGCTCATGACGTACATCGCAGGGTTTATGAGGCTCCTTTTCGCGAGGACCGATAATCTGTTTAAGAATAATTTCATAGGAACATCGACCTCATAAAGAAACGAATCAGGTAGTAGAACGGGTTATATACTGCGGCATTCTGGAAGAAGCGCGACATGAAATCCAACGGGATCAGGCCTCCTGCAAGATACATCATCAGAGTGCCCGCGCCGAAGGTGATATAGGATACTGCGGCAGGACTTTTTACGAGATAGCAAAGGGAAGTTCCCAGAAGCGCAATGATCAAGATCACGGGGATGACCGTGATAAGCGACAGGAACTTCATGGATTCGAAAATGAAGCACAGGCAGATGAACATCACGATATAGAGCAGATAGATCATGACAGCGGTGCACAGGGCCTCAAGAAGGAATATCTTCCAGGTCTTAATGCCGGAGAGCTTTGCCCTGGCCCTGAAAATGTCGTTGTTGCCCTTATAGAAAAATGAGATGACGAAGACGGACATCATGAGGATATAGAGAGTGTAAGATGCCGTGAGGCGCTCCCTGACTGCGTATTTGGCGACGATGTCGTCGGCGTCGATCTGGTGGAACAGCTTTTTGCGGTCCATTACATAGGTGAAGCTGTTCGACTGGACTTCGCCTCTTATCTCATAGATCTCCGAAGGATCCATACCCATTTGTTCGGCATATTCGGCGGCCGTGAGGATCGATGCCTGCGCAGTGCCCAGAAGGTCGCTCATCGCATACATGAGGTCGTTTACTATGTGCTCTTCAAAGGTGTCAGCGTCCCTGTAGATTACCGAAACATGCTTTGCTTCAGGGGTTCCCATCTCCTCGATGAAGCCTTCGGGAACGATTATTCCGGCGATCGCATCGCCGCTCTCGACGAGGCTTATGACCTTCTTTTCAGACTTTACCTGGTTGATGTCTATCGTGTGCTTGACGCTGTCCATCTTCTGGACGAGCGAAATTCCGAGCTGGGTATAAGACTCGTCATCGGGCACATAGCATGCGACCGATACGATGCTGTCGGTGTTGTTCTCGAAAAGGAACTCCGACGCATACATGACGAGCGCGAGCATGGCAATGCCGAGTGCCAGAAAATAGCACAGCACATAGGGAAGGAAAAGCAATACTCTTTTGCAGTATGCCTTTATCATCCAAGGGCCTCCGCGGGTGAGATGCCGGCAGGAAGGAGCGTCGCTGCGCCGTTCTTTAACAGATATATTTTCGAGCAGTGCTTGAAAAGTTCTTCACTGTGGCTTGCGATGAAGACCGTGCCGCCCTTGGCTCTGAAGGAATCGATGAACTTGATGATGTCGTTTTTCGCAGGGATGTCCAGAGCTGCCAGCGGTTCGTCCATGAGCAGGATGTCGGGCTTGCTCAAAAGCACCGAAGCTATTGCAAGACGCTTTTTCATACCGCCGGACATGCGCCTGACCTTGAGGTCGATAAAATCATTTACCTTAAGGATGGAGAGCTCGGTGTCAGTTAATTCTTTTAAGATCTCGGCCTTGCTAAGTGGTGTCCACATCTTAAGGTTGTCCATGGCTGTGAGCTCGTCAATGAGGGCGTTTTCCTGCGTGACAAAGCCGGCTTTTCCTAAAACTTTGATGGTGCCTGAAGAAGTCCTTCTAAGGCCTGCTATAGCGGAGAGCAGGGTGGATTTACCTGAACCGTTCAGGCCCAGAAGGCCTATTACGTCGCCTTTTTCAGCTGTTATGGTAACGTCGGTCAGAACGGTTTTCTTGTATTTTAACGAGACTTTTTCGATAGTTACGATTGAATCAGCCATATATCCCTAGCACTCCTTTAAATATAGAGTGATTATAGCATAGAGGAAAAAACGGGAAGTGCGGCCATCACTTATGCTTTGAGATGAATTCTTCGAATTCGTCAGACGGGATGGCAGAGCCCATGAACTGGCCCTGGAATCTGTCGCATCCTGAACCCGCTAAGATGTCGAACTGGTCTTCCTGGCCGACACCTGTTGCGGTTACCGTGATGTCGATGTCGTGCATCAGCGTGATAGCCGAACGTGTAAGGATACGGACCGTGGGATCCGTTGCGAGGTCTGAAGTGAAATTGCCGTCGAGCTTTAAGACTGAGACAGGTAGCAACGGGATCGCATTAAATGAGGAATAGCCCCTGCCGAAATTATCGAGAGCCATCTTAACGCCTGTCGTAGCGAGCTCTTCTATCGTCATCCTGATATCTGCAAGGCTCGAGATGAGGCTCTCTTCCTGAAGATCCAGAACGAGGTTTTTGACGTTGCAGTCAGTATAGGAAACGATGTTCTGGAAAGACTGAATAAAGTCAGGTTCGCGGAGCTGGTAGTTCGAGATGTTGATGTTCATCGTGAGTTCGGGATCGATCTTATTTATCGTGGCGAGAGCGCTTAAGGAATTCTCCAGCGAGAAACCGCCGACGCGGCGCATGTAACCTGCTTTTTCTGCAGCGGCGAGGAAGACCGGAGGAGGGACGGACACACCGTTCTTATCGAATCTTAAGAATGATTCAAATCCTGTGAGTTTGCGCTCTGCGGTAAAGCAGGGCTGGTATGCCATGTGGAAGCTTCCGTCTGTTATCGCGCGCTCGAAAATAGCGATGATCTCGTCTTTGGACTTGTCCTTGAAGATCTCTTCGCCCGGAATAGATGCACTCTCACTGATATCCTCAGCCTCGCCTCTGGCGACTGCGGCAGCTCTGCTCATGCGCTCTTCGGCAATAGCAATGAGCTCTCCGCCGTGGCGTGAATCAGCAGGGTAGTGGGCTGTGCCATAGAAGATGCTTGCATTCATCGAATCGATGCCTGCTGCAAATGCCCTGCCGGCTTCCTTTACGAGCTTGTCTGCATACTTCTTTTCGCTCTCGGGAGAAAGGCTTCTCCTGAAAAGGATCACGAAGTCTGCATCGTCGATCCTTGCTACCATATCGGTGGGATCTGCTGCCTCACGGAGACGGTGTGCCATGCTCTGAATGAAGAGGTCCATCGACTTGTGGCCGATAGATCTCGTTATGTTGTCAAAATGGTCGAGAGCCAAATAGATGATCGTGAACGGACGGCAGACCTGGTCCGGATTTTCGCTCTCGCGCATGTTAGAGATGTCTTCTCTGATCAGTTTATAAGCGCGTTCGGTGATGGCATCACGTCCGGGGAGTGTTGTCAAAGGATCGATCGAAGAGTTGAGGTTTCTTCCGATCGCTTCGCTCAAGCCCTGGTTATTTCCCATGGCTTCGTAGTTAACGATAAGGCTCGTACGGGAGAACATCTGGTCTTCCAATTCTTTTCTGATCGCCTTGCCGCGTTCGTCACGCTTTGCATCTTCGATGCCCTTGATCTTGGCAGCGAGCTTGATGACGTAATACTGCAGGATCATGTTGATGACCATGGTGACGAATGTCATCGCAAGAAGGATAGGTGCGGACGCATTCTTCATCATGACATATTCATATGTGTAGATCATGAATTGGACGAAGTTAAGTGCGTATGAGATATAGAATCCGAACTTGCCTTCGAAAACATTCATCGAGAAAGACAGGAACATCAGGGCGACACCGACAAAGATCCTGGTCGCGTGAATTCCTGAGAAGATCTGGAGAGCGATAAAGCCTATGAATAAGATTACGCTCACGAAAACAACTGCGACATAAGCCACATCATTTTCGATAAACAATCTGCCGTTATTTTTTCTCATATGATTATTATGCTACGTATAAGATTTTATTGTGTTACACACATTTTAAATAAATATTAAAACTTAATTTGGTTTCCAAGCAGAACCGCCCTGCATATTTTATATTACGGAACGGGAATTTAGCAATTTGATTTGATTTATTTCATTGTTATAATTTAACTGCAACATTTCCTCCGCTTGGTCTGTATATAGGGTGAAAGCGGAGATGCAACGAAGGATAAAATGGAATTTACTTACGAAGCCAATCTGCCGCTTTTAAGAAAGCTCGCCATGCTGGTGGCGTTTTCGAGCCCGGACGATGATTATCTCGAAAATCATCCCGAGATACTCGATGCAGCCGAAGAAGACCTCTACGATAAAGAGGTCTCTGAAGGTGAAGGCCGCAAGTCTGACGAGGAGATAGAAAAGGAAGCGGAAGAGATCCTGAATACGATAGGTAATTCTATCCTTCGTCTGGCACTCTCTTACCTGCACAACATTGAGGACGCGGAGGATATCTTACAGGAGACGATGATCAAGTTCGTTACGGTGAGACCTGTTTTCGAGAGTGACACACACAGAAAAGCATGGCTCATGAGAGTAGCATCCAATCTTGCCAAGAACCGTATTGACTACAACAAGGTTCGTGACACGATGGAACTCAACGAAGAGATCGTCGGCGAAGTACAGGAAGACCTGGATCAAGGCGACGAATACAAAGCCATCTGGGATGCAGTAAGAAGCTTGCCCGTCCATCAGCGTGAAGCAATCCACCTTTTCTATCAGGAAGGTTATTCAACCGCGGAGATCGCCAATATAACAGGGCGCCGCGAAGCAACGGTACGTTCAGACTTAAAGCGTGCCAGGGACAGACTGAGAGAGATGCTGAAGGAGGCGAATGATTTTGAATAAGTATAACGAAATCATGAGCAAAGTTACTGTTGATCCTGAGATGAAGTCCAGGATCATGAGTGCTGTCTCCCAGGCGATCAAGGATCAGGCCGAAAACCCTTCCGGCACAGACGATTCAAATGGTGAAGGCACGAGCAAAGTAACTGACCTCACTAATGTATTTGTAAATGCAAGCAAAGACACTGAAGCAAGTAAAAATGCGGAAGAAAAAGGTGCGGAAGAAAAGCCCGTAAGGAGAAAGGCAAAGGTTATCCCTGTTGCTGTAATATCTTCTATTGCGGCAGCTGTCCTCGTTCTTATCGGAGCTGTATGGTTCATATCTCAGTATCTTGACCGCGCAAAAGCTGCAAGCACGACTGTCGCTGAACATAACAGCAAGGCTAACGATGTTGCCTCTGAGATCGATTCAGTCATCGGCGTAGAAAATGCTCCGACAGAAGCTAATGCCGATCCCGCACCCGGAGCAGATGTTTCCGAGGAAACAACCACTTCTGCCGTTGATAATAAAAATCTCTCCTCAGGCGGTAACAAGAACTATGCCACTATCACTAACGATAACAGGACTATAGACAGCACAAAGCTCCCGGGTGAGAAAGAAGATGTCGATTACAGTCAAGGTATCGGCAACGAGCGTATCGACAAGATCAGCAGAAAGCTCCCGTTCGACCTCAAGAGCACCGGTTCAGGCACTTACACTGACGGCAGCCTCAAGGAAGTATTCATCGGCGAAAACGACGAGAAGGTAATAGTCGTCACCACTTACGAAGGCACCGACGTTCTGAAGAAGGTATTCCCTAACAACAAGAGTGTTGCTGTCGCAGGCCAAACGCCAGGCGGAATCTCCGTCGAACTCTACTACGTAGCATTCGGTAACGTACCCAAGCTCGGCAAGGGCGAGACAACGACCAGCGTCAACGCAGCAGTCTTCATGAAGAACGGCTACAAGTACCTGATCGTATACTCGGAGATCGTTGCACCTGAAGTCATCTACGATCTGGTCGACGTAATCTGATCTGTTTTGAATAAGTGATTTAAAGGGGCTGTCTCGATGGAGGCAGCCTCTTTTTCTGAAATGGTTTTAAGCGAGTTGTTTTCGAGTACGAGTCGGCCTCTTATATTCTGAGCGGAATTACAGCATGTTGCTATTTTGTAGACAAAAATCGGGAAATCGTCCACAAAATGAGTAAATTCATTCATTTTTGCACGTTTTGTAGACGATAATCGAAAAATCGTCGACAAAATGGAAACAAGCATTTCCCGGGGTGGGCTGAAGAGAATTAAGCCGAAAAACCATCCGAACCGTCTACAAAACGTCACCGAAGCGAAGTTTAAACTTTTGTCGATAAAAACGGTCATCAAAATGTCGACAAAGCGGTTGTTTCACTTTTAGTCACCGGTTTTTCGATTTCAGTTGTACAAAAAGTTAAAATGAGCTCCGTTTTCAACTTTTTGTCACCGCTTTTCCGGTTTTCGTTATACAAAAAGTGAAACACCCGAAAAACAAGGTCAATATATGCAAACCTACATATTTAAACGCTTATTTTTATTGACTTTATTTAAGAACACGTGTGTTACAATGGACGTATCACGGTTATCGGGTTTTTATGCCCGAGGAAAGGATACGAAAAATGTTTTGTCCTAATTGCGGAAAAGAAAATCCCGATGGCGTCGCTTTCTGTGGTGGTTGCGGAATGTCATTCGGCGCACCCGCTGCACCTGCAGCTGAAGCAGCTCCTGTAGCACCTGCTCCTGAAGCAGCACCCGTTGCAGCAGCTCCTGCTCCTGAAACAGCACCCGTTACAGCAGCTCCTGCTCCCGAAGCAGCACCTGCAGCACAGCCTGCACCTCAGGCTCAGCCTAAG
Organism: Ruminococcaceae bacterium R-25; assembly: GCA_003149065.1. Classification (NCBI taxonomy): domain Bacteria; kingdom Bacillati; phylum Bacillota; class Clostridia; order Eubacteriales; family Oscillospiraceae; species Ruminococcaceae bacterium R-25. Next base: position 90,348 of record QGFZ01000003.1, read on the forward strand.
GAACCTAAAGCAGGTGTTCCTTTTGGCCAGCACTTTAAGAACATCATTAAAGCTGCGCTTCACCCCACTGACGGTATTGCTGAGATTGCTCCTACTTATGAGAAAGTCGGAGATGCTATTCTCCTCGCTGCAATCGTAATCGTAGTTATCAGCGTTTGCTGCGTCTGCATCGATGTACCTGATTATTTGATCCGTGTTGCAAAAGCAAAGGCTGAATTAAGCAGCAGATCATTCAGAGAACTCTATGATGCCGGTACGATCGCTCTCAGGATCTTCAAGCTTTGCTGCTACCCGTTCATTCGTTTTGCAGGCCGTACATTCGGTATGGCTGGTGCTTTCACACTTGCAGGCCTTATCCTGAAGGAGAAGCAGTCTTTCTCCAAGTTGCTTGCTGTATCTTCATTGGCAGTAGCTCCTGCATATCTCGTAAGCGAAGTTCTGGGATCACTCATCGGATACATTCCTTTCGTAAGATTCGGTTCTATCATCTCTGTTGCAGCGTATGCTTTCTATCTCGTTCTTCTCTATAACGGAATGAGCGCTGAGACAAGGATCAAGGGCAACAAGTTCGCTTTCACATTCGTAATCTGTATTGCAGCTGTAGCCTGGGTTATCGGCTTCTTCTGATCGGCAGAAATCAATTGAATAATTCATACGGCGGAAGGCTTTTGCTTTCCGCCGTTTTTTTTGCTTTGGCGCCGGTTTTACGCAAAACTGATATTATTTCGAAATGGTGTAAAAGCTGAGTCTTTAAAATATCGCGGTGCGAAAAAATATTTGATATAATATTTTTCGGGCGCGTACGGAAAATTCGCGCACGCTTGAATAAGGGTAGGGATAGAGAATGCCAGATGTAAATGTTACTCCGGTATCTTTAAAGTGTAAGATCTGCGGCGGCGATATCATTAACGATTATCTCGTCGGTACTTCCAGGTGCGCAAATTGCGGAAACAGGTGGGCCATAGCTGACCTGTATCCTGACTATGCAAAGTACCAGAGGATAATCGCGAACATCACCAAAGCAAATGACATCGTCGAGAGCGAAAACAAGGCTGCTTCAGCAAACGAAGCCAAGCTTCTCTTCAAGACGTCCGTTATCGAATGCTCGAAGTTCAATGATCCGATCTCTTCCGATCTTGTCAGGATCTGTGAAGAGGGTCAGAAGAAGGCGGATCTTCTTGCAATCTATGCAAAGGGCAAAGGTTATTACGATAAGGGTTCTTACAGCAGTGCCATCTCGACTTTGTCGAAAGCTAAAGGCTTTAGAGATGCCGATGCCATGATCGAGATCGCAAAGGAAGAGCTCGAAAAGAAGCGCAGAAAGGACATCCCATGGGATGTTGTATTCAGCCTGCCGCTTCCGGCTGCCGTAGGATTATTCTTCCGCGAAGTCTGCCACTGGCCGTGGGCTGTCTGCATCCTGTTGTTCCTTGCAGGTTCTGCAGGACTGGGATATGTTCTTTACAGAGGCGGTGTGATCGAAATCATAATCAAGATACTGTCATTCCTCGCGGCAGGCCCCATCATCCTGTTTTCGGTATTGGCATATGCGTTCCATGTGCCGACAGTGATCTCGGTAATAGTTGCAATAGTTGCGCCTATCGCGCTGTTCATAGTTTTCGCGATATCAACAGAACAATTATCTATACTTACGAATAACAAGAATTAAGAAAGGGAGATTTGAAGAAATGGTTGAAGCTATTAGTGTAATCAAGTACGAAGGCAGTAATGACGTCCTCGCGCACAAGCACGAAAAAGAAGATTTTACGATCGGCTCACAGCTGATCGTCCATGAGACCCAGGAAGCTTTATTCTTCCGTGACGGTAAGATCTTCGATCAGTTCAAGGCCGGCAGACACACGCTCGTTACGAACAACATTCCTAAGGTCCGTGACTACATGAAGCTCGGTACCGGCGGCATCAACGTTTTCCACTGTGAAGTCTACTTCATCAACATGGTTACCCAGATGGGTATCAGATGGGGTACTGACAGCAAGGTAAGACTTTTCGATCCCGCATCCGGACTCCACGTTGAGATCGGCGCATCCGGTAACTTCAATATGAGAGTTACTGATCCTGCCAAGCTCATCTTAAAGCTCGTCGGAACAACAGACGGGCTCATGCAGAGCGACGTTACAGGCGAAGGCAAGTCCTACGGCACAGGCATGTTCAAGGCTCTGATCGTCAACAAGGTCAAGGCTAACCTCGCACGCATAATCAAGGAACAGAACCTCAACATTCTTGAGATCGACGCATACCTCGACGTTCTTTCTTCAAAGCTCATGCTCGACATCAACGACACGCTCGAAGAGTACGGTCTCACGATGCCCGAGTTCTATGTTACTTCCATCGTTACACCCGATGACGATCCGAACTTCGTACGCCTGAAGCAGCAGTTCGCTGACAAGACTCTGAAGGTACGTGAAGAGGAAGTTAAGAAGGCTGAGGCAGAAGCTGCCCAGCAGAGAAAGATCGTTGAAGCACAGACTGAGGCACAGCTCAAGGCTGTAAACGCTCAGGGTGAAGCTGACGCCCTCCGCATCAAGGCACAGGCTGAAGCAGACGCATACAGAATGCAGGCTGAGGCTGAGGCTAAGGAAATGGAGATGAAGGGCTACACCTACAGAGACGAGACAGCTCGTCAGGTCGGCCTCGAAGCGATGCAGAACGGTATCACCGGCAACGGCGGCGGCGCAGGCGGCGGTATCGGCGATGTTGCTTCCCTTGGTGTTACATTGGGCGCAATGGGCGGCGTAATCAACATGACCAGAGATGCTATGGCTCCTATCATGGGCGAGTCCCAGAAGGTCGGCGAAGGCTTCGGTAATGTTGTAGCCGGCGGCGTTGCTGGTGGCACTGCTCCTAATTCTGCTGCCGGTGCGGCTCCCGCAGCTCCTGCAGCACCTGCGGCTCCGGCTGAGGGCGCTTGGAACTGCCCGACTTGCGGCAAGACAGGAATCACTTCAAGATTCTGCCCTGACTGCGGAACTGCAAGACCTGTTTGATCCGGTTTTTAAGTTGTTTTTGAGAGGCTGTCCGGCGACGGGCAGCCTTTTTTGATGGGCCGACTTTTTAGTTTGGCCAGCTTTTTGGCGAATGACTGAAATGGTGACTGAACCGCGCTCTTTACGCTTATTGACGGAAAACTGTACGAAAATGACCAAAATCGTCAATAAACCCGTCAATCAGAGGCCTTTTTGACGATTTTATTGACAGTTTGAGCTGTTTTCGTACAGTTTTTCGTCAATAAGGATCCGCGAACACTTCCGCAATCGAAAAGTTGAGCCTTTACTGCTTTTCGTCGCCTGAAGCGCCCGAAAAAGAAGACTTCGCTTCTGACGTCTTTTCGCCAACACCCATCCTGAGTGCCTTATGCGGGCACGCGCGGACGCAGTCGCCGCAGCGGATGCATTCACAGCTGTTGGGTGCAACAGACGGGTTAACAGTCATCTTGCACGCTTTGGCGCAGGCATTGCACCCGACGCACTTGCTCTTATCTAGATGCATGCGGTAGAGGGCGATCTTATTAAAGAAACCGTAGATGGCGCCAAGGGGGCAGATATATTTGCAGAAGGGCCTGTAGATAATGAGGCTCGCGGCGAGGATCAGACCGAGGATAACGAGTTTTAAGTCAAACAGCGCGCCGAGCTGGCCTGCGACCTGTTTATCCAAAGCGGCGAGCCAGATTCCTGCAATGGTGCCTGACGGGCAGACGTATTTGCAGAAAAAGGGCGTGAGCTTAAAGCAGAAGGGCAGGAGAACGACAAAGAGCACCAGCACGACATACTTGAAGTAACGCAGGAATTTGTCGAGTTTAAACTCGTTTTTCTTGAAAAACGGGATCTTGTAAATGAGGTCCTGGAGGAAGCCGAACGGGCACAGAAAGCCGCATACCGCACGGCCGATCAGGGCGCCTATGAAGATCAAAATGCCAACGACATAGTAGGGCACTTTGAACTTCAATCCGCTTAAATAGTTTTGCAGGGAGCCGACAGGGCAGGCGCCGACAGCACCGGGGCAGGAGTAGCAGTTAAGACCGGGCACGCAGACGGACTTTGTGGGACCCTGGTAGATCCTGCCTTCCAGAAAGCCTTTGAAGTTGGCGTTCTGGATCAGGGTGGCTATTGCCTGGATTGAATGTCTGACCCACTTTTTAGCCAATGCCTACACACTCCATACAGATCCTTGCTGCCTTCGCGAAAACAGACTCAGGCTGCTTAAGGGCGATCCCCACGATTATGAGGATCACTCCGGCTGCCAAAAGAGAAAATGTGATGATGCGTTTTCGCATAGGACTCCGATACAGACTGATGTTTCCGGTTTTAAGTGTTCCGGGCTTAAGTGATGGCTGGTTTTAATGCCAGACTTTAGGACTGCCGGCATCTAAACTGTTAGAGATAATTCTTGATTATTGCTTCCCAGCCTTCGTAGGAGTTGGAACCGATGACGCTGCCTGCGCCGTCTTCCATCTTGATTATGTGGCCTTTGCTGTCGACAAAGATTGTTGTTGGAACGTAGCCGGTCTGGAAAACATCGAATTCGGAAGTGTACTTAAGGATAGGATAGGAAACTTTGCCTTTTTCTAAGATGCCGTCAACGTCACTTTCCATATGGGTCTCGGAATACACGCCGATGATCTGGAAACCCTTGTCTTTGTAAGCTTCGTAAAGGCGCTCGAGATCGGGGATCTCACTGACACAGGGGCCGCACCAGGGCTCCCAGAAATTGATCATGGTGAGCTTATTTGAAGCAAAGACACTCTCGTCCCATTCGTTGCCCTGACGGTCAGTTGTCTTGAATGTGAAATCGGGTGTGAAATCGGCACCGGTTTCCGGAGACACAGCTGATTCTGAGGCCGAAGTCGTGGAAGCGGTGGTCTCCTCTGCATTTGATGCGGAGCAGGATGCGATTGAAAGCACCATGGCACCGCAAAGGATCATTGATAAAAACTTCTTCATGTATTTACCCCATTTAGAATTTAGTACGTGGATATTATAGCATTCGCGAAAAAATGATTTTGCGGAATTAATATGTGAGTGCAACATTTCGAAAAGCAGAACTGTTTATAGGGCATAAAGCAAATACATCGAAACATGCTGGAGGCATATATCATGAAAATCTGCTCTAAGAAAGATATAAAAGTTATCACAGGGATCATGGCTGCATCGCTGCTTTTGGGCGGTTGTACCGAAAATAATGAGAGCCCGAAAAGATCAAAGCCTAAGCGTAAGGTCGAACCTAAGGTTAAGACAGAGATCAACCTTTCGAAGGTTTCTGAAACCGAATATGACAAGGAAACAATGGATAAGCTGTACAGGAATTATTGTTTCGATCTGTTCAGCCAGACTATTAAAGATAACGGCGGCAACGGCAACCTGATGATCTCTCCCGCATCGGTAATGATGGCGCTCGACATGGTCGCTGCAGGCTCTAAGGAGGAATCGTTACAGCAGCTTACGGACCTTTTCGCTGCAGGACAGGGACCTCTTACACAGCAGGCATATGCAGCGAAACTTATGGATACGATCAACAGCGCGGAGAATGTTGAATTCTCATGCGCAAACGCAGTGTGGAGCAACAAAAAGCTCTTGGGAGACAAGGTCAATTCCGAATACATCGATTATATTCAGAAGACTTTCGATGCAGAATACAATTTAAGTAATTTCGACAAGAAGACAGTAGAAGAGATAAACGATTGGGTCGACAAGAAAACGAACCACATGATCGATAAGATCATTAATAAACTTGATGATGCAACCGTTATGGTCCTTGTTAACGCGATCGCTTTTGAGGGCAAGTGGTATAAGCCTTATAATCCGTCGCAGGTCAGAGACGGAGAGTTCAAGAGTGTGGGCGGCACGCAGACAGCAAGTTTCCTTTACAGCAATGAATCCGTTTATTTCGAGACTGAGAAGGCAACGGGATTCCTGAAGTATTACGCGGGCAGGGACTACGCTTTTCTCGTCATTCTTCCTGTTGATGACAAAATCAGTGCCAACGAGTTTGCAAAGAATTTCACAGCAGAAGATTATGAGAAATTCATTAAGAGTGCTACAAACGATTACAAGGTTCAGACGATGATGCCCGAATTCTCGTATGATTATGAAGTGACACTTAATAACACTATCGAAAACATGGGCTGCAACAGCATCTTCTATCCTAAGTCGGCCGACCTCTCAGGCATTGTAGGAAACAAGGGCGATATCTATGTTTCCCAGATCGTTCACAAGACACATATCGAAGTTAACAGCGAAGGAACAAAGGCTGCGGCTGCAACGGCCGTATCAAATCTTGCCGGAGTAGCTAAGCCTGAAGAACAGGAGATAAGGGTGGTAGAGTGTGACAGACCGTTCGTATATGCTATCGTTGATACAAAGACGAAGACTCCGATATTTATCGGAACAGTAAATGAGATTTAATGGGAATATAGGTTTTTGGAGGATACGAAAATGAAGATCTGCTCGAAGAAAGATATTAAGGTCCTGACGGGTGTCATGGCAGCATCCCTGCTGCTCGGAGGTTGCACCGGAAGAACGCCTTCGTCAAAACCTCTGAAGAACGATCCGTCGGTCAAGGCCGCGATCGATTTTTCTGAAGTCAAAAAGACCGGGTACGACAAGGATCTGATGGATGCCGAATACAAGAGATATTGCTTCGACCTGTTAAGCCAGACTGTAAGAGATTACGGCGGCGAAGGCAACGTAATGATCTCGCCCGCATCGATCATGATGGCGCTCGATATGGTCGCAGCAGGTGCCAAGGAAGACTCGTTAAGGCAGCTCACAGATCTTTTCGCAGTGGGGCAGGGGCCTTTGTCGCAGCAGGCATATGCCGCTTCACTGATGGATAAGATCAACAGTTCAAAGGACGTCGACTTCACTTGCGCAAATGCGGTCTGGAACAACAGCCTTTTGCTCGGCGACATGGTAAATACGGAATATGTCGGCTACATCAGGGAGACGTTCCTTGCCGAATACACGGTAACGGAATTTAACGAAAAGACCTGCGATGAGATCAACGGCTGGATCTATGATCACACCGACAAGAAGATCAAGAAGATGATAGATGAGCTCGACCGCGACACTGCAATGGTGCTCGTAAATGCGATCGCATTTGACGGCAAGTGGGAAGATCCTTATAAGAAGGACAATGTTAAAGAGGGCGACTTCACTGCTTCGAACGGAAACGTCCAGAAGGCAACATTCCTGAACGATACCTCTTACGTTTACTTCGAGACAGACAAGGCTACGGGATTTACCAAGAACTACAAAGGTGGAGAATATGCATTCCTCGCGATCCTTCCCAAAGATGCTTCGATCAGCGCTAATGAGTTCGCGAAAAGCTTTACATCCAAAGATTACGAAAACTTCATCAACAGCAGGACCACTGAATACAAGGTGTATTCCAAAATGCCCGAGTTTAAGTCAGATTTCAAGCTCCTGATGAATGATACCGTCAAAAATCTCGGCGCCGGTGATATTTTCGAGCCCGGGAAGGCCGATTTCTCAGGTATTGCAGGCAAGCCAGGCGATCTCTATGTATCTGTAGTACTTCACCAGACCCACATTGAAGTCGATGCCAACGGTACAAGAGCTTCTGCCGCCACCGTTGTAATGATGACAAAGGGCGCAAGTGTCGACAGCGTTTCCAATGAACGTTACGTAAACTGCGACAGGCCTTACCTTTATGCCATTGTCGATACCAAAACAATGTCCCCGGTATTCATCGGAACCGTTAACGAGGTTTAATGCAGGTGTCATAGTAAGGCGCTTTTCATACCGGATAAATTGTAGTAAAAATCAGTCTTTCAAACATCCCTCCTCGGGTTATAATATGCGGAGTGTTTTCGGCTAACCATATGGGCCGCGGGCACTCCGCATAACTTTTTGGATGGAATTGGTTTTGGAAACGAAAGATAATAAGAGCCTCATAAAGAAGATCCTTTATGTCGTCGTGACTTTGCTCCCGATGGCAATTTACATGGTCGTCTATATGCCCACGTTCTTCTGGGTCGAGGGTCTCACGCCCGCAGGCGGTTTCCACATCATCCACACAGCGATCGATGACATGATCCCCGTTATCGAGTGGTTCATCATCCCTTATGCACTGTGGCTCCCTTATCTTGTTATCGGCATGATCGCGATCGCCATCAGGAGCCGTTCAATTTCCAGAAAAACATCTTATATGCTTATGGCAGGTATGACACTGTTTATAATCATCTCTCTCGCATACCCCAATGCTTTAGAGCTCAGAGCGCAGCTCCCTGACCGCGATAACATATTCATGGACTGCATCTTATATCTGCACTCGATCGACACACCGACAGATGTATTGCCGAGTCTTCATGTTTACGATGCTCTGGCAGTTGCTGCGGGCCTTCATTTCGCATTCAAGAACAAGAAGATCCTCCTTATCGCGAGCGACATTCTCTGTGCCCTTATCGTTCTTTCAACGATGTTCATTAAGCAGCATTCGATCATCGATGTTATTTCAGCATTCATCATTTTCATTCCGGTCTTGATCATTACCTGCTTTGTTATAAAGCCGGTGAAAAAAGAAACCATTAACTAAAACATTCAGTCTTTTGCCGCAATAAATAAGCCGCCCTCCGACCAAGAAGTTGCGGCTTACTTTGTTAGTTTCATTTCATGAGGTCAACCGTCTGCGGGTAATACCTCTTAACTGATTTAATTATATCTCTAAACATGTGAATTGAAAGTTGCTCAAAAGTCAAAAATCTTTTCGTGGTATAATATGCCTACATACAGAAGTTAGGTTCAAGTCTTTTGGTTTTTCATAAGTGAGGGGGAAATGCTTATGAAGAAGTGTCCGAAGTGCGGAGAACTATGCAACGATAATGACAAGTATTGCAGTTCTTGTTCTTTTAGTTTGCCCGAAAATCCTGTCAGTGAAGGATCTGCCCAGGCGGCATCTGATCCTGCAAGTTCCAAAGAATTGGTCAAATTAGCGTGTCTTCTCGGTGTGATATTTACCGGGGTGTATATTCTGTTGTCCATAGTCTATTGGACATTTTCAATTGCCGAGAGAAACGACTATGGTAATTTTTCCATCAGATACTTATTAATGGCCTTAGCGGCGCCGCTTTTTTTCGCGGGCCTTATCACTTCTATTATCGGTACGGCGACTTCGAAAAAAGAACAGAAGCGCAGCAAAAGGTTCGGCATCTGGGGAATAACAGGTTCTGTAACAGGTCTTGTTGCCAATGTTTTGGCTTTGGTCTTAGTTTTTATCGTTGCTGATGCGCAAAGCAAAGTATTCGGTAAGGAAGATATTAGAAGAGGCGATTATACCATCAATCAGATGGCTGAAGATCCGTCCAAAGCCCAGGCCGTCTGTTATTACTGGAGTGGTGATCCAAGTGATACTTATATCAAACCTGAATTTTGTGATAACGGGACGAAGATAGTCCGTCTGGAAAACTTCACGATCGAAGTCGAAGACAGCAGAGACTACTACAAAACAGCCCTTTATATGACATACCGTGAAAGCTGGCCCCAAGACCGGAACAGAAGTGAGACATATAAGGGAGTTAAGCCCGGAACTACCGTCTATTTCGACAATATTACTTTTAATGTTGAGATCGGGGAAAATATCGAACACGTAACCTTTTCCAAATATGATTCTGACTACAGGCCTGCCACTTTGGCAGTCAGGCATTCTGACGGAAGCGTTACTTTTTATAAGTATTTTTACAACTTCACAGTTGATCCCGGCAATAAGGTTTACTATGCAAAAGACGGAGTTCTTTATTACAGGAAATCGAATAAGAAAGTAAAAGCATTCTACAAAGGCGAGGATGAGGGTTTTATTTACAAAGAATCAATGGTCAATCCGGATCTGGTCGAACCTGATGAAACCTATTAATTCCAAGGAAAGAAATTCAATTCATAAGTGAGGGGGAAAATGCTTATGAAAACATGTACGAAATGCGGTGCAACCGTAGAAAATGAAGCGAAAATCTGTTGTAACTGCGGGAATGTATTTCCGGAAAAAAGGCCGTTTAGCAAGGCGGGTGTTGCAGGATTCATTTGTTCTTTATCTGCAGTAGCACTTGTCCCAACGATACTTATCTCATATTTCTTTATAATAGTGATTTTCGATTTATATAATCTCAATACTTTTTTCATGTTATTGGGTGCCGTTTCCTGTCTTGCAGCATTTGTCTGCTGCATTTTGGGATTTTTCTTCTCGCTCAATGGCGTTAAGGATTCCAGGAAGAACAATCTGAGAGGCCAGGGAATGGCATCAACAGGACTCGTTTTGTCATCTGTTTTGGGCGGAATTTGTTTGACGTGTGTCGCAATGCTCGTTGCTCAGGCTGTATTATTAGGTGCCCTTCTTGGAACTTTATTAAACAGCCCATCTTCGTCCGGTTCATCAAGTTCCTCATCGCGCTCTTCATATTCCGACTGGGAATACGAAAGGCGTTTAACAGAAACCACCACGTATACGGAAGAAACCTGGTCTGAAGAAACAACAACCGAGAAGTGGACTATTACATACGGTACAGGTCCGGAAAAGATCGATCTCTGGTCTTTCACTGACGAAATCCCGAAGATGGTGGGTGAATATATCGATCTGCATCCGGAGTTCGGCGAAAAATATACTGTCGAGTGCACGATCATTGCAACAGACGGCGGCGCTTATCAAAGGGCTCTCGATAATGCTCTTGCAGCCGGCGGCGATACTGCTCCCGATATATATTCTGCTGAGGCAGCATTCATCCTCAAGTATTCAAAGGGCGAGATGTCGCAATTTGCTTCCACATACAAGGATCTCGGAATAGATGTGGATAAGAAGATCAAAGAAGCTGATATCGCGAAATATTCAGTCGATATTGGCACCCGTGACGGCAAAGTCGTAGCTCTCGGCTATGAGGGTACCGGCAGTGTCATGATCTACAATGCAGAAGTCGCAAAAGACGTTTTCGGCACAGATGATCCTGCTGAGATCGAAAAGATCGTCGGCGCAGGTTCAGGCAACTGGGATAAGTTTTTCAAAGCGGCTGAGCAGATCAAAGAAAAGGGCTATGTCGCAGTTTCAGGTCCTTCTGATTTATGGAATGGCTGCGAAAAATCCGCTGATACGCCCTGGGTAGTTGACGGTGAACTTAAGATCGACCCTAAGAGGGAAAAGTATATAGACATTGCCAAGACGATTGCCGACAACGGCTATTCAAATGGCGCACAGCAGTGGTCAGAACCCTGGTATACAGATATGAAGGGCGAAGGTGAACACAAAGTTTTCGCATTCTTCGGACCTATGTGGCTCATACAATATGTCATGATCGGCAACTCCGGATACTGGCCGGGAAAAGGCGAAGGTACATTTGGCCAGTGGAGAGTCTGCGCTCCTCCGGTTGGCTTCTTCTGGGGCGGCACATGGCTGCTTGCCAATAAGGATACAGATCAAAAAGAAGGCGTTGCCGAACTTATCGAATGGATCACTCTGGACACTTCGGAAACCGGTCTTCAGTATCTCTGGGCCAACGGCATTGTTGACTGGGACAATGACCCCAGCACAACTACTTCAAAGGATACTGTTACCTCTGCTGTGGTTATGGCCAAGTCTGACGGCTCGCTCGATTTCTGTGGAGGTCAGAACGTCTACCCGGCTTTCATTGCCGGCAACAAATATGCTTCAGCAAAGGCCATGACACAGTATGATGAGCATATCAATGGTTACTGGACAGACTGTGTCGAAAAATATGTTGATGGTACATATAGCAGGGAAGAAGCTATAGAAGAATTCAAAAAATTAGTTATGGATAATATTACTTTCTGATAAGAGTTTCAATTCATAAGTGAGGGGAAATACTTATGAAGAAATGTCCTGTATGCAAAACCAAATTATATGATGGCGACAAACAGTGCTGCACGTGCAACTATGTGTTTCCACCGGAAAGACCAACCAGCAAGCTATGTCTGGCCGGGTTTATCTGTGCGTTTGTTCCAAGTGTGGTCTATATTTACCATATAAGTTCATCTATGACTATTAACCCGGTTACTTTAACCTTAGGTTGGATCGGATTGGCCTTAGCTTTTATTCTGTCAATAATCGGCATGATACGCGGTAAGAAAAAGAAGATCGCATATGGAATAGCCGGAGTTACGATAGCGTTAGTAGAGCTCATTCCCTGGTTTCTTATATCATGTTTAGCATGGTCATTTTCTTCGTCTAAAGTTTATGATTATTCTCTGGAACGTGATCCCTATATGACCACCACCGGAATGACCAGCGTGGTTCAGGAATACATCGAAGAAGAGAACGCCTCAGAGTCAGAGACTATGTCTGATGACATGTGATCACAACCCATGAGAGCCCGCCCCGGTCGACGATGCCTCAAGGGTAACTTGGTTTATTGCTTGAAAAAGGGCTGCCTCGTTGAGACAGCCCTTTGTGTTTGATTTTGTTGTAAGTATCAGTTTTCGAACTCGACAACGAGCTGGGAAACTGTCTGCTTTGCATCGCCGTAGATCATGACGGTGTTGTCCATCGTGAAGAGCGGGTTCTCGATGCCGGAGAAGCCTGTACCCTGACCACGCTTGAGGACGAATACCGTGCGTGCCTCGTAAGCGTTTACGATAGGCATACCGTAGAGCGGTGATGACTCATCGTTGATTGCTGCAGGGTTAACAACGTCGTTAGCGCCGATGACGATAGCGATGTCTGTGTTAGGCATCTGAGGGTTCATTTCGTCAGCTGTCTTGAGCTGCTCGTAAGGAACGTTAGCCTCAGCTAAGAGTACGTTCATGTGACCCGGCATACGTCCTGCAACGGGGTGGATGGCGAAGTTGACTTCGCAGCCGTTCTCTTCCAAAACGTCGCAGAGCTCCTTAACAGCGTGCTGAGCCTGAGCGACAGCCATTCCGTAACCGGGTATGAATACAACGCTCTTTGCAGCTTCGAGGATAAGGAATGCGTCCTCAACAGACATGGACTTGGGTTCCTTGTGCTCGCCAGCTACTGCTGAAGCCTTCTTCTTCGTTGTCTTGAAGAGGAGGGAAGCAAATGTCTTGTTCATAGCCTTGCACATGATGAGTGTAAGGATGACGCCTGAAGCACCTACGAGGCAGCCGGATACGATGAGTACCGTGTTGCCGATAGGGAATCCTGCAAATGCTGCAGCAAGACCGGAGAGTGCGTTAAGGAAAGAAATGATAACCGGCATATCGCCGCCGCCGATCGTGATAACGAGGGTAACGCCTAATACCAGTGAAGCAATCGTTGTGATGATAACGCCTGCGAGACCTAAACCGCCGTCAGGTGAGATGCAGAGGAAAAGGATTCCCATAGCAGCGATAACGAGGATGCCTGCGTTGATGAAGTTCTTGCCGGGAATGCTGATATTCTTCTTGAACATCTTAAGGCCTGCGAGCTTGCCCCAAGCGATGAGTGAACCTGTGAAAGCAACAGCACCGATGAGGATCGTAAGGCCCAGTGTGAGTGCTGTGAAAGCGTCCTCAGTAACACCTGCTGTGTACTGGGAGATAGCAACGAGCATTGAAGAGAGACCGCCGAAGCCGTTAAAGAGAGCAACGAGCTGGGGCATTCCGGTCATCTCGACCTTCTTAGCCCAGATGAAGCCTACAACGCTTCCGCCTGCGATAGCAAGAACGATGAGGAGGTATGACAGCCATCCGCCATCGATAACGTCCTGTGAGATAAGGACGGATACAACTGCGATAAGCATACCGACTGAGGAGTAGAGGTTACCCTTACGTGCGGTATCTGCTTTTCCGAGTTTCTTGATGCCCATGATGAAGAGGACACAAGAAATCATGTAAAGGATTATGCAAATATAATCACTCATTTCTTAGGAGCCTCCTTCTTCTTGAACATTGCGAGCATTCTGTCGGTTACGAAATATCCGCCGATAACGTTGACTGTTGCAAAGAATATAGCGACTGTTCCGAGAATGATTCCGAAAACGTGGTTGCCTGAAGCGTTGATAGCGCAGGCAGCGATAGCACCTACGATAGTGATGCCGGAGATAGCGTTCGTACCGCTCATGAGAGGGGTATGGAGCTGTGAAGGGACCTTCGAGATAAGCTCAACGCCAAGGTAAGCGGCGATGATGAATACGAAGATCAAGAGCATAATTACATCTGTGGAAATTTCCATTTATTAAGCCTCCTTAAATCTTTCGTGGATGATGGCTCCGCCCTGTGTGAGGAGGCAACCCTTCATGATCTCGTCAGTGAGCTTAACTTCGAATTCCTTTGTCTCCTTGTTGTAGAAGTGTGTAAGGAAAGCGGAGATGTTGCCTGAGAGCATCTTTGAAGCGTCCCAGGGTACCTGGCGCTGGAGTTCGTCACCGGGGAGAATGATTACGCCGTTATCGGTAACGACTTCCTTAGTCGGATCTGAACCTTCAACGTTGCCGCCTGTGGAAACAGCCATATCAACGATGATGGCGCCGGACTGCATTCTGTCGATGACGTCCTTCTTGATGAGGACAGGTGCCTTGCGGCCGAAGACCTTAGCGGTCGTGATAACGATATTAGCTTTTTCGCAGACCTTAGCCTGAGCTTCCTGCTGCTTGGCGATCTGCTCGGGTGTGAGCTCTTTTGCGTAGCCCTGAGCGGTCTGGCCCATCTCGCCTAAGTCGATCTTGACGAAGTTAGCGCCCAAAGACTTAACCTGCTCTTCAACTACCGGTCTTGTATCGAAAGCGTCTACACGTGCACCGAGTCTCTTCGCAGTAGCGATAGCCTGGAGACCTGCAACGCCGACGCCGATAACGAATACTCTTGCAGGATTGATAGTTCCTGCAGGTGTAACCATCATCGGGAGGATCTTGGGCATACGTGCTGCAGCATTGAGAACTGCAACATAGCCTGCGAGTGATGTCTGTGAAGACTGAACGTCCATCTTCTGAGCGAGGGTCGTTCTGGGGATCATCTCGAGAGATACTGCCTGAATGTTGTTCTTGGCAAATCCGTTAAGGAGTTCCTTCTCATTGAAGGGATCAAGGAAGCTGATGTGAACCGTATCAGGGTTCATTCCGTCAGCAGAATCGGGCTTGAGGATCCTGACAACAATCTCGGCATCCTTCAGACCATCTTTTTCATCAGCGATGATCTTTGCGCCTGCTTGTTCGTAATCCGCATCTTTAAATCCACTCTTAAGACCTGCGCCGCTTACGACCGTGAACTCAAAGCCCATTCCTGTGAGCTTCTTGATGTCATCGGGGATAACGGCAACACGAGTCTCGGCAGGCAGACTTTCTTTGCATACCAGAACTTTCTTCATTTGCACACCTCTTAATGACTTGATTGTTCGAGATATAAATAATCTCTAACTTTCAAAGTATAAAACAAAGCCCCGCCGATTAAAAGGGCGGGGCTTTAGTTAATTAAAATTTTATTTTCTGAATGATTTATGCCGAGTTTTTTATTTGAAATACTCTTTCACGAAATCATCGTAGCCCTCTTCGATATCCTTCGTTAAGTGCTTGAAGTCGCGCTCATCCATCTTTGTGATCTCTGTGAAACGGCCGGGAACGTTCGGTGCCGGATCGTGTCTGTCGACAGTGACCGTCAGCTCGAGGTCCTTGATGTTGGGAACTGACTCGCCTTCAGAGATGACCTTTGCGAGCACGAAAATGTACCTGTCGCCCTTCCTCTTGAGGTTGCCCTTGATGGAATAATTGTCGCCGTCATCATCGTACTTGGTGCTGAAATCACCGGTTCTCTTGTCCCATTCGATCCTGATCTCGCGCGTATTCTCAGTGGTCTTATTTTTTCTTACGCGTGTCTCGGTGAACTCGATCTCAGCGTCGTAACGTCTGCCACTGTCCTCTTTTACCGTATATTCGATGGAATAAGATCTGTTCCTTGCCTTATCCTCGCACTCGAAGCTGATCTCCTTAGCCTTAGCCAGGTTCTTGCCCAAAACGAGGGAAGCTTCATATTCCATCTTTTCAATCTCGAGCTCGAAATCGAGCTGGGCAAGTCTTCTTCCGGACTTTGTAACATAGAAATCGATGCTGATGTCGATCTCGGAATCCTCGATCTTGTCGATGTTGTCTTCTATCTGGTCGAGTGCATCGAAAAACTTGTCTACGTAAGCATCCGGGTCGTCTCTGTAAGAACCGTTGGAAGCAACGCGGAGCAGAAGCTTCTCGAGATCCTTGTCGTTATTTGCATATTCGATCATGTCCTCAATGATCTGAGCTAAAGCGTCCTCATCAACAGAGACAGTAACTACTGTGCAGGGGATCTTATCGCCGCCGACAGTGATCGTCTTGGAAGACTTCTTAACATCGGAATACTTTGTCAGCTTCTCGATGAAGATCTGTCTGTATTTGTTGCTCATATTAATGACATCGCGCTCAAGGTTCTTGTCGTTCTTAACGGTGTCCTTCATGTTGAGGAAGTAATCGAACTGGTCGTCATCCAAAGAGAACTCGGTCTCTTCATCCGGATCGAAAATAGATCCCGGGAGGTTCTTAGCGAGCTTTTTGAGGTTTACGCCGTAAGAACCGTCAACGATCGGAGCAGCGCTGAAAGCGATCTTATCCTGGTTATAAATGACCTTTGCCTGAAGGACCTTGTCCTTATCTTCGGTAAAAGTCAGTTCACCGGCGCCCTTGAACTTGCTTGCGTCAGTGTAAAGCTTTCCCTGAACCGTAATGTCTTCCTTAGCGAACTTGTCGAGATTAGCTGAAACAGCGATCGAACCGCCGTTTGCGACATCTTCAGCCACGCTGACCGCCTCGATCCTCTTTGCATCTGCGATCGTATTAGCCGCAGCCCTTAAGATCAATGCCTTCGGTGTGTTTGAGATTGCTATCGAGATAATGATCAAAGCGAGAAGTGCGGCCGCTCCGACAGAACCGCCGATTATAAGGATCTTCTTATTCTTCTCCATGGAAAAGCCCCTCCATAAATCCAAAAGTAAAAAAATTATAACACGATATCGAGCAACTTGCTTGAGGGAGCAAGTGATTGGCAAAACGGCGCTTGCGCCGGGAGTGCCAAGAACGAGCTTACTCATAAGCAAGGGATGCGAGATGAGTGGCATGTCCGAGCGCAGCGAGGAGCCTATAACACGATATCGAGCAACTTGCTTGCAAGGACTTCGTAATAACCGCCAGGACCACTATCTCCGGAAGCATAGTTCGTTGTTGTTTTTTTCATGGTTTTTCAGAGATATTTTGTCGGCTTTTTTCAAATTTTGTCGGTTCCGGGCCGGTTTTGTCGGTTTTTCAGCGTTAACTTGCCGGCAATCCGTTGCAGATTTCGTCCTTTTTGTCGGTTGCATATAAAAGCCAACGTGTCCGACAAAAGTCTTGAAAGCACGCATCGAAAACCGACAAGAAATTCATCGTAACGACAAGGAATCTGCAAATTGTCATCAATTTCTTTTAAGAACCGACACCAGAGCCTGCAAACGCCGACAAAAAACCTACAACGAACTATATATTTACGAAAAGTGCCTTTTCAGGCACCCGGGGCAGGGGGAGGGGATCGGCCGAACAGCGGCCGGAACTGAATTTGGCGGGAAAAACGGGCAAAACGAGGCGTTTTTTCGAACAAAAAATGGTGCTTTCCGGCCTTATTTGGGCTTGTCAAGAGTCTGTAACTTGAAAACACGTGTTTATAATATTAATATTTAGTATGGGCGTTCTTCGGAAGGGCAGGCTCGGCAGAGCCTGGAGGAAAGCTCAAAAGGCGGGTTGTTATGACCGAGAATAAAACTGAAGATAAAACTGAAATAAACAATGGGCACGAGCCCAATATAAAGACCAGATATGAATTCCTGATTGCAGGACTTGTTGTCGTGGTTTTATGCATAGTTGCTTTTGCGACATTCAGGATCACAAGTTTCATCAATGGAGCGCAGGTTACGGATAACACCGTGCCTTCTCTTGATATGACTGACGGTACGGTGCTGATCGATGTCGAGATCAAGGATTCTGAATCGTACCAGACGGGCGAGGCATCGGATCCTTCATCGTCTGACAGCGAAGAAGCTACACCGTCCCTGAGTGAACATGATGATATTACGGTTTTCATCACCACTGAAGAGGGCGATGATTTCTATAAGTGCAAGGAAGGCAGACTTAAGCTTTACGAAGCACCTAAGGAGACGGACGATGAGAGGCCGGCTCTTATGGATACGGTTACCTTCCGCGTTTTAGGCTTTTCGAGAGACGGATGGGCAGCGATCGTTTTCGGCGGTTCCAGGTACTATGTAAAGAGTTCCGATATCGTTAAGACGGAGGCGCCGGAGAAGGTGCCGGATTATGTTGCGCCTGAGGACTCACAGGGCATCAGATTCTTTACGCCGGTCAAGGGCGACGGTCAGTATGTGGCTACGATGAATACGGTGGCTTTCAGTCTTCCTGACGTTCAGAGCAGCGGTAACAAGGTCAACCTCAAAGAGGGCGAAGTCGTTACGGTTGTTGCTGTGGGCGGTGACTGGTACAAGATCGATTATATGAATGCCGAATATTACGTTCTCAGTTATTTAACGCCTAAGGACACTTAAGACGACCTGTCTTATACAGGACAAAATCACCGAAATAGTTTATAAGAGAAAATCGATATCTCCCCGGAGACAAACGATGATCAGGGGTTGATCTCCTGACCGGGTCCTAAAGCTCTTCCGGACAAGAGGTCTCTCCAATGCTTGCCCTCAAGCTCGTAGATCATTGATACTGCGGCATTTATCTCGTCGTCAGTGCCTTCGGAATCGACAAATGCCAGGAGTCCTGCAATCCGGATCATGTCGGCTTCGATAGACTTCAGGAAATCGCCCGGAGTAGTCAGCACATTTCCGACCTGGCTGTATGTGAAATCAACTGCAGCAAGAGGATAAATGAAGCTCTCGCACTGGTCGTCGAGCACGCGGGGAAGGACCGCCAAAAGCCCGGAAGTAACGTCTTCGGGAAGGCCCGCGACCGCATCCCAGGTGAGGTCAACTTCGCCGTTCGAATCGTTCCTTATGTACTCCAAAAGGTCGCCATGCATCGCAAACAGTCTTATGAAGTCCTGTTCGACAGGCTCGAAAACGCCGTCTGCCATTGCAACGCTCAAAAGAACGCCCTGCAGGATCATGTCGAACTGCGCGAGGGTGAGCTCTGCGTTGTAATCGCTTCCTGTGACGTTCTGGAAAACGTCATCCATTGCCCTGATGGTAGATTCGGCGTGGTCGTAAGCCAGTGCGGCTTTGTCTAAGATATCCTGTCTGTCGTATTCCATTTAAACTTAACGTCTTCCCATCTTTTCAACTGCATCAGCAAAGTCTTCTGCCTTGCCTGACTGGATAAAGATCTTTACTTTTGAAATCTGTGCGCTGCTTCTCAAAGAAGGAGGGAGCATGTTTTCATACTCCTTGAGTTCATGGACCACTTTTCCTCTTTTAGTCTGGAGGATACTGTTTTCCTTCTTCAGCTCAATGAGATGGTCCTTCTTGTTATTGAGGAAAGATACCTCTGCGGCATTGAGCTCATTTCTGATACGGACGGCTCTTACACCGCCAAAGATCAGGAAAAAGGGGATCGAAGCGAGGGACAGCAAATAGAGTATCGCAGCTAATCCCAGAGATCTTCCGAAAAGACCGGCCAGAAAATAAAAGACCGTGCAGCTTACTGCGGCATAGATCAGGAAGGGCCAGAAGTACTTGAAAGCTGCATGCTGCTTAGGGTAAGCCTCGATCGGCCTTGCGATCTGACGGTTGTTTTCTTCAATTTCCGCATCGAGCTTTTCGAGCTTTCTATACTCGGCGATAAGCTTATCTGCGAAAGCAAGACTTTCTTCTTTTGTCATCTGTGGAATGACAGGTTCGGAAATGTCGTTTTGTGCACCGCATTTGGCACAGAAAAGGTCATTGGGCAGGAGCTCAGCTCCGCACTTACTGCAGAAAGGCATAGTCTATCCCCCTTTTTATAAAAATCTTTAACATTATAGCATGAAGCAACCCACCGGCGATATATGATAGTGGGATGTGGTATAATTCTTTAGTTAAAAACAAAAATAAGGGAGCTTTCGCTGATTATGGGACTTTTCGGGAAGAAAAAAGAGCAGAACAATGCACCGGTTGAGAAAAAAGAAAATACTATTTCTGATGAGATGAAGATCATCCTTGCAGCACGCGAGGAAGATAAGCAGGAGAAGATCGTAAGGGCCGAAGAGAGGCAGCAGGCCCAGAATGAAGCTGACAAGAAGTTCTTCATGATCGAAGAGCAGGCGCGCGTCGCTTCTGAGAGGCTGCTTAATGAGGTTGCTCCGAAGGGCATGACATTCTTCATGCTCTGCGACGAGGTTCCTTTCGATGCCATTCCTGAAACCGAAGGCAACGTCATAATCCGCGGTAACGTCAGAGGTACCGTAAAGAGCGGCACAGAGGTTTTCCTCTATCAGGGAATAGGAGACAGGTTCTCAGTCACGATCAGCAAGATCAGAAATAACAGAAGAGAATTTGTAGAAGAACTCACTAATGACAGAGCTGAGATCGAGATCACGAGAGGCAATATCCCGCTTCCGACAGATCCTGACGAAGATGCATCAAAGCCCGTAAGGAGATTTGCGGTCTTGACCGATGCTGAAGGCATCGAAGATACAAAGGATCCCGCCTGCAAGGGCATGGTATCCGTAGGCAACCCCAGAACGATCGCAATGCTCTGCGAGTATGGCAAATATGGTGAAGAGCCTATCTATTTCTCAATGGTAATGGACTGCCTCATGACATCCGAGTTTGTTACTCCCGCAAAGATCACTCCTGCTAAGAACGGCAAGAGCAGCGTTGCTTTTATCGGCGTAAGTCCCAAGCAGCATCCCGACAGATCATTCCTGCCTGTCTTTACCGACAACAGGCTCTGCATGAAAGCTATCAAGGACAGCTTTGCAAAGCAGGGAGGACCTGACCAGCGCATCACATTGAGCTTTGCGCAGGTTGCAGCAGTTTCAAGAGACGCTCACCATCACGGCTTCATCGTAAATCCGGGCGGACCCGTAACGATCACGATCCCCAAGGATCTCGTTGACAAGATGGTCGATACAAAGGTCTTCAAGGAGAGATTCGGAAACGGCGCAAGTGACAACGCTTCGCTCGCTTTAGGCGGCACAGGCGACCGTGCGCTCGATAACTTCATCGCAAATGGCGGTCCGAACATCCCGGGCGTTGAGCCTGTCCTCATCAACAATCCTTCCGATACTCCTGAGTTCTCTGCTATTGAGAATGCAGTTAAGAAATACTGCGGTGCACATTCAGAGATCGCCAAGGTATTGATCCTGGTCGTTACGCCTCAGAAGAACCGCAACGACAAGTCTTACCTGTGCATAATGGACTGCCCGGACGGACCTTTCGAGACAAACTGCAACGGACTTGCAGCTGCGATCAAGCCTTATCTCAAGGGCATCAAGAAGATCCAGTTCCAGCAGTTCTCAAAATTGAACAAGGAAGGATTCCCTGAAAAGGTAACCTGGCTCTATTCAAAGCTTCCTCAGTAAAGGAATCACAACAACTTAAAAGTCATAAGCATTAAGAAAAAAAAGGAATAAGGGGTTTTCTGATGCGTGACACGGGTCTTTGCGATTTATACGGATTTTCCGAATAATTCACAGATATTGTAAAGATTGTTAATTGTGCGCGTGTTAGAGTTTAAGAACTATGCTTCAGATTAAAGAAATACATAAAGAATATAAGACCGGCAGCCTCGTGCAAAAGGCTCTGGACGGAGTGTCCCTGAATCTCAGGGATAATGAGTTTGTTGCGATCCTGGGACCTTCAGGATCGGGCAAGACCACGCTCCTTAACATCATCGGAGGTCTGGACCGCTACGATTCTGGCGACCTCATCATCAACGGCGTTTCCACGAAGCGCTATAAGGACAGGGACTGGGATTCATACAGAAACCACACGATCGGTTTCGTTTTCCAGAGTTACAACCTGATCCCTCACCAGACAGTTTTATCCAACGTCGAACTCGCACTGACGATCTCCGGAATCCCCGCAAAGGACAGAAGACAGAGAGCTTTGGATGCCCTTGATAAGGTTGGTCTCCGTGAGCAGGCCCACAAGAAACCTAACCAGATGTCCGGCGGACAGATGCAGAGAGTCGCGATCGCAAGAGCGCTCGTTAACGACCCTGACATCCTTCTTGCCGATGAGCCTACAGGCGCGCTCGATACCGATACCAGCATTCAGGTTATGAACCTTTTGAAGGAGGTCGCTAAAGACCGCCTTGTTGTAATGGTTACGCACAATCCTGAGCTCGCTGAAGAATATGCCACGAGGATCGTAAAGCTCAGAGACGGTAAGATCACTGCAGACAGCGATCCTTTCGAGCCCGAGCAGAAAGATAATGCATTAGCTCCGGTACACAAGAATCTCGGCAAGGCTTCGATGAGCTTTTTGACGGCGCTCGCTTTGAGCTTCAACAACCTCTGGACCAAGAAGACCAGAACGGTCCTTGTAGCTTTTGCGGGTTCTATCGGCATCATCGGAATCGCATTGATCTTATCGATGTCAAACGGCATCAACACATATATCGACAGGATAGAGGCGCAGACATTGTCGCAATACCCGTTGTCGATCGAGCGGTCTTCGGTATCTTTCATCTCCATGATGATGGTATCCACCGATACCTGGGAACCTGCCAAAGAGGGCGAAGTCACCGAAGTTCCTTCGGTAAGCCAGATCCTTTCAACGGTCAGGACCAATGATCTTATTGCACTGAAGAATTATTTCGACACCGAAAAGCCTGAGATCTACGACCTCACGAACGGTGTTGAGTATTCATACGGCATCGAACCCCAGATCTTCCGTTATGAGACAAACGGCGAATTCAGGCAGGTAAACCCCAACAACGATTTCGCTTCGATGGGACTTTCATCTTCTTCGGTATTCACTTCCGCATACAGCATGAATGTCTTTTTCGAGATGCCCGAAAACGAGTCCCTCTACATCACCCAGTACGATGTTAAGGCCGGCAGATGGCCAGCAAATTCCAAGGAAGCCGTCCTCGTTCTCACCCAGAACGGCGCCATTTCCGACTATATCGTCTACGCGTTCGGTCTGAGGGATTCCAAAGAGCTCGACAAGATGGTAAGAGACTTTTCCAACGGTGTCGAAGTCGTTTCCGACCAGGAATATTACACATGGCATTACGAAGACTTCATGGGCAAGACCTTCAAGGTAACACCTGCTTATAAGTTCTATAAGTATGACGAGAAGCAGAAGGTCTATACCGACATGAGGAACAGCAACGATTATATGCGCGACCTTCTTAAGAAGAGCCAGGATCTCACGATCGTCGGCATTGTCCAGCCAAAGCCTGACCAGGACATCATGATGCTCGGTTCCGGCATTTACTACGGAAAGAATCTCGTTGAAGAATTGAGAGAGGAAGCCGAGGGCGCAGCTATAGTTAAGGCACAGCTCAAAGACCGCGAAGTAAACGTTCTTACAGGCGTGAGGTTTGATGAGGAAGAGTCTGATTTCGATATGGAAAACCTTTTCTCGATCGATGAAGATGCTATCAGAGATGCTTTCAAGTTCGATGAGGACAAGCTCAAGTTCGATAAGGATGCTTTCGGCGACATGAGCGGAATCGATTTTGCTGGCGCATTGGGGAAAGCCATGCCGAACCTGTCTTCCACCCAGCTCAAAGACCTCTTAAAAGGTGTTGATTTCAAGGTAAATACCGATGCCCTTATTAAAGGCATGGGCAGCGTCATGACCGACTATATGGATTATGCTTCCGATAATCCTTCCACGGATTATTCGAAGCTCCCTGACGCAATGGCAGCATTTATCGGTTCTTCTGAGGGCAGCGCAGTCTTAAGGCAGCAGCTCATTAAGATCATAAATGACAGCGGCATAGCTGACCTCGACCAGACGGTCGTAAACAAAGCATTGTCTGCGATCACCGACGGCTTTGCCGAATATGCGGTTGCCAACGGAATGGATCTTACCGACCAGAGCCGTTATGCCGAATACTATCAGACATATCTCCAGAGCGCAGAAGGCAAGAAGATCTTGGACGAGCAGTCCGCCATGATCACCAAGGAGATCACCGACAAGGTCAAGATCACACCCCAGCAGGCACAGGGTGTCGCAGAAGCACTCCTCGATGCTTACAGCAAATATGCAACAGAGAACAACCTTCCTGATCCCAAAGCTCTCGAAGGCTCACTCAAGGAATACATGGGAACTGACAGAGCTAAAAAGCTCATCACGAACGTGATCACATCATCCGTTAATGTCGATGAGATCACCAACGCTGTAATGAAGAATGTTTCCGGCATGACAGCCAATTTCGCTACCCAGATCGCAAAAGGTATCGAAAAAGCTATCGGCATGGTTGTAGAGCGTCTCGCATCCAACATGACCAAAGCTCTTAAGGATACTTTCTCTGATTTCGGCAGCGCATTGTCCATCGACCAGGATGCTTTCGCAAAGGCATTCCAGTTCAACATGGGCGAAGACGAACTCCAGTCCTTCATGAGCGAGATGATGGGCGGCAAGGTGTCTTCTGCTGAGGGCAACCTCTCCGCATTCGGTTACTGCGACAAGGAAGACCTCCAGTCGATCACGATCTACCCCAAAGATTTCGCATCCAAAGACGAGATCACCACGATCATCAAGGACTACAACAAGATGGTCGAAGACAGGGGAGAGGATGACAAGAGCATCGTTTATACCGACATCGTCGGCGCCCTGATGAAGTCCGTTACGAAGATCATCAACACGATCTCCTACGTCCTCATCGCATTTGTCGCGATCTCACTCGTCGTATCTTCCATCATGATCGGCGTCATCACATATATCAGCGTTCTTGAGCGCCGCAAGGAAATCGGTATCCTCCGTGCCATGGGCGCTTCAAAGCGAAACGTTGCAGATGTCTTCAATGCTGAGACCATGATCACGGGTTTCCTGGCAGGTCTTTTCGGCGTCGGCCTGTCACTGGTGTCCCTGATCCCGATTAATGCCCTGATCCACAAGATCGCCGAAAACGACGACGTCAGCGCGATCATGCCGTGGGCAGCCGCAATAATCCTCGTCTTTTTGAGCGTTTTACTGACCCTTATCGGCGGCCTCATCCCGTCAAAGACCGCATCCAGACAGGATCCTGTAACGGCTTTGAGGACTGAATAAGTATTATTTGAATAGGCAACGCGGGCGGATAAAAATGGGGATTTTCCCGTTTTTATCCGTCTTTTTTATTGGTGGTTTTTCTTTTTGGTACTAGCCTGACGGATAAAATCGCCTTTTTTCTCAAATTTATCCGTCGCCGGAACAATCACCTGCCACTGAAAAAATAGCCAAATCGATTTATCAAAAAATCATTAATAAATCATACAAAAATGGTGTGTAATCCCCTATAATATGACTATGCCTTTTTAGGCAAGAGGCGCTACAAAAAGAGAAAGGGGAACAGCATGAACAGTAAAGCCATGTATAACCTGTCATACGGTCTCTTTGTCCTGACTGCCAAAGACGGCGACAAGGATAACGGTTGTATCGTCAACACCGTCATTCAGGTCACTACAGAACCTAACAGGATCTGCGTTGCAGTAAACAAACTTAACTA
Source organism: Ruminococcaceae bacterium R-25 (assembly GCA_003149065.1). Taxonomy (NCBI): domain Bacteria; kingdom Bacillati; phylum Bacillota; class Clostridia; order Eubacteriales; family Oscillospiraceae; species Ruminococcaceae bacterium R-25. Next base: position 115,915 of record QGFZ01000003.1, read on the forward strand.
TACGCACGACATGATCCGTAAGACCGGCGAGTTCAATGTGTCGATCTTAACTGAGGGCTCCAAGTTTGAGACTTATAAGCATTTCGGTTTCCAGAGCGGCAAGGACATCGACAAGTTCGAATCGATTGAATTTTCGCGCGCGGCAAACGGCATAGCTTACATTGCGAAAGAGACAAATGCATATCTCTCCGCAAAGGTCGTAAGCGAGACTGATCTCGGCACTCATACATTATTCCTGGCAGACGTTACTGACGGCGAAGTCTTATCTGACGATCCTTCAGTCACATACGCTTTCTACCAGAAGAATATCAAGCAGAAGCCGGGCGCTCCAAAGGCTGACCAGGCACCCAAAAAGGGCTTTATCTGCACTGTCTGCGGATATATCTACGAGGGCGATACGCTTCCAGCTGATTTCATCTGCCCGTGGTGCAAGCATGACGCAAGCTACTTTATCCCCTTGGATAATGGCGCGCCTGTTAAAGAAGAGACAAAAGAAATAACAATAACCAATAAACAGGAGGAATCAAAAATGGCAAACAAGTACGCTGGCACACAGACAGAGAAGAATCTTCAGGCTGCTTTCGCAGGCGAATCCCAGGCTAGAAATAAGTATACTTATTTCGCATCCGTTGCTAAAAAGGAAGGCTACGAGCAGATCTCAGCACTCTTCCTCAAGACAGCTGACAACGAGAAAGAGCACGCTAAGATGTGGTTCAAGGAGCTCGAGGGCATCGGCACAACAGCTGAGAACCTTGCAGCAGCTGCTGACGGCGAGAACTACGAGTGGACAGACATGTACGAAGACTTCGCTAAGACAGCTGAAGCAGAGGGCTTCCCGGCACTCGCAGCTAAGTTCAGAATGGTAGGCGCAATCGAGAAGCATCACGAAGAGAGATACAGAGCTCTCCTTAAGAACGTTGAGGCTCAGGAAGTATTCGCAAAGAGCGAAGTTAAGGTTTGGGAGTGCAGAAACTGCGGTCACATCGTAGTCGGCACAAAGGCACCTGAAATGTGCCCTGTTTGCGCTCATCCCAAGAGCTACTTCGAAGTAAACGCAGAGAATTACTGATATTCTTTGATCAGTTACGAAAATCAGGCGGTGCCCGTTGTGTGACGGGCACCGCTTTTAGTTCCAGTGCAAATTCAGTGCGTAAATATTGGAAAATGCGCACTATTTTTGCACTGTAGGCACTCTAGTGCATATTTAGTGCGCAAATCGCGTGTTTTACGCACTGGATTTACATTTGACATAAACTGTTGGGAAGCAAATACCTATTTCGTACCTGAAACAGCGGTTTTAGGTACAGAAAAAGTATTTCAGGTGTCTGATTTAAACATTTCGTCAACATGTTTCTGGGAGTGCTTCAGGGAAGCGGCGCGCATATCCTCCACATATAATCCACAATAACTCCCTTAGCACTCCATTTTGAGTTGATAGTATCTGGGCATCAAACCAAGTGGAGGATATAAACGTGAAAAGAATAAACATCATGAGAGTGACTTGTGCAGCATTGACGGTTGCTCTTATGCTTCCCATAGCTGCGTGCAATAAAAAGAGCAGCAATGAACTTACAAACCGCATGACTGAGAAGGAGCTCTCGGAAGCAAAAGAGACCGAATTTATGCTTCTTTCTCATCCGTGGGAGAAGGAACAGCAGGAAGAAGATACGGCAGATTTCGATGATGTAAAGGACAAGATCCTTTTTGTTCCGCGAATCGGTTCTATCGTTAACGGAGATCCTGTTTTCAATGCATTACCGCCTGAAGGCTATGACGGCGGAAAAGGTCAGGTGGTGTACTTGCATATTGATGTAAATAACGGTTCTACAACAGAAGAGGCGGTAATCGATTTTGAAGATTTCAGTGACCTCAAAACTAAGCTGAGAGCCGAATTTGATAAAGACATCGCAAACGGGCAGCCTAAGGTGCCTGTCAATGAAGAATACAAACGTCTTATCAAGCTTTATGAAGCAGTAATTGACGGCAGCGTCGAACTGATCACCCAGGATTATCTGGACAGCTATCTGGAATATTTTTATAAGAACAGGGGATCATCCGATACTGACAGTTACTACTGGCAGATGGATGACGGGAAAGTCGCTGCAATAAAGGACAATATCAGGGAATATCATCTTTACGATGAAGAGCTCGGCATCACATTTGTTGTCCACGTTACGACTCCTGACGGATACGATAAGGAAAAAGCATATCCGGCACTTGTCATGACTGATGCCGTATGGAGATTTAATGATGTGACTTCGCTCTATGACCTGATGGCTGAAGGCAAAGCCAAGCCGCAGATACTGGTCACGGTCGGATTTGAATACGATACGGACGGCTGGGACAATGAGGTCAGAGGAAATATCCTTTGCAATCACAAGAAGGAATTTCTGGATTTTCTGACAGACAACATGATGCCTTTTTTAAGTACAAACTATAAGTTTGACTACGACAGGACGACGCTGTTCGGGCACTCACAGGGAGGCGTTTTCGCGCACTACGCGGCATTCAATTATGACCTGTATGAGAATAAGCCGTTCAAGAGATACATCATAGGAAGCCCCACGTTCTGGACACCGTATTTCACCTGTGTCGAAAATTTTGAGAGCTATAAGAATGAATACGGATTTTTCGAAAGGAACAAGACATACGACAGGGAACTGTTCATAGCAGCAGGGGATAAGGAGGACGAGGATTACGAAGACTTTTTCGGCGATAACGATTCGACGACAGAAGGCGTAAAGCATCTGGAGGAGCGCCTGATAAAGAACGGCGTTAACTCGTACAAGGTAAAGTTTTACGACAGTAACCATTACCTGTATGTTCCGGATCTCCTGGCGGAATACTGCAGTACAGCAGGATAAATTAAAAGGGCTGCCTCTGTGAGACAGCCCTTATTTTTTTGTGTTTGCGAAAAACTTACTTCTCCATATAGAGCAGACCGAACGTACCCGGACCGCAGTTTACGGAAACGGCAGGGGAGGCCTGTTTGAAGTAGATCTCGTCGAAGTGGACGTACTTTTCGACCTGCTCGCGGATCCAGTCCGTGTCGCGCTTGCTGATACCTACATAGGTGATAAAGAGTATCCTCGTGTCTATGTTGGCTGCGTTTGCGAGAACAGAATTAATGTAAGCCTTCCAGGCGTGTTCCCTGTTGCCGAAATAAGTCATGCCGACACCCATCTTGCCTTTGCGGAGCTTTAAGACGGGACGTCCCATAAGCGACTTGACGATGTTTGCGGTACCGTTGCCTACCTGGCCTGCACGTGAGAGGAAGTCCAAGTTATCAACGATGAAGCTCGTGTGGATCTTCTTCTTGCAGAGTTCCAGCTCGTTTACGATCTGCTCGGCACTAAGCCCTTTTTCGGCCATCTGGGCAGCTGCAACAGCCATGAGACCCTGACCGCTGGATAAGTGTGCAGAGTCGATTACGAAAACGTTATCGAAGGACTTCGATGCTTCGAGCGCCGGTGCGTATCCGCTGTGCTCGATCTTGGAAGAGATCGAGATGTGGATGACGTTATTGGCACCGGCGAGCTGCTTGGCAAAGAATTCTTCGACTTCCCTGACTGTAGGGCCCTGCGGAAGAACGATGCGGTTCGGATCTTCCATGTACTTGAGGACGCCCTGGGTCTCGATCTCCTTGCCGTCCTTGAAAAGGCCTTCTTCCGTTCTGACCTTGTGCGGGATTATCGCGATGCCGTACTTTTCGATCAGTTCGGGTGAGAGGTCTGCGACGCTCTCGGAGGTGATGACGATGCTCTTACGCTTCCTTGTACCGCTCATCCAGGAGATGGATTCTTCAGCGATCTCGCTTCTGTTGCCGGTGATATGCACGATCTCCTTCGGGAGGTGGTTATAGAGTTCATTCTCAAGTGCATCGCCGCTTACAGGCTTGGCAAGATAGCCGTCGAAGTTTTCCCTGGCATAAAGAGCCCTGTTCTCTTCATCGGCATTTGCAGTGAGGATGACGATAGGAGTTTCTCTGCATCTTCCGCCTGTCTGTTCCTTGATCTGTCTTCTGCATTCGATACCGTCCATCTCAGGCATCAGGTGGTCCATGAAGATGACGTTGTACTTGATGTTGAGTGTTTTTCTGAGTGCATCGCTGCCACTCGTGGCAGTATCGATCCTGACCTTCGTATCTCTTAAGAGCTTGCTTACGACCATGAGGTTTGCTTCATTGTCGTCAACAACGAGAATGCGTGCTTCAGGAGCTTCGAACTTGGGAAGATATTCCTTCTTTCTTCCTGTGCTTCCTGCTTTCGCGAAGTCGTAATTGCCGACGGAACCTTCGCGCTCGATCCTCTGGGGGATCTCGATCATGAAGGTGGAGCCCTTCTTGTAGACGCTGTTTACGGTGATCTTACCGCCCATGAGGTCTACGAGCTGCTTAACGATAGAAAGTCCGAGGCCTGTTCCTTCGATGTGCTTGGTGGTCGTCTCATCGACTCTCTTAAATGCTGAGAAGAGGTAAGGGATATCTTCTGATTTAATACCGATACCTGTGTCTGAGACCATATAGATCATGTTGCAGGTCTTATCGTCCTTCTTTTCGCACTGGACGGTGAGAGATACAGAACCTTCTTTGGTGTACTTGATCGCATTGTTGATGACGTTGATCAATACCTGCTTTATTCTGACTTCATCACCGATGAGCTCTGCAGGGATATCGGGAGAGACATCCACGTTAAAGTCGAGTTTTTTGTCCTTTGCCCTGATCCAGAGCATTCCGACGATATCAGAGAGCATGTCACCCGTGTGATAGGGTTCGATCAGGAGCTGCATGGATCCTGACTGGAATTTACTCATGTCGAGAATGTCGTTGATGAGGTTTAAGAGAAGCTTGCCGGCTGCCTTGATGTTTACGGCATCTTCAATAACTTCTTCGCTTACGTCTTCTCTAAGGATCATCTCGTTTAAGCCGATGATGGTGTTGATAGGCGTTCTGATCTCATGGCTCATGTTCGAGAAGAAGCTGTTCTGGGACTTGTTGAGCATGTAGATCTCTTTACGCTGTTTCTCGGCAGTTACGAGCTGCTCGTTTAACCTGAACTTCGTGTAGGACATTATGACTCCCATGACGAGCTGGAAAACTGCGAATATCAGGAAGTTGGCCATAAGGTTAGGTTCTATATGACCTACGGTGACCGCATAGTAAAGAAACGAGACTACCGCAACATTGGATGTCAGCGCAACGATGAAATATACCAGCGGATTGAAGTATACGCAGAGCGGGACTACCAGCGCAACGGTCATGAAAAGTGTTGTATCGACTGTGTGTCTTGCCCAGTAATTAACGATCATGAGAGATATTACCCAGGCAAAGAGAGTCACACCCATGAAATGGTTTAGGACAAAGATCGTGCGGTATCTCGTTGCGAAATCCTTCATCGCATGATGTGCGCCGAACAACCATATAACTGCAACTATGATGACCCACGCATAGCATATCTGGTGATAAAGAACGGTAGTGCCTCCGAAATAAGGCGGATAAACAAAAGTCATCACCATGAAAATGACTGCCGCGAGGAGCGTTATGATCATCGTGACGTGCGTCGGCTGGACCGATTCATAGTAAGCTGATCTTATCGCTTCGCGGTCATTGGTTGACGGTTTGAACAGATATCTCAACATGTCTTTCATACCTTATCACCTCCGTCATTCTCAGGCTCGAACTCGAAAACATCATCGTCAGGATCTTCCTCTTCTTCGTAGATCAGCTGGTTTTTGATGTCTCCTGCGATCTTCCCGTAATCCCTGATCATCGCTTCGTGGTTTTGGAGGATATAGGTTTCCTCATTCTCTTTGGCAGCTTTTTCCAGAGCCCTGGCTTTTTCGGACAGATCAGTTATGCCGATCATCTTGGAGGTACTCTTTAATGCATGGACTAAGATCTCGTAATTGTGCCAGTCCCTGACCTGATAGTATTTCTTCATCATACCGATCTTTTCAGCAGATTCGGTTGCGTACTGAACCAGGAGCGATTTGTAGAATTCCTTGTCGCCGACGCAGTATTTAAGGCCTGCATCGGTATCAATGCCGCTCTTCCGAAGTTCGGTCATAAAATCTTTCTCGTTCCTGTTTTCAGGCTTTATCTCTTCTTCGGGTTCTTCCGGCAATTCTTCTGTCTGGCCGTCAGCATCGACGAAAGACATAGCCGACTTGGGGAGGACCTGCTTTAATACGCGCTCTAATTCATCTATCTCGACAGGCTTGCTGACAAAGCCGTCAAAACCTTCATTAAGGAACATCTGCTTGGCTGAACTCATGGCATTTGCGGTGAGAGCGATTACCGGAACAGAGCCGTTTAAGCCTGATACGTCGGTCCTGATCCTCTTCATTGCTTCGACTCCGTCCATACCGCTCATCATGTGGTCCATGAATATGATGTCGAAAACTTTTTCTCTGCAGATATCGATGGCTTCCTGGCCTGAAGTAACCGTAGTTACCTTCATTCCGTAACGACCGAAAATGCTCTTTGCAACGACGAGGTTCATTGACTCGTCATCTACGACAAGAGCTCTTACGCCTTCGCAGCGGAGAACCTTGATCCGTTCTTCTTTGCTGTCGACGGCAGAGTTCAGTATGGATACGACAGGGAAGCAGTAGAACGGCTTTTCGAGCACTTTGACGCGTGTATTCTTCGGCAGTACGATGCCTTCGTTTGCGACTACTGCGACTACCATTTCTTTTGCAAGGTCCTCAATGAGGTCTACGTTGTCGTTATATTCCTCTTCTGCGATAAACAGGTGGGTCAGGTGAACTGAGCTGTGGAGGAGCTTTAAGTTCTCTGCATTATTAACGCGGTGCATCTGGATGCCCAGACCCTTTACGATATTAAGTACCATCGAATTGTAGTAGTCTCTTACTGCCGGATGGTCGTATTTCTCGAAATGCAGGAAAGCGCCTAAGCAGAGCTTGTCCGGCGCTGCGACAGACATGCAGCTCAAAGGATCAACAACTCTTTGAGGGATACTGACGTTGACTGTCGTGCCGACATCAGGCTTGCTGTCGATCGTCATAAAGCCGCCCAAAAGAGATACAAATCCTGACGCGATCGCGAGACCCAGACCTAAGCCGCCGCCCTGGCGGGAACGGCTGGAATCAGCCTGATAGAAGCTGTCGTAGACTTTCTCTAATTCATATTCGGTCATGCCCTTGCCGGTGTCGGTGACCTCGATGCAGAGGTTAACGCCGTATGCATGGCTGACGGTAGTGATCCTCACATAGACGCCGCCTTTTTGTGTGTACTTAAGGCCGTTTGTGATAAGGGCTTTTAAGATCTTCTTGATCTTGGAAACGTCGGAATTCATTACGGCAGGGATCGAAGGATCTACGTCGATGATGAGCTCGACATTCTTCGATTTGTACTGTTTTATATCGGTAACAAGATCGTGGAGAACGGAAGAGAGCATGTAGTCTTCATTGTTGCAGACGGCTTTCTTACGGTCGATCTCGGAATAGTCTAAGATATCGCTGATCTGTTCAGCGACCTTGCGTCCTGCATCTCTTACGGCGATAAGATCGCCTTCGACTTCCCTGTGCTTTGACTTGTCGATGCAGAGAGTCGTAAGACCGATGATCGCATTAACAGGAGTTCTTAATTCGTGTGAAACGTTTGCGAGGAAGTCATTTAAGTGCTCTGTAGCTTCGGTGAGCTGGACGACTTCGTCCTTGGACTTGTTAAGTACCTGCATCCACTTGTCGATGATGCTCTTGGCAAACTTTCCGATGAAGAAGATCATGACGAAGTGAAGGATAAGCCGCGAAATGACCAGGATGTCGAAAACTTCATCAGAAAGGATCATGAGCACGACTTCGTAAGCCATCGTGATATAGAACGTGAACTGGCAGAGCGTGATGAATGTTTTTCTGCCTGTCATCGTATGGAGCATTATTATCGCTGCCATAACGAGAGCTAAGTCGAACGTGCTCGTCTGATGTATTCCGTAGAAGAAGTAGCATCCCATCATGAGGACCGCATAAAGCCAGAGGCGGACATTGGAAGGCGTGTTGTGCCTTATGTGGAGTGCCCAGGCGGCGATTATTCCGCCTACTATGAGGATAAGAGCCCATTTTTCCCATCCTAAGAGGAGGGATTCAACGACAAGAATTGTCGCAAAGATGGTGTAGCTTATCAGGATCGTAAGGTGCGAAGTCTGAAACAGTTCTCTGTCGTTTATACTCATTTAATTCACCCTCTTAATCTGTAATCTTTATCTTCATCTAAAATGGACAGCATTATCTCAGCAAAATCAGGGTCAAACTGTGTGCCCTTTCCGTTTTCGAGTTCGCTCCTGATCTTTTCCTGAGAAAGGTGGGGTCTGTAGCTTCTGTCAGATGACATTGCGTCATAAGCATCGGCAACAGCGATGATCCTCGCTTCTTCCGGGATCTCAGTTCCCTTAAGGCCTGAAGGATAGCCTGTGCCGTCGTATCTTTCGTGGTGATACATTGCGCACAGCTCGAACTTCGGATCGTTCTCGATATTTTTTAATATTGAAGCGCCCAGGGCAGAATGTGCCTTGATGGCCTTGAATTCTTCGTCGGTGAGTGTAGAGGGTTTATTGAGGATACCGTCCGGGATCCCTATCTTGCCGACGTCATGCAGGAGTGCGAGAACGTAGATCTCATCCTGTCTGGAATCCGGAAAACCGCTTCTTTTGGCGATCATCCTGGAATATTCCGCAACGCGGGAAGAGTGGCCCTTTGTATGGACGTCTTTGGTGTCGATCGCTGCAGCAAGAGACCTTACTATCTGCATGAAGAGATCCTTATTTTCTCGCGTCTTCTGCTCGACTTCGAAATAGAGCTGGTTCTGCAAAGTAACGAGCTCAATGAGGTTATTTACACGGAGCCTTAATATTTCCGGAACAAAAGGCTTTCTTATAAAGTCCATAGCGCCCAGGGAAAGTCCTTCGCGCTCAGCGCCTTCGCTCTCGTCTGCAGTAAGGAAGATGACAGGGATCTTTGAAGCCTGGGTTTCCAATGAATGTAGTTTCTTTATACAGTCAAAGCCGCTCATGCCGGGCATCTTAACGTCAAGCAGAATAAGGTTGGGCAGCTCGTTTTCTTTGTCCAGATAATCGAAAAGAGCTTCTCCGGATCTTAGAGCCGTAACGTGAATGCCGCCGGCACTCAGGATCTTTCCGGCTACCTGGAGATTTATGACGTCATCATCAACGACAACGACTTTTTTGACCTTTTTTGTCTCTATAAGTTCCTGCCTGCTTCCGACGAATTCCTGCTCATGCGTGATGACCATTTTCTCAGATGCCTTGGCATCCCAGTTATCCACGAGATGTGAAATGACCTTATCAATTGAATCGGCTCTGATATCCGTCAGGAATACGAAATACTGGTCCTTGCCGTTTCTCATGAAGATATCCGATTTGCGCAAAGACTCTCTGATATGGCTTCCGAATTCATCGACGCTGTCATAGAACCTGTTATCCTTGACACCGTCAGCAGGTGAGAGCGTGATCAGAACCTTGCATGCGTTAATTCGGTGGCGCAGGATATATCTGATGACATAGCGGTATACAGGCGAAAAAGAGTCCTTATCGAGCTGGAGTGCAACGTCCTGGATGGAACGCTCGCCTAAGATCTCTGAGATCTTTTGGATATCGTGAAGTGCATTGTCGCTTTCGTCTTCCACGTCGTCATCGTAAAGGCCGTAGCCGTGCTTGCCGTTTTTCTTGACGGCATAAAGAGACTTATCCGCGAGTTTTAAAAGGGCATTATAATCGTTGCCGTATCTCGGAACGAAGATGCCGCCGATCGAAGCACCTAACGGGATACTCATATCATCGCCCATGAGTTCTTTTGCGCTTTTTGTTATACCGTCATTGATTTCATTTGATATTGCGGCAACGTCTGATTCATAGGTGATGCCTGCTGCAAAAGCGACAAATTCATCCCCGCCGATACGGCCGCATTTGCTGCCTGTAGGCATTGCTTTGCGGATAATGTCAGCACAGGCTATGATGACTTTGTCACCCATCCCGTGGCCGTAGATATCGTTTACGAGCTTAAAAGAATCGAGGTCGATCATCATGAGGCACCCGGTCTTTTCGGAACACATCTTAGAGAGTTCTGAACCTGTCGCACCCTTGTTAAGAAGGCCGGTGAGCTTATCTATAGTGGCCTCGTTTTTAAGGACATGGATCTCCTGGGAATTTGACATGATGTTGTCGATCCTTCTAAGGAGAACGTCAGGGTTAAAAGGCTTTCTGATAAAGTCTGAAACGCCTACCTCAAAACCTCTTGTCTCAGTCTCGACGTCTTCATCTGCAGTAAGGAAAACAACGGGTGTCTTCATGAGGCCTTTTTCCTGCTCGACCTTTCTTAATCTGTCGAGAGTTTCAAAGCCATCCATAACGGGCATCTTGATATCAAGAAGCACGAGATCGGGCATTCCGTTTTCTTTTACATATTCCAGGAAAGAACTGCCGGACTTAAAGGCCGTGACACGCATATTGTTCTTGCTAAGGATATGACCTGCCATTTTCAGGTTGGCAGTGTCGTCATCAACAACGATAATCCACTTTGCCATATTAGATACCTCGTAATAAACAAAGATCAGCATTAGATTTTAAAATAATAACATGGAGGCATATCCAAAGTCGCTACCCGCGGACGGAATTTGCATAAAAATATCCGTTTTTTGATTACTTTTCTTAACAGTACCTTAATCTCCGCGGTTTTCCCTTGAAATGTCATTTTTTGAATGGCAAACTAATCGCAATGAAATTGGGGGTAATTTAATATGTTAGAAGTCAAAAACGTAACTAAGCGTTACGGAAAAAACGTCGCATGCAATGATGTATCTTTTACGTTGGAACCCGGTACGCTGACTGTCCTTTTGGGACCTAACGGTGCAGGTAAGAGCACGATCATCAAGTCGATCATCGGCTTTCTTAAGTACGACGGATCCATTACCGTAAACGGTATGGTCAACAAGTCCGTGCAGGCAAGAAAGATACTGGGATATATCCCTGAGATGCCGTCACTTTATCCTTCGCTTACCGTTATCGAGCACATGGAATTCATCGCAAGGGCATATAAGCTTACGGACTATAAGGACCGTATCAACATGCTTCTTGAGCGTTTTGAATTGGATGACAAGCGCAAGAAGTTCGGTGACGAGCTCTCGAAAGGTATGCAGCAGAAGTTAAACCTCTGCCTGGGCCTTTTGCCTGATCCCGACATCATACTTCTTGACGAGCCTTTGTTAGGCCTTGATCCCCATGCGATCAAAGAACTCAAGAATTATATCGAGGAGATGCGCAAGGCAGGCAAGACCATGCTTATCAGTACCCACATCATCGACAGTGTCGACATGCTCTGGGACAGAACGATAATCATGCAGGGCGGCCAGATCAAAGCGAACGTAACAAGAGCTGAAGTCGATGAGAGCGGCAAGTCTTTGGAAGACCTGTTCTTCGAAGTTACGGAAGGCATCGAAGAGTCATCTGTTAAAAGCGAAGGAGAGCCTCAGGTAAGTGAAGGAGCGCCCTCGGTATGAGACTTTTCTTTTATTACGCTTCACACTCACTTCTTAATACGATTAGGAAGGTAATGAAGACCTGGGTTGCTTTGATCCTAGTCTTCATTGTATTCGGCTGCTTGATGGGCTTTGTCGGAAGTCTTTTCGACAAGAAAAAGGGTTCTTCTGAACCGGACCAGACCTCTATAATTGAACTTGATGAAGGTGAAGGACCCGGTGAAGAGATCAGCCTCGAAGATGCAGTAAGCGAACAGGCTGCAAAATCAAAGTTTGCAGCTTTTATGGACGAGCATGATCTCACGAAAGAGATGATCGTTGATATTGCTATCTCTGCAATATTCCTTTTAGTTCTTGCGACGAACATCTTAAATTCGCAGAATTCTTCGAAGATATTCCTGCCTGCCGACGTGCCGATGCTGTTCTCATCACCGATGAAACCCCAGTCAGTATTGATGTTCAGGCTCTTATGCACACTCGGATCATCATTGCTCGTGTCACTTTTCATGCTGTTCCAGCTCCCGAATCTGACTATTAATGCCGGACTCCCGATGTGGGGCGCTGTATCTCTGGTCATCGTATATGCGTTGATCCTGGTATTCAGCACGCTGGTACAGGTTATTTTCTACACGATCACATCCAGATTTAAGACAGGCACCGGAAACATTAAGACTTTCCTTGCTGCCGTATACGGCGCTATAGCTCTCGGGTTCCTCGCATTCACGGTTATCGGCAAGCTCGATGTTGTCGACGGATTATTTGCATATTTTGCAAGCCCCAAGACACATTGGGTACCGTTCTGGGGATGGCTCAGAGGCATTTCTTACAATGCATGCATCGGAAATATAACGATGTCTCTTGTATATCTGGGACTTTTCGTCGCAGCATGTGCAGTTCTCGTGCTCGTTATCTGGAAGCTCAAGGCTGACTTCTATGAAGATGCAATGTTTGCAGCTGAGCACAAGGCTGAAGTGATGGAGGGCATGAAGAGATCTCAGAAGGGCGGAGTTGTCACAAGAGATAAGGCGAGAAAGGGAAAGATCGACAGAGAAGGATTCCATTACGGATCCGGCGCGAATGTTTTCCTCTATAAGGCTGTCTTTAACAGATTCAGATTCGCAAAGCTCAAGGTATTCTCCACCACCATGATCATCTACACGATCATTGCAGGCGTTGTTTCATGGTTTGCAAAAGACTACACAGGCGGAGATCCGTTCTTCATCCCTGCTGCAGTACTCGGAGCCATGGCTTTCTACAGGACAATGGGCGATCCGATCAGGGAAGACACCTCAAAGGATTTCTTCCTCCTGATCCCCGAAAAGCCTCACAAGAAGCTCATGTATTCATTGCTCGGCTGCCTTTGCGTTACTGCGATCGACCTGCTTCTGCCTATCGTCGTATCTGCGGTAATGCTTAAGACAAATCCCGCAACGGTAATAGTATGGTTCCTTTTCATACTGTCCGTAAGCTTCTTTGCAACGGTTGTAGGAACGCTCATCTCCTTGTCGCTCCCTAAGGACCAGGCACAGACCCTATCGGTCGTAGTTCAGATGATATTCTTCTACTTCGGACTTACACCGTCCGCTGCAGCAGTCATCATCGGAATACTTACAGGACACGTGATCATTGCAGTAGCTGTCGGAGCTGTGATCAATATCATCATTGGCTTTTTGGTATCCTTGTTCCTGCCTTTGGTCATCGGAAGAAAATAAGGCAGATTACAATACATAGATAGCTGTCTATATAAAGGAATATGTAACATTTTTATGTTTTACATATTCCTTTTTTGACGATAGAATTATGTTGTTACAATCCGTTTGTATCAGATATGGGAGCAGTTGAATCTATGGATATTTTCATGTTTATAACCCTTTTCGGAGGCTTGGCATTCTTCCTGTATGGAATGAAACTCTTGTCTGATTCATTGAAGAAGACAGCAGGCGGCCGTTTGGAAAAACTACTCAACAAAGCTACTGACAATCAATTTAAAGGTCTTACTATAGGTGCGATCATCACGATCGCCATACAGTCCTCATCAGCCATGACAGTCATGCTGGTAGGTTTTGTTAACTCCGGCATCATGGAACTGCCCCAGACCGTAGGCGTTATCTTCGGTTCTGACATCGGTACGACACTTACAGCGTGGATCTTATCCCTTGCAGGCATCGATTCAGGCGACAATATATTTCTCAGGCTCTTAAAGCCTTCGTGCTTCTCTTTGATCTTTGCGCTTATCGGCATTATCCTCATAATGGTTGCCAAGAAGCAGAAGAACAAGGATATCGGTACGATGCTCTTAGGCTTCTCAATTCTCATGCAGGGTATGACAATGATGTCCTCGTCCATGGAACCTTTGAAGGAGATGGACAGCTTCGTATCTCTCATGACTGCGTTTAAGAATCCGCTCTTAGGCGTTTTCTCAGGCGCGATCGTTACAGGCATCATCCAGAGTTCTGCTGCCGCTATCGGTATCCTGCAGTCGATCTCCATGACAGGCCAGCTTACTTACGGCATGGCTATCCCGCTCGTAATGGGTGCCAATATCGGAACCTGCATGACGGCGGTCCTCTCATCCATCGGTGTTAACAGAGACGCTAAGAGAGTTACGGTGATCCATGTTGCGATCAAGCTCATCGGTACTGTTGTATGGCTTATCGTATTCTATTCAGTCAACGCTATTGTTGATTTCGATTTCATGAACAGTCCTGTAAATATCGTAGGTGTCGCTGCTATCCACTCGGTATTTAATATCGCAAATACAGTGCTCTTGTTCCCGTTCTCAAAGCTTCTCGTAAAGCTTGCACACCTCATAGTCAAGGAGACAGCAGAAGAGCAGGAGTTCAAGCTCGACGAGCGTCTCATGCTTACACCTTCGATCGCTGTAGGTGAGTGCCGCAACATGATGGTCAAGATGGTAACAAAGGCAAAGGACGGCCTCGACAAGTCCATGGGCATGATCCTTACAGGTTACAATGCCACTGATTTCGACTACATCAAGAAAAACGAGGAAAAGGTTGACGGTTACGAAGATATCTTAGGTTCTTACTTAATGAAGCTCACGACAACACAGCACTTGAGCGAAGACGATAAGAACAGGTCTTCACGTATCCTCCAGGCGATCGGTGAAGTCGAGAGAATCGCTGACCACGCCAATTACTTATCTGATTCCACAGAAGAGATTGCAAATAAGCATCTCGAGTTCTCTGATGCCGCAAAGGCAGAACTCGCAATGGTAATTCCCGCCGTCCGTGAGATCTACACGATGGCATTGGACTGCTACCTCTCCAATAATGCAAAGGGCGCGGAAAATGTCGGACCTTTGAGGATCGTTATCAGTGAGATGTGCGATGAGTTTAAGGCTAACCACGTTGAGAGACTTGCTACGGGCAGCTGCACAACCGAGCAGGGCTTCGTATTTAACGATATCCTCTACAGCTGCGTAAGAATCGCTGAGCACAGCCTCAATATCGCTGCTATCGCATACAGATACAAGGTATCTTCCAAGAAGCAGCCCGATACTTACATGCACGACTTCAAGCAGCGTAAGAAGAGCGACGAGAAGAAGTACGAAGAGTACATTCAGAAGTTCAGACACCCGGAAGCTAAAGCTTAATCGCAGAGGCAGTATTTGACATCATATCGGCCGTCATCTTCCATATCCATGACCATATAGCCCCGCTTTGAACCGCCGCGGGGGATCGATAGTGATCCCGGATTTAGGATGCGCGGGCCGGAAAAGCTCGTCCCGAATCCTGATTCATAGAACCTGTTAAATTCCGAGACAGCATCACCGAAACTGTCGTAGGGAACATGTGTGTGGCCGAACATGCAGATGTCACAGCCGTTCTCCTGAGCAGTGAGCGACAACGTCAGCAGTCCGTAATTTACCTTCTGGCGGTGGCCGTGAGCGCAGAATATCTTATGGCCGTTAAGAGTGAAAGCTGCAAAGTCCCTTACGATATCCTGATCACAGTAAGTATCGCAGTTCCCCCTTACGAAAATGCAGGGAGTCTTGGGTGCGCCCGCCCATCTTGCGATCTCAGACTGTGAGAATTCCGCGTCTCCCAGATGGATCAGCATGTCAGGATTTTCTTTCAATATCGCGGCCTTTAAGGGGCCGTTTATTCCGTGTGAATCACTTACTATCAGTATCTTCATGAGTTTTCCTTATCAGATGAAATAGAAGTCCGTATCCCATCCCGGGATGCATCTTGTGTGGCGCATACAGATCTTATAATCGTCCCTTATCTCCATAACTTTTTTAACGATCGCGAAAACATCCTCACTGCGGTGATAGCATGCGATCTTCATCAGGGGACGGTCTCTCCTGATGGTTTCCTTAGCGCCTTCGATCGCTTCAGATTCTGATCCTTCGACATCAAACTTAATAAAACTGACGTTATCAAGAGACAGAGAATCAACCGTTACGACATCTATGTCTATTGTCTTCTTCAGTTCAACATTGCTTGCCTGAAGAGCCCTCGTGCCCCTGCCTCTGGAAGCTGACACCTGTTCTGTGCCGACATGGCTTCCTACAAGCGCATTGACACATGTGATGTCGCTCCCAAGCGTTTCCGCGCACTCTTTAAGCTTCTTAAATGAGTGGCGCTCAGGCTCAACTGCAACGGCCTTTGTAAGGCACGGGAACTTATTAAGATATCTGGTGATCGTATCGCCGTAGTAAGCGCCCAGATCCACAAAGCAGCCTTCAGAAAGGTTTTCAAGCAAAGAGAATTCATCGTCAGGATCAGATTCTGCTTTTTCGAGATAAGAGATGTCACCTGTAAGCTTGTAGCTTATGTAATTCTCATAGCAAATGCGTGAAGTCTCATCAGACAGATTCTTGTAAACGTCTTCGATAAGGTCTTTGTTGGACTCAAAGTACTTACGCGTGAATAAGACATTTCCATACACGGGAACATCAGGAACATAGAGTTCTCTTTCAGACTTGATCTTTGCTACCTGCTCTAAAACTTCAGGTCTTGATGAACCGAAGCAGACGAGGACTATGAAATCCGCAGAGCCGTACTTTTCGCAGCATTCGGAATAAGAGATGACCTTATATTCATGGAACATCCGGTCCCTTACAAATCCGTCGCTCGCAAAAACAGCAACAACGAGGTCTTTGAGGCTGTACTTTTCCAGGACGGCAATGATCTTGTCAGCACCGTCTCCTGTGCCGTAGAGGGCTATGGGGCGGCGTTCTTTTGCGAGGTATTCCCAGAGATCAGTCTTTATTTTCGAGATATCCATAAGACCAAGTATAAACCAATGAAAAAATTTTTGGGCGGAGTGCAACATTTGGGCTTTTTTATCTGTATTTAGAGTAACAAAAGCAAAATTCAAATCCTTAACGGAGGGCATATTTATGAAAAAAGGTGTTGTTATCGGAATAGTTTCCGGCGTTGTCGCCGCCAATATTATGGTAGTGGGATTAATCGGAGCTTACTTGAGCAAGGCAAAAGCCGCTTCGGGCCCGGTCAGGGAACATAATGGAAATGTTCAGGTCGTAAACAAAGAGGTAGATGCTGTTCTCGGCAACAAAAACTACAACAGCGCTTCAGCAGGTGCAACAGCTGATTACGACTACGGCTACGATGAGGCAGAGTATGCAAATGAAGCTCCGGCAGATCCCGGCAGCGGTACAGGGATCTCAAACGAAGTAAATGTGGATCCTTCAAAGGGAAGACTTCTCATAAGGACAGTTTCAATGTCGGCTGAGACAAAAGAGATCGCAAAGGTTAAGGCTGACGTCGAGAGCCAGATCAAGGAATTAGGCGGATATATCGAGAATTCCTCAATGAGCGGCACAGGCAAGGACAGGGACCTTCGTACGATCTATTACACGATCCGTGTTCCTGCAGATAAGCTCGATTCTCTCATTTCAACAGTCGGAAACAGTTGCACTGTAATCTCTTCCAACGAGAATGCAACAGATGTAACACTCGAATATGTTGATACAAAGGCAAGAGTGGATTCTTTAAGAGTCGAATACGAGCAGCTCATGACACTCCTTTCCGAAGCAAAGGATCTCGATAACATCATCATCCTGCAGAACAGACTTACTGAAGTCAGATATCAGATCGAGAGCTGCGAATCAAGGATCAGAGTCCTCGAAAACCAGGTCCAGTACGCAACACTCAACCTCCAGCTCAGAGAAGTCCTCGAAGAGACAGTAGTTGAAGAAGCTCACATCGAAACATACGGAGAAAAAGTATCTGACCAGTTCAAGGAAATGTGTGAAGACACAGTGATCTTCTTCCAGGATCTCCTGTTAGGGCTTATTGCAGCAATCCCGTTCTTCGTATTCCTCATTGTCAACGCAGTGATCGTTATCATCATCGTCTGCGCAGTAAAAAAGAAGAGAAGAGCAAAGGCTGCCAAGGCTTTGGCTGAAAAGGAAGCAGCAGAAAAGAAGGCTTCAGAAGCTAAGGAAGAAGATAAGACCGAAGAAAAGGAATAAGTTTTACATATATCATCTGTACTAGGAATCTGAACTATACGGCCGTAGATCAAGGATATTAAGGAACAATTAGGAATAAGGATCTATTCAGAATTCGAATACAGAGTAGTCACAATCGGCTGCGAAGCTCTCCCATTTACCGGGACCTCCGCAGCCGATATTGTCATATACTGCGCAGGTCTTAAAGCCGCCTGATCTCGCGCCGTCAACAGCCTGGCGAACATCGTCAAAAACCAGAGCCTTATCCGGAGTAATCACGCTTTTTGTTGCCGAGATATAACTGCTTGCACGGAGAAAGATATCGGGCGAACTCTTGTTGATATTGCCGCCTAAGTCTTCCAATGTGATAACGCAGTCGAAAAGGTCTATTATGCCTGTTGCACTAAGTGATGCATTTGCGTTCTTTTTAGACAGGGCGGTAGTAACGCTTAAGAAAAAACCGAGCTTTTTCGCTTCCTTGAGATATTCCAAAGCGCCTTTTTTGAGCTTTACTTCTGACCTGTAAAACTCGTAGACCATTGATTCCCAGGTTTCAACTATCTCCTGCCAGGTAAGCGGGATACGGTATTTTTCCTGAGTATATCTTGCTGCATCTTCGATCGTTGCGCGCTTTACCATATCGGTATATTCGGGAGTAACCTCATATCCGTAGCGGCCTAAGAATTCGATGTCCACATCGTTCCAGACGCTCATGGAATCTAAAAGCGTTCCGTCGAGATCGAAAATGAGAAGTTTAACGCCCTCTTTAGAGAGCGTTTTAAGATCGGGATAATTTTGGGGGAGCTTAACGCCCATCATCACTCCATATAAGAGAGCTTGCCCTTAAGGTCTTCTAAGGCCTTTTCTCTCTTGGCATTGAAATCGACTTTGTTGTTCTCGATGAGATTGTTGCCGTAAGAATCGATTGAAACGATCAGGGGTCCGAATCTCTCGCACTTAAGCTTCCACATAGCTTCGGGCATGCCCAGATCGAGCCACTCGACGCCTTCGCAGTCGATGACTTCTTCAGCTGCAACAACAGCGCAGCCGCCGGGGAAGATAGTATGGATAGCGCAGTTATCAACGCATCCCTTGGTTGTCTTGGGACCCATTCCGCCCTTGCCGATGATGATCTTAACGCCGGTCTTTTCGAGGAATTCAGCCTGGGCTTTTTCCATACGCATTGAAGTTGTAGGACCTACGCTTATGACCTTAAACTTGTCAGGCTCGCCTTCAGCGGAGATCTTCTTCATGATAGGGCCTGCGTGGAATATAGCCTTGCCCTTAAGGTCTACCGGGGGCTCTTTGCCGCCGATTACGACTCTGTGGTGAACGTCGTCTCTGCCTGTTACGATGTTGCCCGTAAGGTAGATGACGTCTCCGATGTGAACCTTCTTGATATCTTCGTCAGTTACTGGTGTTTTGAATTCAAATGTGCTCATAAGACTGCCCCCTTGTGTGTGAAGAAGTCGTAAGTGAAATCAGGATTGATCCTGATGCCGGCTCTTCTGTGTGCCCAGCATGCGGTAGACATGCCCATTGCAAGTGTTGCGGGGTGTCTTGAAGCCTGCTCGATGTTTACGCCCATGACAGAGAGCTTTCCACCGAATCCGCCGGGGCCGAGGCCGATTGAATTAAGGCCGTCTTCCAAAAGCTTTTCCATCTCGGCAGCCTTGGGATTGGGGTTATGTGAACCGACCTGTCTTAAAAGTGCCTTCTTTGAGAGTTTTGCAGCTACTTCGGAAGAACCTGCGATGCCGATGCCTACGAGGCACGGAGGGCATGCATTTACGCCGTATGTTGTCATCTGCTCGAAAACAGCCTTTGCGATTCCCTCATATCCTTCCAGAGGCATCAATACCTTTGAAAAACCGGGGAGGGAGCATCCGCCGCCTGCCATATAGAAATAGAGTTCTAACTGGTCGCTGTCTTTAACGATCTCCCAGTCGATCCAGGGGCTGTGTGTTCCGATGTTGTTTCCTGTATTCTTCTCGTCGAAAACCTCGACTGCATTAGGTCTTAAAGGAGCCTTTGCAGTAGCTTCCTTTACAGCGTCGATGAGGGCATCTTCGATGATGTCCAGATAAGGCCACTTGGAGCCGACGCGTGCGAAGAACTGCGGAATGCCCGTGTCCTGGCATGAAGGCCTCTTGAGAGAGTCTGCGAGCTCCATGTTCTTTTTCATAACGTTATAGATCTCAGGTGCAAATCCTTCGTTCTCGATCTCGCTCATCTGGGTGAGACGGAGCTTAACATCATCGGGAAGATGACCTGCTGAATAACTCATAAAGGATGCGACAAGTGAAGATAACTTCTCGCGAGGTAAGTCAGATGACATACGAAACCTCCAAAAATCAATGATGTGTCAATTATATAACAATGAAGCGTAATAGTAGGTCTTACACTTTAAATAAAAAGCCAAGTTCTTTATAATAAGCCAAATAATTAAATGTTTTTGTATATATGGAGGTAATCAGGTAATGTCTGATGAAGCAAAACTGAGATTTCCGGTGCTGGCAAAGGCCGCATCAGATAAGGTGTTCTGCTATGTTTCAATGGCTCTTTTTGTTTTATTGCCTGTAGTAGAAGTAATTACTGAAATACTGGGCAAGAAGAAGGTAAAGTTCTTTACCCACCGTCTCTATCCGTCCTATTTCCAGCCCTATGTCGTAGGCCTGTTCGGCGGAATCCTCGCATTCTTCGTTATCTTAAGTTTCATCTCGAGAATGGCGAACGGCAAGTTTAAGCTCTATGTTGCTGACATATTCTTCTTTACGCTCTTCCTGTTCATGATGCTCTCATACATCTTCTCCGTAAACCCCGGAGTATTTGCTGAAGGCTCAAAACATTATTGCGAGAGACCAGAGATATTCCTGTGTTATTACTGTCTCTATTTTGCCGGTTCCATGATCGAAAACCCTGAACTGCGCAAAAAACTTCTTTATACATACTTCGGTGTAGCGGTCCTTCAGGGTGTAGTTGCATTCTTACAGACATATAAGATTGAAATATGGTATTGTCTGTTCCTTTATAACAGGGCATCCACCAGAGCTTCATACGGATTGCTCCAGAATACAAATTTCTACGGTGCGCTCTCACTCGTTTTCGTTGCATCAGTATCAGGATTATTCATATTCAGTTCCGTAATCTTCCAGAAGAAAGCTTTCTTTAAGTGGATCTTCTTTGCAGTAGCACTTTTGCTTTTCTACACGATGCTTGCGAGCTATTCACGTCTTGCATGGCTCGGATTTGCGGGCATGATCGGTACCTATATCATCTCGCTTCTCATCATGCGCAAGAGCGAGATGGATAAGGACAAGTTGAAGAGAATAACCAAGGATTTCCTCATTATGTGTGCGGGTTTTGCTGCGGTCCTCATCGTTACCTATTTTGCTACAAACATTATTAAGAGCAGAGTCAGTGAGACTGCCAAGGATACAGTTGCAAAAGTCGGAGAAGACGGCTTTGGCCACGGCAGAGGAAGGATCTGGAGAGCCGGTATCCACAGCATCCCCAGACACTGGGTAACAGGTATCGGTCTTGATAACTATGCCCAGGCATTCAGGGAACTTCCCGATTGGAAGAAGGGTGATTTCATCCAGTCCAAGGGTCACAACGAGTATCTCCATACACTTGTTACACAGGGCGTATTTGCATTCGTCAATTACCTTGCAGTACTCATCTACGCAACAGTAAATGCAGTTAAGAGGATCATCAATGAGAAGGATGACGTTAAGAGATGCCTTCACTGGATATTCCTTACGGTCTTCGCAGCTTATGCCTGCCAGGCGATCTTAAACAGCAGCGTCTTGAACGTTGCACCTTATTTCTGGATCATAATTGGACTTTTAACACCGAGGACAAAGCCGATCTCTTTTAAAAAGGAGTGACATAAAGAAAGGGGCTTTCTATGTTCGATTCTTTCGTCCGTTACAAAGCAGAAAAGAACAGACTGAACTTCATCAAGAACTGCACGGTCTTTGACACGCCCAGGCTTGAAAACGAGGTTTATCCTGCTGAATGCAGGACGGAGATGGACATTGAATATAAACACGGCCAAAAGCCGTTAAAGCTCGACATCTATACGCCTTTTAACTGTTATGGCGCGAAAGAGTGCTTCATCCTGATCCACGGCGGCGCTTATGTTTACGGCTTTAAAAGACTTGACCAGAACTTCGGCATGCACCTTGCGATCAAGGCAAACATCCCTGTAGTTAACGTCGACTACACCCTAATGCCGGACTCCGATCTGTCCCAGATCATAAACGAGATATTCGCAGCGATCAATTTTGTGTGCGGCAGATACGGTTTTAAAAAGATCCATACAGTAGGCGATTCTGCCGGAGGCTTTTTGGCTTATATCGTTGCCATGGCCACCAGAAGCAGACATATCCGTCACGGCCTCTGGGTTTTCGAAAAGCCCAGAGCTATAGCTGAATCAGCCGGTATGATCTGCCCCGGCATCGAAAACAACCCTAAGGAATTTCCCGGTTATTATTTCGAAAAGAAACCGGAAGGCAAGTCAGATCAGTCGCGCCTTCCGGATTATGCTTATGACTTAAAGCTCCTGGCAGAAAGAGACCGGGATTTAAGAGTCTGCGTAATAGCAGGAGAAGATGACTTCCTGCTCGAACAGAATTTAGCGTTTAAAGAACTCGTTCCCAATGCCGTTTTTTATGAAGGCAAGAATGACGGCGAACTGAAGTGCCATCACGTATTCCCGATTGCCCATCCCGAGTGGCCCCAGTCAGTAAAAGCTATTGCGCTTCTTGCTGAGAATGCGGTAGGGAGAAGGTAATTTCCAGGTACAAGCGCAAATAAAAAACCTCGCCCAGGACCACGAATTCTAGGGCGAGGTATATTTACTATACTCTAGAAGGCAACCGTCTTTGCAGACCGTGCTTCTTTTTCTATTTCAGATAAAAAACTTTATTCAGTTAATTAATTGTTAATTATATCAAGAACCATTGATTTTTCAGGGGGGTGGATAATATAGACATATCCGTATCTTCAAAGGAGGAATCTGACATGCGTAAAATGAGAACACCTGAAATTGATGTTATCCGCTTTACTGAAAGCGATGTTATTGTTGCGAGTGCAAAAACTATTACCGTAGCAGGTTTGGGAGATCCTTATAATGTGAGTGCGACTTTCAAGATGGGTGCAAACACTTGGGATTCAAATACGATTGTTAATGCAGGTTCTGACACATGTAAAGATATGATGAATGCATATGCGGGTGGAGAAACTGATGGACATATTTATGTCGGTAACGCACAAATACCAGTATTTGGCTTGGCGTTAGATGATTATTATGGGAATGATAATTCGGAACAGTATTCAGTAATTAACGGAACATATGTATGGAACGGAAATGCATTTAAGAAGAAGTCATAATTCATTCGAATAACGCATTATAAGAGGTCCTGCAAGCTGCGGGACCTTTTTATGAAATCAGCTAAAAACACCAGCAGCACACAAAGAAAAAGGGTATCCCATTTGAGATACCCTTAATCATTTATTGTGTGCTTGATTGCTTTATTTTTCCGCTTTCTTGTGCGTCTTATCGTAGATCTTATTTACAAAGTTCTTGAGCGGCAGGTAGATCAGGAAAGCCCAGAGGCCGACACCGAAACCCTTGATAAGATTGAAAGGTACGAATACTGCCAAAAGAAGCGAGAGCTTGTCTTTGACAAGAGGGTTAACTGATGTGCACATTCCGATGATGGCTTCTGTGGAAAAGCCCATTGCTGAAGCGTACAAAGGCAATGTGATGAATGCGTTGACGGGAACAGCAATTATTGCAAGTGCAATCGTACCGACGACTACAGACAAAGCCACGCCGGGTCTGGTGCGCATCTTGCGGTAAACGAGGCCTGCAGTTCCGACAAAGATAGAACCTGTAATGAAGTTTGAGAACTCGCCGATGCCCATTGTGCCTGTGGCAGGGAGGTGAATGAGGTTCTTCAAAAGTTCAATGACGATGCCCCACAAAGGTCCCAACGCGAATGTGCCGAAAAGAACGGGGAGTTCAGAGAAATCGAACTTCAAAAACGGAGGCATGAACGGCAGGGGGAACTCAAAATACATGAGTATAACAGCCATTGATGTGAGGATCGCGCAAACAGCGAGCCTGATCAGCATCATTTTGCGTGCGGAATGAGAATCCGCCTTAACGGTTACTTTGGTTTCAGACATAGAAAATACACTTCCTTTCTTCCGGACTTTACCGTCGGCCCCTGGAATTTCACCGGGTCAACCTCACCTTAAGAATTTATGAGGCTTGCGGGCTTACGCGTCTAACGTTCACCGCCGGTCGGAGAATCACACTCCGCCTTGGACGCTTCAAATTATACTCGCGGGGTTGGAATTGTAAAGGGCAAAAAACAGCAATAAAAATGTATTGTTTTTTGCGGTGTTCAAAGAAATCATACATTTTTGCCCTCTGATTGACCAACAAACATTGAAAAACAGGGGTAAAATCGTTCGCAGTTGAAGTGGCCTTGTGATCTTTATAGGAAGTATCGTCAGGGACACGGATACCTGGGGATAATACAAAGGAATATTTTCGATATGACCGTTTAGCCTTGATTGGCGGAGCGTTGTTTTCATAATGAATTTCCATTGTATGGTTACCCGGTGAGACTCTAGAAAAGGAGAACCTAATGAAAAAGATTTTAATATTGCCGTTGGCAGCTTTGATCTCATTCGGAATCGCAGGATGCACGGCCGGCAAGGAGACTATCGAAACAACATCACAGGCTCCTGATGCCCAGGTCACCTCATCAGACGTTGAGACTGAAGCTACGTCAGATGCAGGCGAATCAAGCAGTGAGGCTGAAACATCCGTAAAAGCTTCCGAAACAAGCACTGAAGATACTACTGAAAAGAACGCTGACGGCGTTGAGCTCGCAATACCCGGAACATGGCAGGCAGCTTCCATCGTAACCAAGGATGACAAGGCGGAGCCTGAATTCTATGTCCAGTTTACAAAGACAGAGATCTGCTATGGACACATGACAGACGGTCAGTTCGTAAAGGAATACTCCGACAAGATCCTCCGTTTTGATAAGAGCATCGACGGACATTATCTGGTTCAGGCAGAATCAGCAAAGTCCGGAAGGTATACTTTCAAGACAAGCCAAGATGACACTACCATCATGGAGTATTACAGCACATGGGAAGATGCTGAATTTGCCGATAAGTATGTCGGAGGTTCATCTATCTCCAAGTGCACTAAATAAGCCAGTACAAAGCGATTAATTTCTGAAAGCGGAGAGGGCTGCCCGGGGAAACTTGAGCAGCCTTCTTCATGTTTTCGCATACCCGGGACACGAAATGGTCATTAATAACGGTCATTTATTAGTGATATAATGTGTCCCGAAAGAAATAATAAACGCAGACGAAATATAGATGACTGCTTTATCGGAGGGAATATGAAAGTAGAAAAACTGGTCGAGATAATTGGCAGCGATTTTTATTCAGGCGTACCGGACAGCCAGCTCAAGGCTCTCTGCAATTACCTGATGGCTACATACGGAATCGATCCCAAGCATCACATTATCGCAGCTAATGAAGGTAACTGCACAGCTCTTGCAGCAGGTTATCATCTGGCTACCGGCAAGGTTCCGGTCGTATACATGCAGAACTCCGGTGAGGGCAACATCATCAACCCTGTTGCTTCACTTTTGAACGATAAGGTTTACGCAATCCCTATGGTATTCATCGTAGGCTGGAGAGGCGAACCCGGCATCCACGACGAGCCCCAGCACATCTACCAGGGTGAAGTAACCGTAAAGCTTTTGGAAGACATGGACATCGCAACTTTTGCCATCGGCAAGGATACTACAGATGAAGAAGTAGAAGCCAAGATGGCTGAATTCAGAGAGATCCTCGCAAAGGGCAAGGACGTTGCTTTTGTTATCAGAAAGGGCGCTCTCTCATTTGACGGCAAGGTCGAATACAAGAACGACAACAAGATGGTCCGTGAAGAGATCATCCAGCATATCGTTAAGGCATCCGGCGAAGATCCGATCGTATCTACAACAGGTAAGGCTTCAAGAGAGCTTTTCGAGACACGTGTAGCTAACGGCCAGTCCCACAAGTACGATTTCCTCACAGTAGGATCCATGGGCCACTCTTCATCCATCGCTCTGGGTGTTGCTATCAACAAGCCTGACATGCGCATCTGGTGTGTAGACGGCGACGGCGCTGTACTCATGCACATGGGCTCAATGGCTGTGCTTGGCGCTAACAAGCCTTCTAATCTCATCCATGTCGTTATCAACAACAGCGCACATGAGACAGTAGGCGGAATGCCGACAGTTGCAGGTTCCATCGACATCGTTGCTATCGCAAAGGCCTGTGGTTATCCCAATGCTGTATGCGTTGATAATTTCGAGGATCTGGATAAAGAGCTTGAAGCCGCAAAAGCAAGAAACGAGCTCTCACTCATTGAAGTTAAGTGTTCCATCGGAGCAAGAGATGATCTGGGAAGACCTACCACGACAGCTCTCGAGAACAAAGAGAACTTCATGGAGTACATTAAATAATCAATCAGAAATAGTACTTATGATCAGTCCCTGTGTAGATTCCCTCCAAAGGATCTACATAGGGCTTTTTTGATAATGCACCGAGTGCGAAATCCATCATCTGGAGCTGTTCCTGGGATGCATAGTATCCGCGTCCGTTGATAGAAACGTTGTAGATGTCGTAGCTGTTCGTTTCCTTGGGAAGGATCCTGATCTCAAGGTTGTGGGAAATGATCAGTATCTCGACAAGATAAAGCGTGAAATCGTGCCCTTTGGGAGACTTCCATGTGCCGATCTCTTTGTAAGGATTGAAGCTTACGGACATATCGGTATTGTAGTAGCCCAAGTAACGGTATGTGGAATCGAAAGTCTTGAGCTTATATGTGTCTCTGATGATTCCTGTATCGATCCATGTGCAGGCGCATTCCCTGGCGCCGAAATCGTAGACTGAACCGTCTTCGGGCTTTACCAGCATTGAAATATCATTATTGGAATGGAGCTTTAAGCTGCCGATCATGAAAGCGTAGGAACCTTCACCGACCTCCATGTCGCTGTCGATAAATGTAGGCTCGGCAGTTGTTTCCGTCGTATCCGTACCGTTTGAAGAGCCGGAACCTTCAGATGTATCAGGTTCTTTGTCGTCACCGCCGTCTGGCTCTGCATTTCCTGAGACTATAGGCATGGTCTCAGCGCCTTCAGCTTCAAAACTCCAGTCGGAAGAATCCGGATAGAGTGTTATTTCCGTGGATTTTGTCGTGGGTGCAGAAGTCGGAGTGATATTTATAGCCTCGCAGGCGCAGAAAAGCACGACTGATACGAGCATCAGAGCGATAACATGCGTGAAATGATGAATCCTTGACCTTCTGGCCATAAACACAGCACCTATTCCTTGTTATTCCAAACAAGTGAATTATAAACCATCTTTATTTATAGTCCAGTAGAGGAGTATGGCAGAGGTCAGCCGATCGTTTTTCCGGAAGGCTTGTTAAAAAAGATCCTGCCGGCTTCAAATCCCAATACGAGTTCGCCGTTCCTTACAAATGAGAACCTGGAAGCAGTCTTCTCATCGTTGTTCCTTACGACGAGCTTATCGAAAGTGCCTTCTTCGCCGGAATTTGCGAGATAGTCCAATGCATCGTTGCCGCTCTCAGCGGGGACTGTAAATACCAGATTATCGCAAAGGCCTGCTCTTAAGAGCCAGGGCTGGACGGACAAAGATAAAGGCGGATAAGCATCCGGGAAGATCGAATGGCGCTTTAAGGTCAGCTTATATCTGCTGCCCTTAAGTTTTTTAACGCCGACGGTATAGTAAGCCGGGAACGGAGGACCTGAGAAGTCATCGAAAACATCGTTGATATCGTCATTTCCGAGGTTCTGCCAGCCGGAGTTGATCTTGACCGGGTCGTCTTTTGTAAACTCATTGATGGTCTTGTCGATCTCGGCCTGGACATTTTTCGAGAATTCCAGGTCAGAATAGACCTTGTTGTTCTGATAACGGACAAAGGCCGAATAGGTCGCCTCCAAAAGGAGCTTAAGTCTCTTGACCTTCTGGTCGGGGAAGAGCTTCAGAGCTCTCGCGATCCTGATGGCGCTCTCCGGGAGGTTGCAGTTATATTCGCCGGTCTCAAATCTGATCCTGGCGTCGTGATAGACCTGAAGATAGGTGTTATAAGCAAGGATCGGGTCAGGATTTCCGGCATCACCCATGAGGAGCATATCCGCAAACTTGAGCTTCGCCTCCGCGATGCCGTAATTTGAAGCTATGGCAAAGTAGGCGAATGCCTTATCGAAGTCGGGCTTGCCCGTGTATTTGCCGTCGTAGTAGATGAAGCCCAGAGCATTAGCCGCATATCCGAAGCCGAATTCCTTAAGAAGGATCGTAAGAAGTCTTATGGCTTCACCGTAGTCGCACGGGAAAGCGGCATTGCCGCCATTGCATGCGAATGCCTTGATCTTAAGCGCTTCGAAAACATGCTGTTCGCAAAGGATATTTGTAAATTCAACGAAGTGAGCGATTACGTCTTCTCTCGCATCTGAAAGGAGCAGGCTGTTATCCCAGTGATTAAGGAAGATCATCATCTGATCCTTTGTATATGTGCGCTCTTCGGGCGGGAGGTCTTTATTCTCCTCGTAGTTTTCGATCATGGCGATGAGATTGGAAAGTCCCAGAACTTCAGAGGCGCTGCCTCTGGGAAAACCGCCTTTCTCATCGAAATTATCAGCAATCTTGGCGAGCTTTATAAGGACCGTAACCATCATGTCCTCGTCTGTCTCAGGAAGAGGGGGCAGGGGAAGATCGCCGATATTGTCCGCATCAGATCCCAAAAGCTCGTCCAGACAGAGATATTCGTAGAAATATGTAGTGACAGGGCACCACCAGTCAAATGCAAAATCATCAAAAGAGAGCTTTTCGTCTTCAAAATGGCAAAGCGCAGTCTTAAGGTCCGACAACATCATCGGATAATCGTTTTCGCACTGGACGTCAAAACCGGAGTCGGGATAAGCATCAAGCTCTGAACCGCCGACTATGTCAATCCAGCCGATATCGTATCTGCAAAGATCGATCAGCTTGTCCTGTGTCATAAAGATGTAGGGTCTTTTCTTGCTCATATTCACATTATAAACGCGGGCGGGTTTCTGTTAAAGACTTGACAACCCCGATAATGGGACAGTATCGGGGTTGCTATTAACTGGTTTAAGTTGTCTTTATCAGGGATTACTCGACGGTAACGCTCTTTGCGAGGTTTCTCGGTTTATCCACGTCAAGACCTCTTGCGCAGGATACGTAGTAACCCAGGAGCTGGAGCGGAACTACAGCAAGGGAAGCTGCGAAGAGCTCATTGATCTTCGGAACATAGACTACGAAGTCTGCCGAATCCTCGATCGCATAATTGCCGAAAGATGTGAGAGCCATAAGGTAAGCGCCTCTTGCCTTTGTCTCAACGAGGTTGGAAAGAGTTTTTTCGTAAAGGCCGCTCTGAGTGAGAACACCGATAACGAAAGTGCCTTCTTCGATAAGGCTTATCGTGCCGTGCTTGAGCTCGCCTGCTGCATAAGCTTCGCTGTGGATGTAGGAGATCTCCTTCATCTTGAGGCTTCCTTCCATCGTGATCGCATAGTCGATGCCGCGGCCGATGAAGAAGATATCCTTCTGAGCTGCGAGCTTTGCTGCGAACCACTGGAGACGTTCCTTGTCCTCTAAGACTTTGTTGATCTTGCAGGGGATCGTCATGACTTCGTTTGTGAGCTCTGTAGCCGTTTCCGGTGTGATCGTGCCCTTTGCGAGCGCGAACTTGATAGCAAGGACATAGCATACTGCGAGCTGAGCTGAGTAAGCCTTTGTTGTAGCAACAGAGATCTCAGGACCTGCCAAAGTGTAGAGAACGTAATCTGCCTCACGTGCGATCGTTGATCCGACAACATTAACGATGGCAAGAGTCTTGATGCCGTTTGCCTTTGCATCTCTTAATGCTGCGAGTGAATCTGCAGTCTCGCCGGACTGGCTGATGATGATGCAGAGAGCGTTCTTGTTAAGAGGCATCGTTCTGTATCTGAACTCGGAAGCAAGCTCGCATCTTACAGGGATTCCTGCGAGCTGCTCGACGATATACTGTGTGCAGCAGCCTACGTGATAAGCGGAACCGCAGGCGACAATGTAGATCTGATCGAAGTTCTTTATGTCCTCATCTTTAAGGCTTGTAGCCGAGAGGTCGATCTTGTATGAATCGCCGTCAGGTACGATTACAGAATTAAGAGTATCCTGGACTGCCTTGGGTTGCTCATGGATCTCCTTCATCATGAAGTGCTCGAAACCGCCCTTTTCTGCTGAAGCTGCATCCCAGTCGATCTCAGTGGGAGTCTTTTCGATCGTGTCACCGTCTAAGTTATAGAAAGTAACGCTGCCTGCATCGAGGCAAGCCATCTCGAGATCGTTGATGTAGTAAACGGACCTTGTGTACTTGAGGATGGCGGGAACGTCAGATGCGAGATAGGAAGCATCCTTCTCGCAGCCGATGATCATAGGGGAGTCCTTACGTGCTACGAAGATCTTGCCCGGATGATCCTTGAACATTACGGCAAGAGCATAAGAGCCTCTTACACGGACCATGGTCTTGGCAAGCGCTTCGATCGGATCGTGTGTATATTTCTTGTAGTAGTAATCGATAGTCTTTATGGCTACTTCGGTGTCTGTTTCTGAATAGAACTTGTAGCCCTTGCGGATCATCTTGTCTCTTAATTCCTGGTAGTTTTCGATGATACCGTTATGTACGCCTACGACGTTATAGTCATCTACGATGTGGGGGTGTGCATTGTTCTCGGTGGGTTCACCGTGGGTTGCCCATCTTGTATGGCCGATACCGCATGTGCCCTTGAGAGCTGCACCTCCGTCAGTTTTTTCGGCAAGCACCTTGAGTCTGCCTTTTGCCTTAACGACTACCGGATTTGCTTCGCCGTCTCTGATAGCGAGACCTGCTGAGTCATATCCTCTGTATTCGAGTTTTGCAAGACCGTCCAAAAGGATAGGAGCTGCTTTTTTCTTACCTGTGTAACCGACGATTCCGCACATATGAAGAAAATCTCCCTTAAAAATATAATTAAACTATTGTAGCACATATGGAAAAGCGCTTATCAGACCTTTTGGGTATGGCTATCATTCACAAAGGCTATCGGTAAAAATATTCGTCATATGTCGAAAATTGCTATTGATAATTGACCACAAACAATTTAAAGTAAATTGGTTTTATGCGCGGGAGTCTTTTATTGTGCCTATTGTGCTCCCGTTAGAAAGGGTAAATGGTATATGCTCGAACTACAAAACATCAGTTTCCATGCGGATGACAAAGACATCCTCAAGGACATAAGTCTTAAGATCGACGACAAGTTCGTCGCAATCACGGGACCTAACGGAAGCGGCAAATCAACGCTTTTGAAGGTCATTATGGGAATCATCACTCCTACGTCAGGAAAGATCTTTTTCGACGGACAGGACATCACAGATCTTACTGTATACGAGAGAGCCAATCTCGGTATGAGCTTTGCTTTCCAGCAGCCCGTAAGATTCAAGGGCCTTAAGGTCATCGACCTTTTGAAGATCGCCGTAGGTCCGGAAGGAACTGCAGCAGAGATCCGTTCTTACTTAAAGGCGGTTGGTCTCTGCCCGATGGACTATCTCAACAGAGAGATCAACGACACGCTCTCCGGCGGTGAAATGAAGCGAATCGAGATCGCCATGGCAGCTGCAAGAGGCGGAAAACTCAGCCTTTTCGACGAACCTGAGGCCGGTATCGACCTCTGGAGCTTCCAGAGCCTCATTGAAGTTTTCGAGAATCTCCGAAATGTAACCAACGGCAATATCATGATCATCAGCCATCAGGAGAGGATCCTTGAAATAGCCGATAAGATCATCTACCTCAAGGATGGCGTTATTGACAGATATGACGATTCCGTCAAGATCATGGATGAACTTAATATGAGACGCCGTGGCGGATGCGACTGCGCACACGGACAGGGAGGTGTTTCCTGCAATGGATGAGTTAGAAAAGAGAATGCTTAAAGAAGTCGCTGAACTGGATGCCCTTCCGGTAGGAGCATTCAATATCAGAAGCAATGGTAAGAGCGAGAGCCGCAATTCCACTGCGAATATTCAGATCGAGTCCAGGGAATCCGGCGATGGCATCAATGTATATTTCAAGGATGGCACGAAAAACGAATCCTGCCATATCCCGGTAATCATCTCAAAGTCCGGCCACAAAGAGTGCGTCTATAACGACTTTTTCATTGGTGAAGACTGCGATGTAGTCATCGTTGCAGGATGCGGAATCAGCAACTGCGGCGGCCACGACAGCCAGCACGACGGCATCCATACTTTCCATATCGGAAAGAATTCCAAGGTAAGATATATCGAAAAGCACTACGGTGAAGGCACCGGCACAGGCAAAAGATTCATGAATCCTACCACTGTCGTATATCTCGACGAGGGTTCCACCATGGATATGGATACCTCACAGATCGCCGGAATCAACGATACTTACAGGATCACCAAGGCTGAGATCGGCGCAGGAGCTACTCTTATCATGCACGACAAGATCCTCACAAACTTCGACCAGACAGCCAAGGCTGAGATCACAGTAAATCTTAACGGTGACGGCTCTGTCTGCGACATCGTAAGCCGTGGCGTCGCTAAGGGCGAATCAGAGCAGGACGTCATCATCGACATCTCCGGCAATGCCCAGTGCAAGGGCCACGCCGAGTGCGATTCCATCATCATGGACAAGGGCATTATCGTTGCCACACCTAAGCTCAAGGCAACATGCGTTGACGCATCCCTGATCCACGAGGCTGCAATCGGCAAGATCGCCGGCGAACAGATCACAAAGCTCATGACTCTTGGTCTTAACGAGCAGGAAGCCGAGCAGAAGATCATCGAAGGATTCTTGAAGTAATCTGATAATTTTAGTTTTAGTTTGAAGGCTGTCCTGCGGGGCGGCCTTTTTCGTGAATGACTGAAATGGTGACTGATTTTGGATTTTGAGTCACTGTTTGAGTCATTCGCTGGGAGGAGCGTTATGCAAGTGAGTCACCCGCTAGGTGTGCTCTGCAAGTGTACGAAAAACTGTTCATTTTGCGGCCATTTCGTCAATAAATCCGTCAATTAGAGGCCATATTGACGATTTTATTGACAGTTTTCGCTGTTTTCGTACAGTTATTCGTCAATCAGCCAAGCACAGCTTAACAATAAGTTGCCAGCGAATAATAAGTTTTTGATTACATCCCTTTTATAGAACAGATACAAGGTAATTTGTGGTAAAATTGTTTTAACATTTTATTTCCGGAGGAACTGCATATGGGACTTAATTTCCGCAAATCGATCTCTTTGGGCAAGGGCTTAAAGCTCAACTTAAGTAAATCAGGACCCAGTGTATCGTTCGGAAAGAGCGGATTCAGACAGTCCGTTAACCTCAAGGGCCAGGCAAGGACAACGGTCGGAATTCCGGGTACGGGAATCTATTACACAAAGAATACCAACGTTAAGAATGTAGTAAGCGGCTTGACCGGCAAGGCCAATGACGCGAAAAATAAAAAAGCAGCTGAATCCAAGACAGCAAAGGCTCCGAAGGGCGCTAAGGCAGCAGGAGCAGCAGGTGCCGCAGCCGGCACAAAGGCAGCAGCAAAGCCTGCAGTTAATGAAGAACTCATCGCAGCTTCAAAGGCAAAGGTTGAAGAATTCGCAGCAGGAATCGAAGCGCTCAAATCAGTTCACAAGCAGTCTGACGGTTATATCGATTGGGAAGCTATCGCAAACGGCGCGGTATCAGGCCAGATGAAGGAACTCCAGCCTTTCGCTCAGAGCGTCCTGGCAGGCGACATCGATGCGTATTTTAAAGTTATCGCTGAGGTCGGACCTTTCGATGACCTTCTTGAATACGGAAGCGGATTTGAAGTTGGAACAGACGATCCGAAGGTTATGCAGATCGAATTCCAGGTTAAGAGCGACAGTATCGTTCCGACACAGTATCCTGACATGAAGGCTAACGGTGAGCTGGTGATGAAGGATTTCACAAAGTCTGCTTACTATGAGCTTGTTCAGGATTATGTATCGAGCACGATGCTCAGAGTCGCAAGAGATACTTTCGCACTTCTTCCGGTACAGTATGTTCTTATCCATGCAGTAGACAAGATCTTAAATCCGGCTACCGGTAATGATGAAGAGGTCACTATTGCTTCAGTCAAGATCAAGAGAGATGCTCTTGCCACATTGAACTTTGAGCGTATCGATCCTTCTGAATGCCTGGAGAGCTTTGAGAGCAACGTCAAGTTCAAGAAAACAACGGGTTATGCGCCTGTTGACAGGGTACTTGCCTGACAGGCTGTTTGGAGTCTTTATAGACAGAGTGTGAATATTCAGTCCGAATCGCGAAAACAAAAGTCAAAAATTATTGCTTTTTGAAATCGTGATGTTAGACTGACAAATAGGTGCTTTAACACGATTTTGGATTTTTAGGCAGGTTCTTTTATGGCGGACCGCAAGAGGATAGCTTTACTGGTTGCCCAGGCTGATGAGAATTATCAGTCCCAGTTTATTGAGGGCTTTATTGATAATGCGTTCAAGCACAACGCAGATGTCCTCGTGTTCGGAAGCTACCTCAAGTATCAGAATAATCTCGGACGCGAAGCGGGTGAGACATCGATTTTCTCGCTAATTCCCTTTGAAGAATTCGATGCTGTTGCGGTAATGGCAGATACTCTGCAGTCACCGGGTCTTGCTGACAGCATCGAAGAGATGATCCACGACCGCTGCAAATGTCCGGTCGTTTTCATCGACAAGGAGAGCAAGTATTTCCCGTCTATCTTCCCGAATCATTACGCTGCCGTAAAGAAACTCATCAATCACCTCATTGAGGACCACGGTTATACCGATATCGCTTATCTCACCGGTAAGGCATGGCACCACTATTCGAAGCAGAGGCTTCAGGCCTTTATCGATGCGATGTCAGAGCACAGTCTTTCAGTCGGCAGGGACAGGGTCTTTTATGGTGACTTCTGGTATACGAGCGGCGAGAGTTTAGGCGACCGCCTTATCAAGAAGGGCGGAAAGCTCCCCCAGGCTATCGCATGCGCAAATGACTGCATGGCAATAGGACTTGCAAAAGCTCTTGAAGAGGGCGGAATCAGGGTCCCTGAAGATATCGCGATTGCCAGTTACGATTCGACTGAAGAGGGCAGATATTCCCCGAAGCCGATCACTTCCATCAAGATCCCTGCAAAGTCCATGGGCTTTTATGCGCTCGAAAGGCTTATCGGTTCGATCGAAGGGCGCAATGTAGGCGATTTTGAAGACCTGGGCGAATTCTTCCGCGGAAGGACTTGCGGATGCAGCGAGGACCAGGTCCAATATGAGACAAAACTCCGCAGCAAGTGGGATACGGATACTTCCCATAACAGCGTTTTCTCATCCTTTAACCATCTGGATGAGGATCTGGTAATACAGAATGACTTTGATGGCCTCATGAAGACGACATTCTCTTATGTTTTCCAGATAAGGGATTTTGAGAGTTTTTCGCTCTGCCTGAACGACAGATGGCAGGTCAAGGCAAAGCTCATGTCCGGCGCGATCGATGATTCGAGATTGTCACCTGCAAGGCTCTCTGATACGGACAAGTATTTTTCCAGAAAGATGATGCATGTGATCGCTTGCAGGCCGGAAAGCCTTAACTGTGACAGAGTAAGCGATGACGTTTATTTTGACAGGGATGTCCTGATCCCGAGACTCGATACCGAGAGATTGAAGCCTGAAGCATTTTTCTTCACACCTCTGCATTTCGAAGAAACGATCTTCGGTTATGCGGTATTGTCCTATACGGAACCGAGATCTTATAAGAAATCCTACCGTTTCTGGCTCCACAGCATTATGAGAGGCCTCGAAAACTTCAGAAGATACGATGAGCTCAATGCCATCAACAAAAAACTCGAAGCAAGCCTCATAAGAGATCCTTTGACGGGTATCTATAATTACAACGGCTTCTTAAGCCAGGTCGAGAGCCAGCTTGCCTTAAATCCTTTGAAGGAAGGTGAGAAGGTCGGAGTTCTGGCTATCGATATCAAGAACCTCTCCAGGATCAATTATGACAACGGCAGGACCATGGGCGACAGTGCGATCATCAGCATCGGAAGGTTCTTAAGCGATGTCTTTGTAAAGGGACAGATCTACTGCATGGGCAACGGCGAAATGGTTGCTCTTGAAGTGGTCGAAAGCGGCAAGGATCCTCTGAATGTCATGGAAGAACGACAGAAGCAGCTTGCCGAAAAGATTGACAATTACAATCTGCATCTTAAAGAAGGCCAGAGAAAACTCGAAATTTATTATGCGACGGCAGAGGGCTTCCCAAGAACGAGATCTGAATATGAAAATCTAGTTTCCGTTGCATTATCGAGAAAGAACGGGCAGAAGATGAATCTCGCGAAGCTCAATGCTGACGGCTTTACCGATGCCCAGATAGAAGAAGCAAAGATCGTAAACGAGATCCTCGATAAGAATAAGATCAAGTATCATTTCCAGCCGATCATCAATGTCAGGAACGGCGAGATCTTTGCTTATGAAGCTTTGATGAGAGTCCAGACAAATCCTGTTATCCAGCCGCTCCTTGTTATCAAGTATGCGGGCCTTTTCAACAGGCTTTACGATATTGAGAGTGCGACATTCAACAATGTCCTTGATTATGTAAATGCGAACGCTGATAAGTTCAGACAGGATGCGAAGATCTTCATCAATTCGCTTCCTGATCAGCGCCTTAAGAGCAAGGATATGAAAGAGATTGCCGAGAAGGCCATGAGCCTTAAGGGCAGGCTTGTAGTTGAATTTACCGAGCAGTCCGAGATCGATGATCAGGAATTGTCCGATATGAAGAATGAGTACTTAAGAGCAGGGTTTGAGACTGCGGTCGATGACTATGGCACGGGTTATTCCAACGTTAGCAATCTCCTCCGTTATCTGCCTAACTATGTCAAGATCGACAGGGCGCTCCTCGCAAATATTCAGGATTCACCTCAAAAGCAGCACTTCGTTAAGGACCTCATTGAGTTTTCACATGACAACAATATCCTGGCTCTTGCGGAAGGCGTTGAGACCGCTGAAGAAGTCGAGACAGTAATCGATCTGGGCGTTGACCTCCTTCAGGGTTACTATACTGCGCGCCCTTCTGAAAAGATCATCAAAGAGATCTCTCCTGCCATAAAGGACGAGATCGTCAGATACAGCATGAGCAGGGGCAATACCCACACGAAGAAGGACTATATCGCCGGAAGAGAAGCAAGGATCTCTCTGCCTATCATTATCAAGGACGGCTACGACACCATCCACATTACTTCCGGAAATGTCACACACAGAGATCTTCATATCCTGGGTGTTCCCGGTGATGAAGCTTTAGTAAGTATCGAGATCGAAAACGGTTACAAGGGCAGGATCGCACTTGAGAACTGTTCTTTCACCGGCAGGGATAACCAGCCCGCGATAAATATCGGAGATGACTGCGAAGTCGTATTGTCACTTACGGGTGAAAATGTTCTTTCAGGTGGCGGCATCAAGGTCTCACCGTCATCGACCCTTACTTTCGAGGGCACCGGAAACCTGGCTATAAACTCGGCAGGTGTCGAGACATTCGGAATCGGAAATGACATGGATTCCTATCACGGAGATCTTGTTTTCGATCAGGACGGACAGATCGAGATAACGGTCAATGCCAACAAGAGCGTTGCGATCGGAAGCGGCCTCGGCGGACATCTTACCATCAGACGCGGCATGTATAAGCTCAATCTCATGGGACAGAGCTCTGTCGGTATCGGATCGAACTATGGCGACATCGCTCCTGTTATCGGTAACTGCTACATCAACATTAAGAGCGTCGCGTTGTCGGCAATAGGTATCGGATCCTTCGTGGGCAGATGCGACATGATGATAGAGCACTGCTCCGTAAATATGGATTTCAAAGGTTCTGAAATCGTCATGATAGGTTCGAAGCACAGCGAAAAGCTCCAGATAAGCATTTACAGTGCGACCGTCATTGCACAGTCCAAGGCGCACGATATTACCGTACTGGGTTCCGGCACGGCAGCACCTTCAAATATCACGCTTGATCATGTATCCCTCAGGGTAGATCTTGGCGGCAAACAGGCCGGTATCTACAGAGGTATGGATGACAGGGTCAAGGTCAGAGTATCCAATTCCAAGGTTGAAGGTGTCATATTCACGAGCCTCGATGTGCCGAAACATGCAGGTGAAATGGACTTCCAGGTCATCAGTTCCATCACGAAGCTTGATATCAACGGCAGGCTCTTTGAAGATAATACCAGGGGCACCGAGGCTTTTGAATCTTAAATATCCAAATAGATAGGGCAGTGGTCAGAACCCATGATGTCTGTCATCATGTTGGATTCTTTAACGCGCGCATTAAGCCCGTCTGTCGTAAAGAAATAGTCTATTCTCCAGCCTACATTACGCTCTCTTGCAGCGGTCTTGTAAGACCACCAGGTGTAGCATTCCTTATCGTCGGGATGGAGCATTCTGAATGTATCGGTAAGGCCTCTTTCGATGAACTTGTCCATATAAGCACGTTCTTCGGGAAGGAAGCCTGAGATCTTTGAATTTGCCTTGGGGTTTGAAAGGTCGATCTCCTTGTGGGCGGTATTTACGTCGCCACAGCAGATGACTTCCTTGCCCTTAGCCTTGAGGGCATCTACCTGGTCTAAGAAGCAGTCGTAGAACCTCAGTTTAAACTTAACGAAGTCATCGCCCCTGCCGCCATTGGGGAAATATATGTTAAACAGCACGAAGTCGCCGAAATCAGCCTTGATAACACGGCCTTCGTGGTCGAACTCCTCAACGCCGAAGCCGAATTCAACGCTCTTGGGTTCGATCTTTGAATAGAGGGCTGTTCCGGAATAGCCTTTGCGCTCGGCAGAATAGAACCAGCTCTTATAGCCCGGAATATCGG
Source organism: Ruminococcaceae bacterium R-25 (assembly GCA_003149065.1). NCBI lineage: Bacteria > Bacillati > Bacillota > Clostridia > Eubacteriales > Oscillospiraceae > Ruminococcaceae bacterium R-25. The sequence goes on from QGFZ01000003.1 coordinate 154,885, forward strand.
TGATCTCAGGTCCTAACTGGTCCTGCATAGCCTTGATCTCCTGGATGCCTATGATGTCGGCGCCGATCTTTTCCAGGCTCTCGGCAAAACCTTTTGTGGCTACAGCTCTTATTCCGTTGACGTTCCAGCTCGCTATTCTCATATAAAACCTCGTGACTTATAATTGTATGGGTAAATTTTACTATTCTTTGGCTTTGGAAGGAAAGGGAAATGAGGATATTAGGCGCGATGCTCGGAGGAACTATCTCCTCCTTTAACGATAAGGGTACGGTTAAGCTCGGAAAGCCCAATTTTGCGTGCGGTTTTTTGTCAGAAAACTTTCCCCGTCACGAATTCGTTTTTCCTGAATTTAAGACATATTCTTCCGAAGATGCTACGCCATATCTATACCGCGATGCCTTGAAAAAGATCACGGAAGAGGCCAAAGGTTTTGAAGGGATCTTAATAACGCACGGAACCGATACATGCGCTTTTTTCGCGCAGCTCGCAGCAAGAGTGCTGGCACCACTTGATATCCCGTTTGTAATTACAGGCGCCATGATATCTCCGGATGAAGACCCTGATGAGGCATCGGGCAATCTGGAATTTGCGGTAAAGTGCCTCGAAGAGGGCAGGAGCGGAGTCGTTTTCAAGAACAGGGACGGTTCTGAGCAGCTTTATCAGGCGCATCTTATAATGTCGCCTGACATCAGGGGCATATATTCCGAATATGTTGATGGCGAAAGACTTGAGAAAAAGGACTATGGGGATTTCCTTACACGCGAAAAGCTGCCTGAAATACTGGTAATCCCTGCAGTGCCGGGTGCATTTTTACCTGAAGAAGGTTTTGACAGAGTCCTTATCTGCTGCAACCATTCGGGCACGGCATCTGCAGATCTGGTTATGAAAGTAGCGGAATGGACTTCCAAAGGAATAGATTGCTTTATGGCACCGATCCCCGGAAACTCCGGAGTATATGAGAGCCGGAGAAGGCTTAAGGACGCCGGTGCCATCGAACTAACAGGCATGCCTATAGAAGGAGCCTGGTCGGAGGTGTTGTTAAGATGAGTCTGCCGCCTAAGATAGTCGACAAATATGGAAGTGAGTCATTTGGCGGAAGCCAGATGTGGCTCCCTGATGAGATGTTCGTTAACAGCGGATGCGGAATAATCGCAGGCCTTGATGCCATAATGCGCCTCAAAGGCGAGGATGGCATGACAAGGGATGAGTACTTTGACAGGTTTTTCGATGCCAAGGATTACATAAGGCCTATCACGATCGGAAAAAACAGGAAAGAAAGAAAACTTTTCGGAAAAGAGTTCTTCGGGAGCTTCGGCGTCAGTGCCGGGAGATTCAGAAGGGGCATCAGAAAACTCGCCGTCAAGGAAGGCCTGAATATCAGGGTAAAGCCTTTCCTGTACAAATGGTGGGAGAAGATCCCTCAGTACCTTGAAGGTGGAGACCCTCTGGTAATGCTGTTTGTCTCGCCGTTTAGGAAGATCTGTGTCGAAGAACCGAGCGGTTATAAGGTCATGTGCCAGTATCACTGGGTCACCATCACCGAGATCGATGGTGACGACCTCTGGGTATCCTCATGGGGCGACAGATGCAAGATGTCTGTCACAGAACTTAAAAGTTTTGGCGTCATTTTGCGCTTTTATTCCGTTTCATTGGAAAAACGGGGCGACATAGTGTAAGGTTATTCGTGAGATTTCTTTATATTATTTAGGAGGACAAGGGAAATGAATAATGAGATTGCCGAGAAGATCAAGGGAATGCTGGTAGAAAGACTCAGAATTCCGGCTGATGAGCTCGAGTACGATTCAGAGCTTTTCGGCGAGGATATCGGTCTTGATTCCATCGATTCCATCGAGATCATCGTAGGTATCGAGAACCTCTTTGGCGTAGACCTTTCCGGTGCAGGCGCTACAAGAGAAGATTTCCGTTCCATTGAGACACTTACAGCTTTCGTAGAAGCTCATAAAGAGGACTGAAAATGCCAATGAATGAGAAGCGTTGCGTAATCACGGGCTTAGGCCTCGTATGCGCAATCGGAAATGATACTGACGAATGCTTTGAGTCAGCACTAAACGGCAGGTCCGGAATAACAGACGTCAAGAGCTTTGACACTTCGGCATGCTATTCACACAAGGGCGCTGAAGTAGGAAGCACCAATGAACAGCTCGCGAAGGGCAGATATGACAGGACAACAGCTCTCGGAATAAAGGCTGCCGGTGAAGCTTTGGCAGATGCAGGGATCAACACAGATTCCGAAGGCGCATCTGATATCGGCGTTATCCTGGGTTCCTGTATTGCAGGTGCTGCCTGTGTCGAAAAATATTACAATGCAAAAGTTAAAGGCGAGAAGGGCGACATCGATGATCTCAAGGCGATGCCGGCTTCTGCCATCGCAGGAAATGTTGCCGATTACTACAATGCCGGCGGCATCACCGCAAATATAGTTAATGCCTGTGCAGCAGGCACTTTGAGTGTCGCAATGGCCATTGACCTCATCAGAGGCGGCAAGGGCGAGATATTCCTTGCAGGCGGCTGCGATTCTTTTTCATCTCTCGCTTATGCAGGTTTCCACGCATTAAGAGCTTTGGCACCTTCAGACTGCTCTCCTTTCAACCACAGTGACGGAATCACTTTGGGCGAAGGTGCAGGCGTACTCGTTGTCGAGAGCTACGAGCATGCGGTTAAGCGCGGCGCAAAGATCTACTGCGACGTCTTAGGTTCAGGCGTAAGCTCTGACGCTTATCACATCACCGCTCCGAGGCCCGACGGCGAAGGCCAGATGAGCGTAATTACACGTGCAGTCAAGAATTCAGGCCTGAAGTTCACCGATATCGAATACGTCAATGCGCACGGTACCGGTACGGCAAAGAACGACGAGTCGGAATTCCTTTCACTTAATACAGTTTTCGCTGACAACAAGGACCTGTCCGTAAGTTCGACCAAGTCCATGACCGGTCACTGCCTTGGCGCTGCAGGCGCTATCGAGGCAGTCCTTACAGTCAAGGCACTCAAGGAAGGCAAGCTTCCGCCGACGACAGGCTACAGCGAAGAAGACTTAAAGGTCCTGGCTGAGAAGTCAGGCGATATCAATTTCATCGCCAACAAGCCGCTCGAAAAGGACATCAAGTATGCTATGTCGAATTCTTTCGCATTCGGCGGCAACAACGCGAGCATCGTTTTCGCGAAGGATCCTAATCTTTTGAACCTTACATGTCCCAAGCAGGATCTCTATGTAACGGGCGTAGGCATCGTTAGCGGCGAGTTCGATGAAGAGTCCAAGAGCTATGTCGCAAAGCTCGATACAGACACATTCAAATCCTACGGCATTAAGTCTGCATTCTTAAGAAAGCTAGACAGACTGTCACAGCTCCAGCTTTTAAGCGGCCTTAAGGCGTTAGAGGATGCCGGTGTAACGGTTACACCTGAGAACGAAGGCATCATCGGTATCTGCATCGGAACTAACGACGGACCGATGACCGAGATCGCCAACTTCCAGAAGGGCATCATCAAGGACGGAATCGACAAGGGATCCGCATTTGCATTCCCTAACACCGTTTATAACGCTGCAGGCGGATACTTAAGCATCGCTACAGGCATCAAGGGCTATAACGTAACCATTGCCAACGGTTTCCAGTCAGGTCTCCAGAGCGTTTGTGCTGCAGCAGGTGCGATCATGTTCGGCTATGAGAGCATCATGCTCGCATCAGGAACTGACGAGTGCACGGATATCGACGAAGAAATCTATTCCGACCTCGGAATGGCCGGCGAAGGCAAGATGACTTTGGGCGAAGGCTCAGTAACCTGCGTTATCGAGAAGGATTCTTCCGCAACAGAGCGTGGCGCGAAGCGTTATGCGAAGATCGCGGGATTCTCATCAACAAGAGATACATCAGGCGACAGAACTGACAACCTGAGACTTTCTGAAGCTGCACTTACAAAGGCTGTTCTTAATGTTCTTGAAGAGGGCGGAATGAAAGCTTCTGACGTTAAGTGCATATACGGTTTCGGCAATGGAATTGCCGAGATCGATACTTTCGAGAAAGAAGTATATAAGAAGATCTTCGGTGACGATATCGAAGTTAAGCTCGTTAAGAAGGACTTCGGTGAAGCAAGAGCCGCATCATCTTCATTGCAGTTTGCGATGCTCGCAAAGGACATCCATGACGGTAAGTTCGAGAGCGGAATCGCAGTCTCATACGGAACCAGCGCACTTTACTCGGCAGTACTTCTGACCAAAGCATAAGAAAGAGGGCACATTATGGGCAAGACAGCGGTTGTTACAGGCGGCTCAAGAGGAATCGGCAAAGCCATTGCGGTTAAACTCGCAAAAGAAGGCTATGACATAGCGCTTAACTATGCGAGCAATGACGAAGCTGCTAAGGCTGCCCAGGATGAGATCACCGCACTTGGTGTCCGCTGCGAGATCTATAAGGCAGACACTTCAGATATCGCCCAGGTCAAGGATATGTTCAAGGCCATCAAGAAGGCTTTTGAGACTATCGACGTTCTGGTCAACAATGCAGGTGTCGTAGATGACGCTTATCTTCTCATGATCAGACCCGACTCACTGCAGAGGAGCCTTGCAATCAATATCCAGGGCTATATCAACTGTGCCCAGGCTGCAAGCCTTAAGATGTGCTCACAAAAGAGCGGAAAGATCATCAATGTATCTTCAGTAAGCTCAATTCTCGCTGTTCCCGGCCAGACTGTTTACAGTGCAACAAAGGGCGCAGTCAACTCTATGACCCAGACAATGGCAAAAGAGCTCGCTCCCTACGGAATCCAGGTAAATGCAGTGGCTCCGGGCTTCATCGGCACAGACATGATCAAATCCATTCCGGGCGATCTCGCTGATAAATATCTGGAAGCTGTTCCCATGAAGCGCTTCGGCTCGGCAGAAGATGTCGCTGACTGCGTTGCAAGCCTCGTTTCAGATGCATTTAACTACATGACCGGCCAGGTAATAGTATTGGACGGAGGCTTAAGTCTCTGATGAAGGTTCTCGTTCTTAACGGCAGTCCAAAAAAGGACAGGAGCAATACCATCCAGGTTACGAATGCGTTCGTATCCGGTTTTCCCGAGGGCGCGGAAGTTAAGACGATTAATATCTACGACAAGGACATAAAGCCTTGTAGAGGCTGCTTTGCATGCTGGGCATCTCCCGACGGAACCTGTGCGATCAAGGACGACATGGCTGAGATAATCGCGGCCATCAAGGAAGCTGACATCATCATCGAGAGTTTCCCGCTCTATTTCTACGGAATGCCCTCACAGCTCAAGGCTGTTACCGACAGATGCTTATCTCTCGCAGAACCTTATATGGGCACGAGGTCTGATGACGGCCAGACTTTCAATAAGATGAGAGATCCTTCTATATTTAAAAAGAAATTCGTTGTTATAAGCTCCTGCGGCTATGTCGAGCTCGAACCCGTCTATCCGGCTTTGCTCGCGCAGTACGATCTGATCTGCGGCGGCAGGGACAGATACACATGCATCCTCTGCCCGATGGGAGAGGTTTTCATGACCGGCAAGGCAAAAAGGCAGATCAGGGTCTATTTAGATGACCTGAAAAAGGCAGGCGCCGAGTATTTCGAAAACGGATTCAAGCTTGAGGCCGAGACGATCCGCAAACTTCAGATCCCTTTGCTGTCACCTGAAGGTTTTGCGACACTTACTAACTCCCATATGAATGAGGGAGGATGGGCCGCTTCAAGGTTTGAGAAGTAAGCAATTTATTTTCCCAGAAATAGTTCCGACCATGTCGGACTTTTTTCTGGAATTTTCGCTATCACACCCTAAAATTCTAGATTTTTGTCCGATACTGTCGGAACTTTTTCGTAATTTTTGCATTAGCAGCGACGGAGAATCGCTGTAGTGCAAGTCTGTTCGGCATTTGTTCGGCATGGCCGAACAGATGTAGTAACAATTCAGTCAATCAGGTCCGTTTTTTACGACTTTTGTTCGGTATAGCCGAACATTTGCCGAACAAGTGCGGCAGTTACCCTGAATACATGTAATTGCGGCACAAAATCACACCATTTTGCCATTCCTTTGATTATCAAAGCACTTGACAAAACACCCTCCGTGTGGAATACTTTGACAATCAAACTATTTAGCTTAAGGGATTATCATGCCCGCATGATGAGGCTAACGGAGAGGTAGTAAGAAATGACAGGCAGAATAATAGGACTCGGTTCTTATATCCCCAAGAAGGTCGTCACAAATGACGACTTTGCCAAGTTCTTGGATACAAGTGATGAATGGATCACCGAGCGTACAGGAATAAAAGAAAGACATATCGCAGATCATATTACGGAAAAGCCGTCGACGATGGCTGTTGAGGCTGCAAAGAAAGCTATAGAAGATGCAGGGATCGATCCGAAGGAAATCGACCTTATCGTAACTGCATCAACAACACCCGACCTTGTAATTCCTTCACTTTCATGTGTAGTACATGAAGCTATCGGCGCTACTGAGAACTGCGGCTGCTTTGACGTGAATTCAGCTTGCCCCGGTTTTGTGGCTGCATGGAACACAGTTCAGAGCTTCATCGAATCAGGCAATGCCAAGCTTGCGCTCTGCATCGGTTCTGAGTGTAATTCAAATTTCGCAAACTACGAAGACAGAGGAACATGCATCCTTTTCGGTGATGGTGCAGGTGCTGCAGTTCTTAAGGCTGACGAGACAGCTAAGCCCAATCAGTTCATTATGAGATCTTCAGGTGCAAGAGGCGGCTGCCTCCACTGCGAAGCTGCAAGACAGCCTGACAGATGGGAAGAAGAGGGCTTCAAGACAGCTACATCTTTCTATATGCAGGGAAGAGAAGTTTTCAAGTTCGCAGTAACTGAAGTTCCCCAGATCATTAAGGATCTTTCCGTAAAGTTCGGCTTCGATCTCGAAAATGATGTTGATCTCTACATCCTTCACCAGGCAAATGCGAGGATCATCGAAGCAACTGCCAAGAAGCTCGGCATCGAGAGAAGCAGATTCCCCATGAACATCATGAACTTCGGAAACGCATCTTCTGCAAGCATTCCCATGCTCCTTACAGAGCTTAAGAAGGAAGGCAGGCTCAAGCCCGGCATGAAGCTCGTTATGGCAAGCTTCGGCGCAGGACTTACATGGGACGCTAACTATATTGTTTTCTAACCTATTTTCGAAATAAACAAAGGAGATATAAGGACATGACAAGAATCACAGATTTAGTCGGAATCAAATACCCTATCTTCCAGGGCGGTATGGCTTGGGTAGCTGACTGGCACATTGCTGCAGCTGTATCTGAAGCAGGCGGACTTGGAATCATCGGTGTCGGCGGTGCTGACGAGAACTGGCTACGTGACCAGATCAAGAAGTGCCGTGAAGCAACAGACAAGCCGTTCGGCGTAAACCTCATGCTCATGAATCCCAGAGCTCCTGAGATCGCAAAGGTCATCGCAGAGGAGAAGGTCAAGGTCGTTACAACAGGCGCAGGCTCTCCGGAAAAATACATGGATATGTGGAAGGAAGCAGGCATTATTGTTATCCCTGTTACAGCAGGTGTTGCTCTCGCTAAGAGAATGGAGCAGTGCGGTGCTGACGCAGTTATCGCTGAGGGTACAGAGTCCGGCGGACACATCGGCGAAGCTACGACAATGACACTGGTTCCCCAGGTGGTTGACGCAGTATCCATCCCCGTTATCGCTGCAGGCGGTATCGCTGACGGCAGAGGTGTTGCTGCAAGCTTCATGCTCGGTGCTGAAGGTGTTCAGTGCGGAACAGTTTTCTGCGCATGTGACGAAGTTAATGTTCACCAGAATTACAAGGATATGGTCATCAAAGCAAAGGATAACTCTACCAGAGTTACCGGAAGATCTTACGGCCACCCTGTAAGACAGATCAGAAATGCTCTTTCCAACAAGTATCTTGAGATGGAACAGAGCGGCGTTACTTTCGAAGAGCTCGAGGGACTCACAGTCGGTTCACTCCGCAAGGCTGTTGTAGAAGGCGACATCAAGGAAGGTACATTCATGGCAGGCCAGATTGCCGGTCTCGTCAAGGAAGTAAGACCTGCAAAGGAGATCATCGAATCGATGTTCGAGCAGGCAGATAAACTTTTAGGAAGGAAACTCGAAGCATAATGAAGATCGCATTTTGTTATCCGGGTCAGGGCGTACAGCAGGTAGGAATGGCAGAGGGCTTCGTTAAGTCTGACGAGCACTATGCCGATATGATCTCTGAAGCTACAAAGGCTTCCGGAGTAGACATGAACAAGCTCCTTTTCGAGCCCAACGATGACATCAACATCACAGAATTCACACAGCCGGCTTTGGTTACGGCATGCTGCATCATCACTGATGCGCTGCTCCTTGCAGGCATCAAGCCTGACGTAACAGCAGGCCTCTCACTCGGCGAATACTGCAGCCTTTATGTTGCAGGCGCAATGAGCTTTGAAGACGCAGTTAGACTTACAAGGATCAGAGGTAAGCTCATGTCCTCGGAAGTTCCTGCAGGCGAAGGCTCAATGGCAGCAGTCATCGGTCTCGACGCAGACACTATCGAAAATGCCATCAAGGACATTGACGGTGTCTGGTGCGCTAACTTCAACTGCCCCGGCCAGATCGTTATTACAGGTAAGAAGAAATCAGTTCAGGCAGCTATGCCCAAGCTTACTGAGGCAGGCGCAAAGAAGGTCGTAGAACTCAACGTTTCAGGACCTTTCCATTCACCTCTTCTTAAGGGCGCAGGCGACAAGCTCGCAAAAGCGCTGGAGAGCGTTGAGCTCGGAAACCTGAAGATCCCTTATCTTGCTAATGTAAACGGTTCCGTTGTTACTGACAAAGCAGAGATCAAGGGCCTTTTGCAGGCGCAGGTATCCAGCCCCGTAAGGTGGGAGCAGACCCTTTACGAGTTGGAGAAGATGGGTGTCGAGAAGATCATTGAAGTTGGCCCCGGAAAGACGATCGCAGGCTTTGTAAGAAAGACTGTTCCGTCAATTGAAGTTATCGGTGTATCCACACCTGAAGACATAGATAAGTTATTGGAAAAACTCGGCTGATCCTTAAGGAGGTAAAAATCATGTCAGAGAATACAAGAAAAACAGCAATCGTTACAGGCGCTTCAAGAGGTATCGGCAAGGCAATCGCATTAAAGCTTGCCAAGAGCGGCTACAACATCGCTATCGTTGATGCATGCCCCCTCGAGATGAGCAAGGAAGCTGAAGAAGAAGTTAAAGCTCTGGGCGTTGATGCCAAGGCATATCAGTGCAACGTTGCTGATTTCGAAAAGGTCGGCGAGACGGTAGCACAGATCAACGAAGACTTCGGCGGAATCTACATCCTCGTTAACAACGCAGGTATCACAAGAGACGGTCTTCTCCTTAAGATGACAGAAGAGAATTTCGATTCAGTTATCGCAGTTAATCTCAAGGGTACATTCAACTTCATCAAGCACGCAACACCTATCATGATGAAGAAGAGAGAGGGAAGAGTCGTAAGCATTTCTTCCATCGTAGGTCTTGAAGGTCAGGCAGGCCAGGTCAATTATTCCGCATCCAAGGCAGGTATCCTCGGTATCACAAAGTCCTGTGCAAGAGAGTTAGCATCAAGAAATATCACATTCAACGCTATCGCTCCCGGATATGTTGAGACACCCATGACAGCTGTCCTCACAGATAAGCAGAAGGAAGCTATTTTCGAGATGATCCCTCTCAAGAGATACGGTCAGCCTGAAGATATCGCTAATGCAGTCAACTTCCTCTGCTCTGAAGATGCTTCTTATATCACAGGACAGGTACTTTCCGTTGACGGCGGAATGCATATGTAAACAATGGTGCTTTGGGGAGCATCACGAAAATAAAAACTAACGGAGAACATTTAAATGGCAAACAGAGTCGTAGTAACCGGTATGGGTGCGATCACCCCGCTGGGAAACAGTGTTGAGGCTTTCTGGGAAGGACTCAAGAAGGGTAAGGCCGCAACAGGTCCGATCACAAAGTTTGATGCAAGCAATGCAAAGGTAAAGCTCGCATGCGAAGTTAAGGGTTTTGAAGCAACAGATTACATGGACTTCAAGACAATGAAGCGTATGGAACCCTTCGCACACTATGCATTGGCAGCAGCAAAGGAAGCAATCGAGCAGGCAGGCCTCGACATGGAGAAGGAAGATCCCTACAGAGTAGGCGTTATCGTAAGCTCCGGTATCGGTTCAATGCAGGCACACGAGAGAGAGCAGATCAGATTCGAGAAATCAGGCAAGATCGCTCCTATGTACATCCCTTTGATGATCGCCAACATGGCATCTGCAAACATCGCGATCCAGTACGGAATGAAGGGCATTAACACATGTGTTGTTACAGCCTGCGCTACAGGTCTTCATTCTATCGGTGATGCTTTCAAGGCAGTTAAGTACGGTGATGCAGACGTCATGATCACAGGCGGATGCGAAGCAGCTGTATGCAAGACAGGCATCCAGGGATTCGCAGCACTTACGGCTCTTTCAACAAATGAAGATCCCGAGACAGCTTCAAGACCGTTCGACAAGGACAGAGACGGCTTCGTAATCGGCGAAGGTTCAGGCGTTCTCGTTATCGAATCTTTAGAGCATGCCAAGGCAAGAGGCGCTAATATACTCGCAGAGATCGTAGGTTACGGAGCTACATGCGACGCATACCACATCACATCACCTGCAGAAGACGGTTCAGGCGCAGGCATGGCAATGATCATCGCCATGAAGGAAGCTGGAATCGCTCCTTCACAGGTTGACTACATCAATGCTCACGGAACATCAACACATCACAACGACCTTTTCGAGACTCGTGCGATGAAGTATGCGTTCAAGGAAGACATAAAGAATGTCTCCATCAACTCCACAAAGTCCATGATCGGTCACGCTCTGGGCGGTGCAGGCGGAATCGAGCTTATCACCTGCGTTAAGTCCATCCAGGACGGTTATGTACACGTTACAGCAGGTTCCAAGGAGTCTGAGGGCGAGATGGATCTCGATTACACCTTTATCGAACCTAAGAATCGCGATATAGTTTATGCTATGACAAACAACCTGGGCTTCGGCGGCCACAACGCTTCCATGATAGTCAAGAAGTTTGCTGAATAATTACGGAGGATCCACATTATGGCAAATGCACTTACCACAACAGAGATCATGAAGATCATCCCTCACAGACATCCTTTCCTTCTCATCGACAAGGTAGAGGATTATGAACCGGGTAAATTCTGCATCGCTTATAAGAACTTCACCTTTGATGAGTATTTCTTCAGAGGACATTTCCCTGAGATGCCCATCGTTCCTGGTGTTCTCACAGTAGAAGCTCTTGCCCAGGCAGGTGCTGTTGCTATCCTCTCACAGGAAGAGTTCAAGGGTAAGATCGCTGTTTTCGCAGGCATCGACAAGTGCAAGTTCAAGCAGCCCATCGTTCCCGGTGACACAGCAAGACTTGAGACAAGGATCACTGCTGTTAAGGGACCTGTAGGTCTTGGCGAAGCTGTTGCTACAGTCAACGGCAAGGTCGCAGTTCAGGCAACATTAAAGTTCGCCATCCTTACAAATTCCTAATAGAACCGATTTATCAGTCAATAAAAAACGGGACTTTCTCAAGGTTGAGAAGTCCCGTTTTTGTATGTCTCAAAATCGGATCACTTAATTATCAAGCTGATAATCATAGGCAGTGTCGAGGATGTCCTGGAGTTCCTTGTTGCTGTAGCAGTAACCGCTGTAGATGACATGCGGATTGCCGTCCGTATCGTAATATGTGAATGTATATGTCGAGCCGTCGCAAACTTCTTCCTTATAATCTGCAAACTTGCTCTTATCTGCATTCGCGGTGCAGAACTCGTAGATCTTAGCGAAGTCCTCGTCCTTCATCTTTAAGCTGTCCTGATTTCGGGGGAGTTTAACATAGCCGTCATAAGAAATGGTGACCTCATAGCAAGAGTTCTCATAATCTTCTATTGTCATAGCTTCCTGGGGATGGTTTTTGATCACGAGCAGGGTCCCCTGGTTCTTCTGAATCTCTTCGATGTTGATCTTGTAGCCCTTGCTGTTCTTGCGGTTCCTGCCGGTCCTTGCGCTTCCGCATCCTGCGATCGAAAGTGCGAGCACTGCGATCATTACGACTGTTAAAAGATTTATTGTATTTTTCATTTTGTGTATCTCCTTCAAATTGCTTTCTGCACTATATACAGACTTGAGGGCAATAATGTTGCAGATCTGAACATTGAGCACTTCCAAAATGGTATAGTTAAACCATATATTTATAAAGGAGCCGGGCCATGAACACCAAGAAATTCCTGAAGAAGATGACCATAGAAGACAAAGCAAAAATTCTCTGCGGCACAGGACCGTTCTCTATCGGAGGATTTGAATCCGCTGCCGGACCGGTCCCTGAACTTGCCATGCAGGACGGCGGAACCGGTCTTAACCACCAGCACTTTTTCCAGCGCTTGATGAAAGAACCGCCCAAGGATATAAATCCTGTGGAGGGCATGCACGTGTTCTTCAATTATTATGAGCCTGATAAGCTCACAGAGAGCGAAAAGGAGATCAGAGCCGGCTTTAACAAAAAGATCACGGAATTCCGCGGCGGGATCGATGCAGCGCCCGGCTGCTATCCTCCGGGAATATTCCTTGCTTCGACATGGGACCCCAAGACCGTTTGCGAGACTGGTAAAGCGCTCGGAATGGAGGCTTCGGTCTACAGGATCGGTGTGCTTCTCGGAACTCCTAACTGCAATATCTTAAGAGAGCCCGTTAACGGAAGATTTTTCGAGGGCTATTCCGAAGATCCTTTCCTCGCGAAAACCCTGGCACCCGAGATGTGCAAGGGCGTTGAGAGCATGGGTGTCTCTTCGAACGTTAAGCATTTTGCATGCAACAACCTTGAGATAAACCGCACGAACATAGATGAACTCGTGAGCATGAGAGCTTTAAGGGAGATCTATTTCCCCGCTTTTGAAGCCTGCTGCAAAGTGGCTTCGACCCTCATGAGCGCATATCCGAAGATCAACGGCGTTCACTGCCATGAGAATCCCTGGCTGCTTAAGAAAGTTCTCAGAGATGAGTGGGGATATAAGGGAGTCGCAATGACTGACTGGGATTCCTGCAATGGCAGCACAGGCGATGCCGAAGCGGCAGGACAGGATATCTTCATGCCCGGTCCGTGGGATAGTTCTGACATCGTAAAGGCGGTAGAAGACGGAAGGCTTCCTGTAAAAGATCTTGATACCGCAGCGTTAAGAGTGCTCGAACTTATCGACAGGTTCAGCAGCGTTAAGGCACCTGAAGGCCTTACAACTTCCAAGTATAAGAAGGCCGGTGACAAGGCAGCTTACAATGCCGCAAAAGAAGGCATCGTAATGCTTAAGAACAACGGTTCCATGCCTTTGAAGAAAACATCCAAAGTCGTATTCTTCGGCCCGGACCGTTTCCAGGATTCAGGATGGGGATCGGCTGAAGTTAAGACGGACAGAACGACATGTCTTTCTGAAGAATTGGGAAAGATCTTAGGAAGCAAAAAGGTTCTTAGGGATGATATCGAAGCATTCAGGAAAGGCGCTACAGCAATCGTTATCGAGACTGTCGATTCGGGTGAGAGCGCTGACAGACCTGATCTCAAGATGAGCAGGAAGACCGTTGCGACTATTAAGAAGCTTGCTAAAGATAAAGGCAAGGGAAAGATCTGCCTGATATTAAATGTCCCCGGTCCTGTTGAACTGGAAGGCCTGGAGAAAAAGGTTGATTCGGTTTTCGCAGTCTTCTATCCTGGCATGATGGGCGGAAAGGCAATGGCGGACATAATGACAGGAGCCGTAAATCCTTCAGGCGCCCTGCCTTGCACATTCCCTGTGAGATACGAAGACACGCCGGCTTATCTCTGCTATCCGGATAACCTCACATGCAATTACGGCGAGGGCATCTATGTCGGCTACAGAGGTTATATGAAGCGCGGAATAAAGCCGTTGTTCCCGTTCGGATACGGACTTTCCTATTCAGAGTTTGCCGTAAACAGCATTCTCGGAACGAGGAAGGGCAATAAGTTCAGCGTTACTTTCAATATCGGGAATAAGAGCAAGACCGACGGCAAGACTGTTGTTCAGCTTTATGCTTCCAAGCGTAAGGCGCGCACGACGAGAGCGCCGGTGGAACTCATCGGTTTTGCAAAACCCCTGATCAGGGCAGGTGAGGAAGCTGAAGTAAAGATCTCTTTTGATAAGGATGAGCTCTCATATTTCGATGAAGAAATCGGCAAGTTCCTTATAGAGGGCGGAACATACGACCTGTTCCTTGGCCTTAATGGGTGCGAGGATCTTATCCCTGCAGGAAGCATTTATATCGCTGACGGTTCTCCCGAACTTAAGTGCGGACCTTCATGGAAGGTGAATCAGATCGTGAAGGAAAAAGCTCTTACAGATGCATTGAAGAAAGACTGTGAGACCATAGGAATGCCTTTCGAAGGCTTAATGGAAATGGCAAGATGGTTCCCTCATCAGACCTTTGCAGAAGCTTCAAAGGAGCCGGAGAAATTCAAGGAATTCCTTAGAGCCTGTAAGGAGTTTAAGGAAGAGTAATTTAGGTGATATCGCGAAAATAGTGTATTATTATCAAGACTTTCAGATAAATGGAGGGATAAATATGGCTGAATATGATTTCCTGATCGTCGGTGCAGGCCTTTACGGTGCGACCTTCGCGCGTCTTGCAACAGATGACGGATATAAGTGTCTTGTGATCGACAGAAGACCTAATGTCGCAGGCAATGTCTATACGGAAAATGTCAACGGCATCAACGTTCACAAGTACGGTGCGCACATCTTCCACACGAGCGACAAGGAAGTCTGGGAATTTGCGAATAAGTTCGCCGAATTCAACCGCTACACGAACTGCGTAGTCGCAAACTACAAGGGCGAGCTCTACTCCATGCCTTTCAACATGTATACCTTCAATAAGATGTGGGGCGTTGTAACTCCTGCCGAGGCAAGGGCGAAGCTCGACGAGCAGATTGCTCTGGGCAAAGTCGATGAACCCAAGAACCTGGAAGAACAGGCAATCTCCCTTATCGGACCTGATATCTACAACAAGCTTGTTAAGGGCTATACCGAGAAGCAGTGGGGCAGAAAGGCAACCGAGCTTCCGGCATTCATCATCAAGAGACTTCCCGTAAGACTTACTTACGACAACAACTATTTCAACGATAATTACCAGGGCATTCCGGTCGGAGGCTATACCAGGTGGATCGAAAACATGCTCGATGGTATCGAAGTAAGACTGGGAGTGGATTTCCTCAAGGAGAGGGACTCTTATGATAATATTGCCTCGAAAATCATCTATACGGGAATGATAGATGAGTATTATAATTACTCCCTGGGCCAGCTCGAGTACAGGAGTCTGAGGTTTGAGACGGAATATCTTCCCGATACTGACGACTTCCAGGGCAACGCTGTTGTTAATTACACAGACAGCGAGACTCCTTTCACGAGGATCTTAGAGCACAAGCATTTCGAGTTCGGCAAGGGCAAGGGTACTGTAGTAACTCACGAGTATCCTGCAGAGTGGAAGCCTGGCGACGAGCCTTATTATCCGCTCAACAACGACAGAAACAACGAGCTTTACAAGAAGTACGAAGAACTTGCTGCCACAGACGGCAATGTCATCTTCGGCGGGCGACTCGGCAAGTACAAATACTATGACATGGACGATACGATCGCCGCATGCATGGAAGACTACAAAAGGATAATGGCAAAATGAAAAGATTCGGAACAGTAATTCTCACGGCAGCTATTGCTGCAACTATGATCGCAGGCTGCGGAAACAAGTTAACAGATGCTGATCCTTCTGCAGCAACTGCATTAACTACCAGTTCGGCTACAGAAGCGTCAGATGCTGCTGCCCAGACAACACAGGAAACGCCCAAGACTTTCGAAGAGCTTTACGGCAACCAGATTATGACATACATGAACCACCAGTACTATTATGGTGGTGAGAAGCTCCTTTTGCAGGAGTCGAATTTCTACTTCATCAATGCTTTCGTTGACTTAAGCAATTACGCAAACATGGGATACTATCCCGCTACGCCTCTCGGTTTTATCGACTTGGCAGCAGAGTATTCCGGTGACGAGTATAAGACTTATGGCGATTATTATATTTACTATGCCGAGAATTCACTTGAGAGCACATGCATTCTCTGCGAACGTGCAAAGGCTGAGGGAGTTACTCTCGATGAAGAGACACAGAAGCAGATCGATGACATGATCGTCAGCCTGAAAACTGAAAAGGCACCCGAGTCCGGCATGTCTTTTGAAGAATATCTTCAGCTTTGGTATGGTCCCGGAATGGATGAAGCAAGCTTCAGAACTGTTGTTGAGAGATACTTCCTTGCAGATGCTTATTCCAAGGCATTTTGCGAAAAATATGAGTTTTCTGATGCTGAAAAGAACGTTCCTTACGTAAGATATGCTCTTTTCTATGCACCTGAGACAGCTGATAAGGATGCAAAGGATAAGGCTCTTGAAGCTGCAAACGCAATGAAAGATGCTTGCAAGAGCATTGATGATCTCACAGGCCTTGCAGAGACAGCTCTGGCAAACGGCACAGTAATGGACCAGGGTGATATTGCAGTTCCCAAGGGACAGATGGTAAAGAAATTTGAAGAATGGGCATACGGCAAAGACCGTAAGGTAGGCGAGCTCGATGTTATCTATGCTCCTGAATACGGTTACTTTGTAGTCGGCTACCTCGGACTTAAGGAGCAGGAAGCAAGCGCCCTCAATAATATCGCATTACAGGCTTTAAGCGACGGCCTTTTGCAGGAGATCAAGGCAAAGAAGCATGATTTCCATACAGATGACGCTTTCGCTGCGGCTCCTGTAGCACCTACACTGACTCCTGCACCGGAAGCTACAGCTGCACCTGCGCAGAATTTCGATCCCAATGCTACGCAGCCGTCAGGACAAAACGGCACCAGCCAGGGTCCGATGACAACGACAGACGTACTGGTAGTCGTATTCTTCACGCTCGCCGGTGTTGCGATCCTTGCAGTCATCGTTATCCTCATCAACTATGCGATGAAGAACAATAAGAATGCTTCAAACAGTAAGCCTGTTTCAAAGAAGTATGTTGACGATGACGAAGATGAGGACGAAGAGGAAGAGATTCCCGTAAAGTCCAAGAAGTCTTCAAAGAAAAAGGTTGAAGAGCCTGAAGAGGACGGGGAAGAAGATTCAGAAGATTCCGATGAGGAAGACGACGAAGAAGAGTGATCTTCACCGATAATCAGATTTTTTAAAGAGGCTGTCTCAAGTGAGGCGGCTTCTTTTTCCTTTATTTTGCGCATTTATTTACTAATATAAGGCGTCATGTTAAAATTTTAGGCTGTAGATTTATAACTTTTTTAAGGATGGAGTGTAATTTCATGGAGATTACCAAAGACCTGGTTCAGTATCTGGAAAGCCTTGGCAGACTGGAATTGAGCCCTGAAGACGAGGAGAAGACCCAGAAGGCTTTAGGCGATATCCTGGGGTATTTTGACCAGTTGAACGAACTCGACACTGAAGGCGTTGAGCCCCTAAGCCATGCGGCAGGTGTCGTAAACGTCACACGTGAAGACGTTGTTGCGAATGAAGATATGAGGGATGCGGTCTTAAGCAACGCGCCCGAGACAAAGGACGGTACGATCCTCGTGCCGAAGACCTTTGATTAAGGGGTGCGGTTATGACTGATATCGAGATTAGAAAATCAGGCGCACTTGAGATAGGCGCAGCAATCAAAGAAGGCAAGATCACTTCTTATGAAGCTACAAAGGCTTTCCTTGACGCTATAGATGCAAAAGACGGTGAGTACAAGTCATACATCACCGTGATCAGAGACGAGGCTCTCGAAAAGGCAAAGAAGGCAGATGAGGCTATCAAGGCAGGAACACTTACAGGACCTTTGGCAGGCGTTCCGATCGCGATCAAGGACAATATCTGCACGAAGGGCATAAAGACTACATGTGCTTCTAAGATGCTCGGAAACTTCGTTCCGCCTTACGATGCAGAAGTAATCCGTAAGATCGAAGAAGCCGGAATGATCATTCTCGGCAAGACAAACATGGACGAGTTCGCAATGGGCTCCACGACTGAGACGAGCTACTTCGGCATTACATCCAATCCCTGGGATACAGACAGAGTACCGGGCGGTTCATCCGGCGGTTCCGCTGCATGCGTTGCAGCTGCATTAGCTCCTGTTGCACTCGGTTCTGATACAGGCGGATCCATAAGACAGCCTGCTTCTTTCTGCGGCGTTACAGGCCTTAAGCCTACATACGGTGCAGTTTCGAGATACGGTCTCGTTGCTTTCGCTTCCTCTTTGGACCAGATCGGACCTATCGCGAGAAAGGCTGAAGACATCGCTGCTGTATATAACGTTATCAGCGGCAAGGACCAGAAGGACCAGTCTTCATTGGAATCCGAAAAGCTCGACCTTTCAGCTGTTGAAAACTTCAGCCTTGAAGGAAAGAAATTCGGTATTCCTGAAGAATATATCGGCGAAGGTATCGATGAAGATGTTAAGAAGGCTGTTCTTGACGCTGTTGAAGTCCTTAAGTCTAAGGGCGCTGCAGTTGAGACATTTCCGATGCCCATCATCAAGTATGCTATCCCGACTTACTACATCATCTGCACGGCTGAGGCTTGTTCAAACCTCTCGAGATACGACGGTGTTAAGTACGGCTATAGACCTGAAGGCGTTGAAGACTTAGGCCAGCTCTATATCAAGTCCAGAAGCGAAGGCTTCGGTCTTGAGGTAAAGAGAAGGATCATGCTCGGAAACTTCGTGCTCTCTTCAGGTTATTACGATGCTTACTACAACAAGGCCTTAAGAGTTAAGAACCTCATCAAGCAGGCTTTTGACCAGGCTTTCGAAAAGTATGACGCGATCTTGGGACCTGTTGCTCCTACAGCAGCTCTCAAGAAGGGCGAGAGTTTGTCAGATCCTTTGAAGATGTACCTGGGCGATATCTGCACGGTACTCATCAATATCGTCGGTATCCCTGCGATGTCCGTACCCTGCGGCTTCACATCAGAAGGACTCCCGGTAGGACTTCAGATCATGGGAAAGAGATTCTCGGAAGAGAAGATAATCGGCGTAGCTTCTGCTTATCAGAAGGCTACATCAGATAACGGGTTTGAAAACAAGATCCCCGAAGAAGCTTTGAGAGAGGAGGGCTAAGATCATGCAGGATTATGAGATGGTAATAGGCCTCGAAGTTCACTGCGAGCTCTCGACGGAATCAAAGATCTTCTGCGGATGCTCTGCCAAGTTCGGCGGAGAGCCCAATACACACGTTTGCGAAGTCTGCTCCGGTATGCCGGGCACGCTTCCTACATTGAACAAACAGGTAGTAGAGTATGCCGTTAAGGCAGGACTCGCGCTCAACTGCGAGATCACCAGAAACAACAAGTTCGACCGTAAGAACTACTTCTATCCGGACCTCCCCAAGGCATACCAGATATCACAGCTCTATTTCCCGATCTGCAGGAACGGTCATGTCGACATCAAGACATCACAGGGCATCAAGTCCATCGGTATCCACGAGATCCACATGGAGGAAGATGCAGGAAAGCTCGTTCATGACCCTGTTACAGGCATGACGATGGTCGATTTCAACCGCTGCGGCGTTCCGCTTCTGGAGATCGTATCCGAGCCTGATTTCAGATCCGGCGAAGAGGTAATCGCATATCTCGAAAAGTTAAGAGACACGATGCAGTATCTCGGAATCTCCGACTGCAAGATGCAGGAAGGCTCCATGAGAGCTGACGTTAACCTCTCCGTAAGGCCCAGAGGCCAGAAGGAGTTCGGTACAAGGACCGAAATGAAGAATATCGCTTCCCTCAAGGCGATCGAGCGCGCTATCGAATATGAGCGTGACAGACAGATCGACCTTATCGAAGAAGGCGGCAAGGTTATCCAGGAAACAAGACGCTGGGACGACGAGCAGGAATACACATACTCCATGCGTTCAAAGGAAAATGCCCAGGATTACAAGTATTTCCCGGATCCTGACCTCATGCCCATCAATATCTCCGAGGAGTTCCTCGACAAGGTAAGAGCTGAGCTTCCTGAGTTCGCTGATGCCAAGCGCGAGAGATATGTATCAGAGCTCGGCCTGCCTGAGTACGATGCTGAGATCATCACAGGCACACCTGCGCTCGTTAAGGTTTTCGAGGCAGCATGCGAAGTTGCAAAGAACCCTAAGGACTGCTCCAACTGGCTCATGACAGACCTCTTAAAGCTCGCTAAGGATGCCAAGGTTCTGGCAGCCGACATCGACTTTGACGGCAAGATCATGGGTAAGATCATCAATCTCGTAAACGACGGCAAGATCAACAGAAAGTCCGGACAGAAGGCTCTTGAGGAAGCATTCCTCAACGGCACTGATCCTGAGAAATATATTGCAGATAACGGACTCGCACTGGTATCCGATACAAGTGCCATTGAGCCTGTCATCAAGGAGATAATTGCTGCCAACGAGAAGGCTGTTTCAGGCTATCTCGCAGGAGAAGAAAAGAACCTTACATTCCTTATCGGCCAGTCCATGAGAGCCCTCAAGGGCAAGGCTGACCACCAGGTAGTAAGACAGACACTTATCGATCTTCTTAACGGAATGAAATAATGGACACATTATTGAGCATTTTACTTGTAGTTTTTTTCATTCTCGTTAATGCCTTTTTCTCAGGCACCGAGATGGCTGTCATCTCGCTTAACGATGCGAAAATGCATAAGCTCGCTGAAGAGGGCGACAGGAAAGCTCTCCGCGTTATCAAGTTTTTGGATAACCCCGGAAACTTCCTGGCGACGATCCAGGTCGGCGTTACTTTGGCAGGATTCTTATCATCCGCTTTTGCTGCCAACAGTTTTGCCAGCAAACTCGCGCTCCTGGTAGATCCTTCTTCCAAGCATGTCTGGATGGAATCTCTCTGGACGGTGCTCATCACTATCGTTTTGTCCTATTTTTCACTCGTTTTAGGCGAGCTCGTTCCGAAGCGCGTGGCACAGAACAAGCCCGAGAAATGGGCATTTGCGGCTGCCAATGTCGTTAAGTTCTTTGGCGCTCTCTTAAAGCCGTTCGTATGGTTCCTTACACAGTCGACGAACGTCATTCTCAAGCTTTTCAAGATCGATCCCAACCAGACTGATAAGCCTGTCACGGAAGAAGAGATCCGCATGATGGTCGACGTCGGTTCCGAGTCCGGAAATATCGAAGATACCGAGAAGGAAATGATCGAAAACGTTTTCGAGTTCAACGATATCGAAGTATCCGAGATCATGACGCACAGAAAGAAGATCGTATCTCTCCCCATTGATGCGGATTACGACGAAGTAATGCGCGTTGCCAGGGAAGAGAAGTTCACGAGGATCCCTGTCTACAAGGATACGATCGATGACATCATCGGCATCCTCCACATCAAGGATCTGATCGGCATCATGCCGCCTACGGAAGATAAGCCTTTCAAGCTCGAGAAGTTTATAAGAGAGCCCCTTATCGTTCATGAGACACGTAAGATCTCATCTCTCTTCGGCGAGATGAAGAACTGTGGAATGCAGATGGCCGTTATCGTTGACGAATACGGCGGAACGATGGGCATCGCAACGATCGAGGATATGCTGGAAGAACTCGTAGGCAATATCACCGACGAGTTCGACGATGAGGTCGACGAGTTTGTAAAGCTCTCTAACGGCGATTATATTGTCAGGGGCGACATGACTCTCTCAGACTTGGAAGACGTTCTCGATATCGAGCTCACAAATGATGAATATGACACTATCGCAGGTCTTGTTATTTCACAGCTCGACCGCGTTCCTGAAGAGACGGAGCACCCGGTCGTCAATTACAAGAACTTAAGGATCAAGGTCCTGAAGGTGGAGGAAAATGCCATCGCCAAAGTCCTGATCCACATCAATCCCGTCGAAGACCACGAAGACGGGAACAAAGAGGAGAACTCTAAGAACGATGAGTAAGTACGACCTTGTCCTCTATGACCTTGACGGCACTCTGCAGGACTCGGTCCCTCTTATAATGGAATCCATGAAAGCCACCTATGATATAGTCCTCGGCGGTACCGACAGGACCGATGCTGACCTGATGAGCTATATCGGAAAGCCCCTGACAGATACATTCTGGATGCATGACGAGGAAACCCGGGAGCGCCTGGTCGAAGAATATCTGAAATATAACTGCGCCAGGATGAAGGAAAATGTCATCCCGATCTTTCCCGGTGTTTATGATTTTCTCTCGAAAATAAGGGCTTCGGGCGTTAAACAGGGCATAGTTACCTCAAAACTTGAGGAGTCTGCCATGATCACCATAGACCTTTTGGAGCTCGGGCAGTACTTTGACGGCCTGTTTTTCAGGGAGCTGACCGAAAGAGCCAAGCCTCACGGTGATCCTCTCATTGAAGCGGCAAAAAGAATGGGAATAACCGACATGAAGAGGGTCCTTTATGTTGGAGATGCCCTGCCTGATTTGCTTTCAGCCAGAGACGCCGGCTGCGATTTTGCTCTCGTAGGCTGGACAAAGATGCCAAAAGAGGAGCTGATTGCCGCAAACCCCAATTATTTAGTGGATGTTCCTGCACGTCTTCCTTGCATTATTGAGGGCACCGAATTATAATGTTTGGTGCTTTTTATAAATATAAAATAAGGTAGGTAGGCAAGATGGCAAAGACCACCAAGTCCGGAAAGGCAAATAAGAGCCTGGTTTCAGGCGGAATGGCAGTTGTAGTTGTAGCTGTTATTCTCATTATCGTTTGCTTCTTTACATACATTTCCGGAGTACTTCCCCAGACTCTTACAGGTATCTCCATAACTGAGAACGGCGCTGACGGTTCCTCAAAGACCATCCAGAACTACTCAGTTCTTGAATCTAATTTCCACTTCAAGGAAGTTTACGATTCTTATTCCCAGTACGGATTGGTTTCCGAGGATAACTTAGACGTTATCACTAACGAGGAGACCGGTGCTACTTACAGAGATACTCTTCTCAGAGAGACAGCAAGCCAGCTCAAGACATTGGCTTTGGTTGAGCGTTCTGCAAAAGAGTCCGGCTTCATGGAAATCTCTAAGGCATATGAATTGGCTTCCAAGAATCTTGAGACTTTGGAACTCTATGCAAAGCTCTATGGATATCCGTCAGGACAGTCTTATCTTAAGGCTCTTTACGGAACAGGCATGACCAAGAGATTATATACTCAGTTCGCTGCAAGAGAAGTTCTCGTAAATGAGTACGGCAGCTACTTAAAGCAGTTCGATCCTTCCATCATTCCTACTGAGGAAGAGATCCAGGCAAAGTACAACGAAGATACAAAGATCTACTGCGAGCTTGATTACAATCTCTACTTCATCAAGGCAGAGACTGACAAGGACGGAAAAGTCATTGGAATGGACGATGCAGTCAAGGCTGCTGAAAAGATCGCTAAGGCTTCCACAGATTCCAAGGCTTTCAGAGATGCAGTTTTAGCATACGTTACAGAGAAGGGCGATGCAGCTACGATCTCTACTTTCGATAACGACGCAGATCCTACATACACAGAGAATTTCACATATGGTGTTGCTACATACATGGACGAAGCAGTTAAGAGCTATCTTTTCGGCGATTCCAAGACAGGCGACACAAAGGTCATCCAGACTGAATTCGGCGCATATGTAATCTACATCGCTGACAAGAACAACGGTGATGAGAAGACAGTAACATACAGAATGCTTACTCTTTCTACAGACGTTAAGTCTGATGCTACTGACGAAGAGAAGTCAGCTGCTCTCCAGAAGACGATCGCTGATGCACAGGCTATGTGCCCTGCAGGAATGGCTCCTATCGATTTCTACAAGCTCGTAAAAGAGAAGACAACAAACCTCAATGACAAGCTCGAAGGCGGCTACAACGTTCAGAATGCAGAATACTTCGTATCTACTGAAGATGACCCGGTCGATCCATCCGTTGTTGAAGCAGGCAAGTGGCTTTTCGAAGACGGACGCAAGCAGGGTGATGTTTTTGTTATCGCTTCCGAAGACAAGCAGACAGTTTATGTCTTCTACTTCGAGACAACAAGACCCGCTTACGAAGTAACGATCAGAAATGACCTTATCTCTTCCAAGTTTGCTGACTGGAACGCAAAGCTTGATACAGGCAGCACGGGTTATGTTATCAACGCAGGTCTTTGCAGATACCTGATCTACTAATAAGTAGTTATATTAATAAAATTACAAGCACCACTCGGAACCGGGTGGTGCTTTTTATTTATTATGTATACAGATTATTTGATATCTTTGCGATATTATTAAATCGCCTTTATTAATAAAAGGATAATAAGGAGGAAAGATCAATGAAAAAGATTTTGGCACTTCTTCTGACACTTTCTATGGTGCTCGGTTTTGCATCATGCGCTAAGAAGGTCGAAGTACCTTCCAAGAGCGACGTAAAGAAAGCTGCCGCAGAAGAGTATGACATGGATTTCAAGGTCGATTCTGAGGATATTTCCGATGATGAGAAGGATGCTGAGTGGGTCTTGATCTCCAAGGACGGAACACTCGAGGTAACAGTTACCTGGAACGCAAAGAAGCCCGATGAGTTCGAGTTCGATGACAGAGAACTTGAGGAACCCACAACTACAACAACTGAAGAAGAACCCACAACAACCACAACTGAGGAAGAGCCTACAACGACAACAACTGCCGCTACAGAGTCTTCTGAAAATGGTGGAAGCAACGCTAACCCCAACCCTACAGGTGCTAAGTACGTTAACTTTGACGAGATGAACTTCTACATCAACGGCAAGAAGTACACTCTGGGTAAGGTTACACTTCAGCAGCTTGTTGATGACGGTGTTCCTTTCAAGGAAGGCGAATCTGAGAACTTCGGCAACAACCTCAAGTCAAAGTATCAGTCTCCTTCTATCAGACTTGAAATCGGTGACGGCTGGACAGTTTCCATCAACGTATTCAACGATACAGATTCAGGCAAGCCTATGAACGAGTGCTATGTAAACGAGATTTATGTTTACACTTCACAGAGAAGAGCAGACCAGAAGATCCTTACATTCGACTTCCCGTTCGAGACATTGACAATCGATGAGCTTAAGGCTAACTCCGGCGAGCCTAATGAGAAGGTTTACCACAATGAGGACGATCCAACTTTCGTAGCTGATTACCTTAAGTGGACAAAGAAGGGTACAAAGTACTACAACTACAACTACTATGATTTCGAGTTCTATAACGGACAGCTCAGAAATTTCTACATGACTTACATTCCCTGATAAACAGGCTGATTAATGTCATAACCAAGGCCGCTTCAATTCCGAAGCGGCCTTTTTCGTATTTTTATTGTATTTTCACCTTAAATATTGTATTTTATTACCCGATATTCGGAATAGGAGGAATATTAATATGAAAAAAGTTATGGCACTTCTTCTGACACTTTCTATGGTGCTCGGATTTGCTTCATGCGCTAAAAAGGTTGAAGTACCTTCCAAGAGCGATGTAAAGAAAGCTGCTGCAGAAGAGTATGACATGGATTTCAAGGTCGATTCTGAGGAGATTTCCGATGATGAGAAGGATGCAGAGTGGGTTTTGGTTTCCAAGGACGGTACTCTTGAGGTAACTGTTACATGGAACGCAAAGAAGCCTGATGAGTTCGAGTTCGATGACAAAGAGCTTGAGACACCTACTACAACAACTGAGGAAACAGATCCTACAACAACAGAGACAGAGGCTCCCACAACAACTACTACTGAAGCTACTACAACTGAGTCAGAGTCTTCAGAGAACGGTGGCAGCGAGACAAACGCTAACCCTAATCCTACAGGTGCAAAGTATGTTAACTTTGACGAGATGAACTTCTACATCAATGGTAAGAAGTACACACTCGGAAAGACAACACTCCAGGAGCTTGTTGATGACGGCGTTCCTTTCGCAGAAGGTGAATCTGAAAACTTCGGCAACAACGTTAAGTCCCACTATCAGTCCGGCTACATCAAGATCGATTGCGGTACCAAGAACGGCAACTATTTCTGGATCGAAGTATTCAACGATACTGATTCAGGTAAGCCTATGAACGAGTGCTACGTCAATCAGATCCTTTTCAAGATCCTGAACGATGAAGGCGCTAAGCAGACATTGGTTACTTTCGACTTCCCTTTCACACTCACAATGGATGAGCTCAAGGCTAACTCCGGCGAACCTACAGAGAAGCCTTACCACAACGAGACAGGCTCAAATGTCTACGACAAGCTCGAGTGGACAAAGAAGGGTACAAAGTTCATGAACAGAAACAGATATGAATTCAGCTTCAAGAACGGCACATTCAGCGAAGTCGACATGACTTACATTCCCTAATTAACGGGCAATTGAGTTAAAAACTACGGAGGCTGTCTCTTAAAGAGGCAGCCTCTTTTCATGAATCTGATTGACAACCTACCAAAGCTATTGTATTTTTATGTCAGTTTCAAACCGTTGACGGAGAGTGAGTAACTTAAGAGAACCGTTCAAAGAGAGCCCGGGGTGGTGTGATCCGGACAGCAAGGAGCTTAAGTGAATGGACTTCGGAGGGCGCGAGGGAAAGGGTGATCCCCAAGTATATTGCGACGTAAGGCACGCGTAAGAGGCCGGAGATATGTTGGTATCTTGTCTAAGCGCACGAGTCATATCGTGAATCAAGGTGGCACCGCGGATAAGGTTTTTATTCGTCCTTGACAGAAGAAAGTATTCTTTTGTCGAAGGGCGTTTTTTATTGCCTTCGGCTTAAGAAAATAAGACGGAGGTGACTTAAATGAAAGTAATGCCATCGATCGAAGAGGTAAGAGAGCTCGCTAAAACCGGCAAGTACGATGTTGTACCTGTAAGCTGTGAGATCCTCTCTGACTTTACGACTCCCATTGAGACGATCAGAATCCTTAAGAATGCGTCAACGCACGCATATATGCTCGAATCCGCATGGGCAAACGAGCGATGGGGAAGATATACTTTCTTAGGCTTTGATCCCAAGCTCGAGATCACCTGCATCAATGGCGAGATCACATACGGCGACAAGACAGAGATAACAGATGACCCCTCAAAGATCATCAGAGAGATCATGTCCCGCTTCAAGAGCCCCAGATTCGATTACCTGCCTTCCTTTACAGGCGGTCTCGTCGGCTATTTCTCATACGATTATCTGACTTACGCAGAGCCCACAGCCAAGTGCGACGTTATAGATGAAGAGAATTTCAAAGATGTCGACCTCATGCTTTTCGACAAGGTCATAGCTTTCGACCATGTAAAGCAGAAGCTGATCCTCATTACAAACATGTCTTTAGAGGACATCGGTGCCGGTTACAAGGAAGCAGTAGAAGAGCTGGAGTCCTTGATTGACCTTCTTAAGCACGGCGAAAAGGCTGACGACCCGGCAGGAAAGCTCTTGGGCGAAGTAACGCCCCTGTTCTCCCGCGAAGAATACTGCGCAATGGTAGAAAAGGCCAAGAACTACATCCACGAAGGCGATATCTTCCAGATCGTTCTTTCGAACAGGCTCTGCGCACCTTACGAGGGAAGCCTTCTTAATACTTACAGATTATTAAGAACTATTAATCCTTCTCCTTATATGTTCTATTTTGCAGGAACCGACGTCGAAGTCGCAGGCGCTTCTCCCGAGACGCTCGTAAAGCTCGAAGACGGTATCCTTCACACATTCCCTCTCGCAGGCACAAGGCCCAGAGGAAAGACGGAAGAAGAGGACAAGAGGCTTGAAGAAGAGCTCTTGGCTGACGAGAAGGAACTTGCCGAGCACAATATGCTCGTAGACCTGGGCCGCAACGACCTGGGCAAGATCTCGGAATTCGGTTCTGTTGAAGTCGAGAAGCTCAGAAGCATAGAGCGCTATTCACACGTTATGCATATCGGTTCCACGGTCCGCGGCAAGATCGATTCAAAGCACGATGCATTGGATGCCGTTGAGGCAGTGCTCCCCGCAGGAACATTGTCCGGTGCTCCGAAGATCCGTGCGTGCCAGCTGATCGGCGAGCTCGAAAACAACAAGCGCGGAATCTACGGCGGTGCCATCGGATATATCGACTTTACAGGCAATATGGACACCTGCATCGCGATCCGCATCGCCTACAAGAAGAACGGCAAGGTCTTCGTAAGAAGCGGCGCCGGAATAGTAGCCGATTCCGTACCTGAAAAGGAATACGAAGAGTGCCTGAACAAAGCAAGGGCAGTCCTCAATTCCTTAACTCTCGCAGAGGAGGTATAAGAGATGATACTTCTTATAGATAACTACGACAGCTTTTCATATAACCTCTACCAGATGATCGGCCAGATCAATCCCGACATCAAGGTCATCAGAAATGACGAGATGACGGTCGATGAGATCAAGGCTCTTGCTCCTGACCACATCATCCTCTCACCGGGACCCGGCAGACCGGAAGATGCGGGCGTCATCTGCGAAGTGGCAGCTTCGATCCACGACATTCCGATGCTCGGTGTCTGCCTGGGCCACCAGGCCATCTGCAAAGCATACGGCGCAACGATCACTTATGCCGAGAAACTCATGCACGGCAAACAGTCGGAGGTTGGCCTTTATGCTTACTGCCCTCTGTTCAGGGAAATAGGCGAGCGCACCAAGGTTGCGCGCTATCACTCGCTGGCTGCTGACCGCGACACGATCCCTGACTGCCTGCAGATAACTGCAGTAGCTGATGACGGCGAAGTCATGGCCGTCAAGCACCGTGACTATCCCATCTACGGTGTCCAGTTCCATCCCGAGTCGATCCTGACCCCTGACGGCAAGAAGATGCTGGAGAACTTCCTTTCACTCTGCTAATTATTACGCGGCATAACCTGAAGAAACCCCTTGAGGCCTGTGGTGGACCTCAAGGGGTTTACTTTTTTCGTTGTTCCTTATCTTGAAAAACCGATTCGACGTACTAATAAGTGAAAGAACCATTTTAGACCGTAGGTTTACGCCGAAAATTGCCTCCGTAAGTTCAAAATGACGTACCAAACTGTTTATTTACTGGAATTAGTACGTCAGGTAGGGTGGAGAAACGAAGATTTCTCTTAAAATCGACGTACTAAAACCGTGGTAATTCACTTTTAGTACGTCACGGCCCAACTAATTAGCCCTAACCCTCCCGATATGCGGCCACTTCGATGAAATTTTCCGAAAAACTCGACCAGATGGCCGTAAAACGGGGCCTTTAGGACAGCTTTTCGGTCTCGAAAAGGCCCTTTATGATAAATTAAACAGATTTGCCCCACGGCGCACAAAAAAAGTTGTTGACAAAAATTGTTTCCTTCTATATAATTCTTTACTGCGTCGTAATGGGTTTGGGCAACTATGCCTATTTCTCTTGACGGAAGAGGATTTTTATGGTAAATAAAAATGCTTTTCAACCAAGAAACCGCTTAAACCATGTGTTTTTAAGCTTTGTGTGAGGTGATTCGTTAACAATGGTCCATTCCGTAAAACAAGGCAAGACAGAGCGACAGTCGTATTCCAAGATCAAAGAAGTAATTGAGGTGCCTAACCTTATCGAGAACCAGAAGCAGTCTTATCAGTGGTTCATCGACGAGGGTATGCAGCAGATCTTCGACGAAGTTTCTCCGATTACTGATGATCAGGGCAAGTACGAGGTCTATTTTGTCGGTAAGATTTTCGATTCTGAGAATCCCTGTGATCCTACAGGCAAAGAAAAGGACGGCAAGGGTAAGAGGTCTAAGGAGCCTAAGACTCCTGTTAAGCTCTCCAAGTCGGCTATCATTGACAGCTGCAAGAAGAACGACAGCAACTATGCTGCTCCCTTGAGCATCCAGCTCAGACTCCATAACAAGATTGACGGAACAGTTACTGATGAGACAGCTTTCGTCGGCAATTTCCCTATCATGACAGAACAGGGTACATTTATTGTCAACGGCGCAGAGCGTGTTGTAATCAATCAGATCGTAAGATCTCCCGGAGCTTACTATTCCGAGATGAGATCAAAGATGGGCAACAGATTGCTTTCTGCAGAACTTATCCCTTACAGAGGTTCCTGGATCCTCATCGAAGAAGATGAGAAGGAGAGCAAGCTCAATGCTAAAGAGAGAGCTCTTAAGGCTGCAGGTTCTCCCGATGCCAACAACGATCCTGACGAATACAACCTTATCTACATCGTTGTAGATAAATCACATAAGATCTCACTCTCAGTATTCCTGAGATGCTTAGGCCTCGTTTCAGACGAGGAGATCATCAACATGTTTGGTGATGAAGAGTGCCTCAGAATGACTCTCGAGAAGGATGAGACAAAGAATGCATCCGATCCTTATACGGCTGCATTGCAGGAGTTCTTCAAGAAGGTTCGTAACAACGAGCCCTTCACAGTTGATAATGCGAAGAACATCCTCAACAAGACATATTTCGATTCTCTCAGATACGATCTCGAGAGAGTAGGTATCTACAAGGTCAACAAGAAGTTCGAGCTCTCCGCAAGAATCATCGGAAGCAAGACAGCTGACAACGTAGTTACTGAAGATGGTGAGCTCATCTGCAAGAAGAACACCGTCATCACAGAAGAGATCGCTTCCAAGATCGAAGATTCCGGCGTTATGTCCGTTCAGATCTTCCCCAAAAAGCTCGTTCGCGCAGCTGATGAGGATGAGTTCGAAGATGTACCTCTCAAGGTCATCGGCAACGGCAGAGTTGACGCTGAAGCTTTTATTGCAAACAGCATTACAAAGGCAGAATTCAAGAAGTTCGATATCACAAGAACAGGCGTTAACGAGAAGGTTAGAGCCAGCATCTTGAGAGAGATCATCGAGCAGGTTAAGGCTGACAGCAAGACAGACATCGCTGCACGTCTCGAGGCAGCTATGACTGAGCGCAAAGAAGACCTTATGCCGAGAAATCTCACAATTGACGATATCTATGCATTCGTTTCTTACTACATCGGATTGCACAGAGGCGTCGGCAGAATCGACAACATCGACCACTTGGGCAACCGTAGAGTTAAGTCTGTAGGCGAACTCCTCCAGAACCAGCTCCGTACAGGTATCCAGAGAGTCGAGAAGAATACAAGAGACAGGATCTCTCAGATCTCCAGCAAGGAAGGCGAAGTTGTTACAGCTACAAGCCTCGTTAACACAAGACCTTTGAGCGCTGCATTCAGAGAGTTCTTCGGATCCTCACAGCTCTCAGCATTCGCTGACCAGAACAACCCCTTGGCTGAGCTTACAAACAAGAGAAGACTTTCAGCTTTGGGTCCTGGCGGTATCTCCCGTGAGAGAGCTTCAATGGAAGTCCGCGATATCAACCCTACACACTACGGACGTATGTGTACGATCGAGACACCGGAAGGTCAGAATATCGGTCTTATGACTTCACTGGCTATCTATGCTCGTATCAATAAGTATGGTTTTATCGAGACTCCTTACAGAAAGTTCGACAAGGAGAACTTAAGAGTTACTGACGAAGTTGTTTACATGTCCGCTGACGAAGAGGACGAGTTCAACATCGCTCAGGCTAACGAGCCTATCGATGAGGAAGGCCGTTTCATCGGCAAGAAGATCGTATGCCGTTACTTAGACCAGTTCCTGCAGCTTGACCCTGAACAGGTCGACTACATGGACGTATCTCCTAAGCAGCTCGTATCCGTTTCCACATCACTTATCCCGTTCCTTGGTAACGACGACGCTAACCGTGCCCTCATGGGCTCCAACATGCAGCGTCAGGCAGTACCTCTCATCAAGCCTGAGGCACCTATCATCGGAACAGGTATGGAATACCGCGCAGCTAAGGACTCCGGTGTATGCATCGTTGCATCTCACGACGGTATCGTATCCTTCGTTGCAGCAGACAAGATCGAAGTTACAACAGCAGACGGCTCTGTAGACACCTACATGCTCGCTAAGTATCAGAGATCCAACCAGAGCACATGCATCAACCAGCGTCCTATCGTTGCCATCGGCGACAAGGTAAAGGCCGGCGACACGATCGCAGACGGTCCTGCTACAGACAATGGTGAGCTCGCTCTCGGACGTAACGTTCTCATCGGATTCACAACATGGGAAGGTTATAACTACGAGGACGCTGTTCTCGTAAATGAAAGAATCGTTAGAGATGATGTTTATACATCTATCCATATCGAAGAGCACGAGTGCGAAGCACGTGAGACAAAGCTCGGTGCTGAGCAGATCACAAGAGAAGTTCCTAACGTTTCTGACGATGCTCTTTCCAACCTTGACGAAAACGGTATCGTAATGATCGGTGCTGAGGTTAAGGACGGAGACATCCTCGTTGGTAAGGTTTCCCCTAAGGGTGAGACAGACCAGACAGCAGAAGAGAGACTTTATAAGGCAATCTTCAACGAGAGAGCAAGAGAAGTTAAGGATACTTCAAAGCGCGTTCCTCACGGCGGTTCCGGTGTAGTTGTTGACGTTGTAGTTTCTACAAAGGATACAAACGGCAACCTGAAGAACGGTGTAGATAAGAGAGTCCGCGTTTATGTCGCTCAGAAGAGAAAGCTCTCCATCGGCGACAAGATGGCCGGTCGTCACGGAAACAAGGGTGTCGTCTCCAGAGTACTTCCTGAAGAGGATATGCCTTTCTTACCTGACGGTACAACACTCGATATCTGCTTGAACCCCTTGGGCGTTCCTTCACGTATGAACATCGGTCAGCTCCTCGAGGTTCACCTCGGCCGTGCTGCCAAGGCACTCAACTGGAAGATCGCTACACCTGTATTCGACGGTGCAAACGAGAACGACATCGCTGATGCTTTCGAGCTCGCAGGCATCGATAAGGACGGTAAGACTGTTCTTTACGACGGACGTACAGGCGAACCTTTCGAAAACAGAGTAACAGTAGGTATCATGTACTACATGAAGCTGCACCACCTTGTTGACGACAAGATGCACGCAAGATCCACAGGACCTTACTCACTCGTTACACAGCAGCCTTTGGGCGGTAAAGCTCAGTTCGGCGGACAGAGATTCGGTGAGATGGAAGTTTGGGCACTCGAAGCTTACGGTGCTGCTCATACTCTTAAGGAAATCCTCACAGTTAAATCCGACGATATCGAAGGCCGTTCAAAGACATATGACGCAATCATCCGCGGCAAGAACATTCCTGAGCCGGGTATCCCTGAGTCCTTCAACGTCCTCGTTAACGAGCTCAAGGCATTGGCACTCGACGTCCGTACTTACACAGACGACAAGGAATATGTTGCTGAGGACAGACAGTCATTCGACACATACAGCGAGATGGATGAGACAACGAGAGCTTCACTCGACGGTGAAGACGCAGAATCTCCTTCTGATATTTTCAGCGAAGGCTTCGTAGAGGCTGACGAGCTCGGAAACATCAAGGAAGAAGACGGTGACTTCGTTGACGATTTCGCTGGCGACGACGACGATATGTAAAGGAGATAAAAGATAGATATGAATGATCAGAATCATCTTACAAAAATAAGTATTCAGCTTGCATCTCCTGAGGTTATCAAGAGCTGGTCACACGGCGAAGTAAAGAAGCCTGAGACCATTAACTATCGTACTCAGAGACCTGAGGTTGACGGTCTTTTCTGCGAAAAGATCTTCGGACCTACAAAGTCTTGGGAATGCCGCTGCGGTAAGTA
Organism: Ruminococcaceae bacterium R-25; assembly: GCA_003149065.1. Lineage (NCBI taxonomy): Bacteria > Bacillati > Bacillota > Clostridia > Eubacteriales > Oscillospiraceae > Ruminococcaceae bacterium R-25. Next base: position 188,481 of record QGFZ01000003.1, read on the forward strand.
CAAGAAGATCAGATTCAAGGGCATGATCTGCGACAAGTGCGGAGTTGAAGTCACAAAGAACACAGTTCGCCGTGAGAGACTCGGACACATCCAGCTTGCTACACCTGTATCTCACATCTGGTACTTCAAGACCCAGCCTTCAAAGATCGGTACATTGCTTGACCTCACAGTTAAGCAGCTCGAGAGCGTACTTTATTACTCAAAGTACATCGTAATCGATCCGGGCGTAAGCGTTGAGACAGGACTTAACAAGTACGACATCATTACAGAAGATCAGTTCAAGGCTGTAAAGGAAAAGTGCGGCAAGGATTCTTTCGTAGCAAAGATGGGTGCCGAGGCTATCAAGGAGCTCTTGGCTGAGATCAATATCGATGAGATCATCGAACAGCTCCAGCAGGAGAAGGTCGGCTCTGTAAGCACACAGAAGAGACTTAAGATCAACAAGAGACTTGAGATCGCAGAAGCTTTCAAGGCTTCCGGCAACAAGCCTGAATGGATGATCCTTGATGTTATCCCTGTACTTCCTCCGGAACTCCGTCCTATGGTACCTTTGGATGGCGGCCGTTATGCTACTTCAGATCTTAACGATCTCTACAGAAGAGTTATCGGCAGAAACAACCGTCTTAAGAAGCTCTTGGACCTCGGTGCTCCTGAGATCATCGTAAGAAACGAGAAGAGAATGCTCCAGGAAGCTGTTGACGCATTGATCGACAATGGCCGTCACGGCACACCTGTTAAGGGTTCAACATCTGCTACAAGCAACAGACAGCTCAAGTCATTGTCTGACATGCTCAAGGGTAAGCAGGGCCGTTTCAGACAGAACCTCTTGGGTAAGCGTGTAGACTACTCCGGACGTTCAGTTATCATCGTTGGACCTGAGCTCAAGATGCATCAGTGCGGTCTCCCTAAGGAGATGGCATTAGAGCTCTTCAAGCCCTTCGTAATCAAGAAGCTCGTTGAGATCAACGACAAGCTCAATATCAAGACAGCAAGAAGACAGGTAGACGCAAGAGTTCCTGAAGTATGGGATATCCTCGAAGAGATCATTCAGGACCATCCGGTACTCTTGAACCGTGCTCCTACACTCCACAGACTTTCTATCCAGGCATTCGAGCCTGTACTCGTAGAAGGCCGTGCTATCAAGCTCCATCCTCTCGTCTGCACAGGCTTTAACGCAGACTTCGACGGTGACCAGATGGCTGTACACGTACCGCTTTCTGCAGAGGCTCAGGCAGAGGCTAGATTCCTCATGCTTTCTACAAACAACCTCTTGAAGCCTCAGGATGGTAAGCCGGTTACAGTTCCTACACAGGATATGATCCTCGGCTGCTACTACCTCACAATGGAAGTAGAGAACGATAAGGGTGAGGGCATGGTATTCTCCTCTATCGACGAGGCTCAGATGGCATATGACGAGCACCAGATCACGCTCCACAGCATGATCAAGGTTCGTATGTCCAAGGAGATCAACGGCAAGGTTGAGACAGGTCTTGTTGAGTCCACACTCGGAAGATTCATCTTCAACCAGATCGTTCCTCAGGACTTGGGATTTGTTGACAGAACAAAGCCCGAGAACCGCTTCAAGCTCGAGATCGACTTCACAAAGCTCTCCGAGCAGAAGGAAAAGGCAGCAGCAGCAAAGGAGAAGAATCCTGATGCTGAAATCAAGTACGAGTTTGCTCTCGGTAAGAAGAAGCTCGAAAAGATCATCGCTAAGTGCATTGCTACACACGGCCTCGAGAGAACAACGATCTTCCTCGATGACGTTAAGGCTATGGGTTACAGATTCTCCACAATCTCCGGTATCTCCATCGGTATCGAAGACATGATCATCCCTGACATCAAGGATAAGATGATCGCTGAAGGTGACGAGAGAGTTGAAGAGATCAACGAAGCTGCTGAAGAAGGATTCTTCACAGAGACAGAGCGTCACAACGAGGTTACAAAGGTTTGGTCTGAGACTACAAACAACATCACAAAGGCGTTGATGGACAACCTTGATATCTACAACCCGATCAGAATGATGGCTGACTCCGGTGCCCGTGGTTCCAACAACCAGATCAAGCAGCTCGCAGGTATGCGTGGTCTCATGCAGGATACAACAGGTAACACTATCGAGATCCCGATCAAGTCCAACCTCCGTGAAGGTATGAACGTGCTCGAGTTCTTCATCTCCTCACACGGTGCGCGTAAGGCTCTCTCCGATACAGCTCTTAAGACAGCTGAGTCAGGTTACCTTACAAGACGTCTCGTTGACGTTGCACAGGCAGTTGTTGTTACAGAAGAAGACTGCGGTACAGACGACTTCACATGGGTTAAGGAGATCACAGAGATTTCCAACAAGCACACCAACGTTATCAAGTCCCTTAACGACCGTCTCTATGGCCGTTATGCAGCTGAGGATATCATCAACTACCAGACAGGTGAGGTAATCGTTAAGAAGAACGAACTTATCGACGCTCTCAAGGCAGAAGATATCTGCAAGTCCGTTGAGATTGCCAAGAAGGAAGCTAACGATGCAAGACAGGCATTTAAGGATTCCATCAAGATGAAGGGCGCTGAGACACCTGAGAAGATCGCTGAGCACGACAAGAAGGTTGCTGCAAAGGTTGCTGAGGCTGAGGCTTCCGGCAAGATCCTTTCCAGACAGGCAATCGAAGATCTCGGAAAGCTCAAGATCAGATCAGTATTCGACTGCCGCTCCAGAAGAGGCGTCTGCTCAAAGTGCTACGGTATCAACCTCGCTACAGGCCGTCCTGTTGCAGTTGGTGAAGCTGTCGGTATCATCGCAGCTCAGTCAATCGGTGAGCCTGGTACACAGCTTACAATGAGAACGTTCCACTCCGGTGGTATCGCTGCTTCCGGTGAAGATATCACACAGGGTCTCCCTCGAGTTACAGAAATCTTCGAAGCAAGAGATCCTAAGGGTCACGGTATCATCTCTTCCGTTCCCGGTTCTGTTAAGATCGTTGAGAACGAGAAGACAAAGCAGAAGACAATCGTTGTAACACCTGTTTACGATGAGGGTGTTGAGCCGATCAGAGATGCTAAGGGCAACCCGATCGAAAAGATGGAATACAAGGTTCCTTCACACGCAACACTCACAGTTACTGACGGTCAGGTCATCGAAGCCGGCGATCAGATCATCGACGGTAAGATCGATCCTAAGGAGATCCTCAGAGTTAAGGATATCCGTGCCGTTCAGAAGTACATCATCTCCGAGATCACAAAGGTTTACTACACAGGTGGTGGTGTAAACATCAACGATAAGCACATCGAGATCATCACAAAGCAGATGATGAGAAGAGTCCAGATCGACGATCCGGGTGATACAGGCTTCATGACAGGTACAACTGTTGACTGGTATAACTTCATCTCCAGAAACAGAGACTGCGAAGAGCAGGGCAAGAAGCCCGCTAACGGCAAGACGATCCTCTTGGGTATCGCTAAGGCCGCAAGTGCTTCTGACTCCTTCATGTCAGCTGCATCCTTCCAGGAAACAGCTAAGGTTCTCACAGACGCTGTTATCAAGGGTAAGGTCGATCCGCTCATCGGTATCAAGGAGAACGTCATCATCGGTGCGCTCATCCCTGCAGGTACCGGTATCAAGGCTCACAGTGATATCACTGCTGTTCCTGTCATCAAGGCAAACAGCAAGCTCATCACAGGTCACGAGTATGGCGAAGCTGAGAGCGATACAGAGCTCTTCGCAAACGACTATCTCGACCAGATCCAGGCTCGCAACGAGCTCCTGGATGAGCAGGACCGCTTAGAGTCACAGCTCGAAGCTGACGGTCTTAAAGACAAGAAGTAATTACTTTGTCCCGCAATTGTAAACCAATTGCGGGTCTGCAAAGTTTATAATGACGCCGGAGGAGTATATTCTCTTCCGGCGTTTTTTAATGCCACGGCATTTTTGGGCAAACCTGAGGCTCCAAGCCTGAGAATTGCCACAAAAGGTCAAAGTGTTAGATAGTATAATTTAATCAGCCTGTATTTTCGGGTTTGGAGATATATGAAGAAGATAGTTTTGAAACATAATAGAAAGCAGAATATAGTTGCTATTGCTACGGGCTTTTTTGTAGCTCTTCCTGTCATATGTCTACCTATCGGCCTTCGCGAGGGCATGACACCCGGCATGGCTGTATCTCACGCTTATAATTCGGTTTACGGAACAGTTAATAACGATAGCGGCGAAATCGTTATCGAAGATTGGGCTCTCGTAGACAGTGCAGACCAGCTCGTCAGTGCCGATGTTGGCGAAGACATTGGAAATGCCGAACCCGGAGAGCCTGCTGAGCCCGGTGAACCCGCAGAACCCGGTGAACCCGGCGAGCCTGATGGCACAGATCCGACAAAGCAGACAGAGACCGCAAGCACTTCAAGCTACGATGATATTCCGAAGTTTATCGTATACCAGAAGTACGATTCTTCAAATCTTCCGATAGAGCTTTTGGATCCCGAGTTCTTTACTCCTGATGAATCTACTTACTATGTAAGAGCAAATCAGTCCATTCTCAAAGAAACGCCGAATATGGATTCAAAGACCGTTGTCTCGCTTCACTTAGGCCAGCAGGTAACGAGAACAGGCGTCGGTGATACATGGTCAAGGATCAAGACTGAAGCCGGCAAGGAAGGATTCGTCCTTACAAATTCCATCCAGGATACAATGGTTTCTGTCAAAGTAGACAGAACAGTCTGGGTTGATACGGGAAGCTTGGTCGTAAGAGCAGAGCCTTCCACAGATTCCGAGCAGGTAGCAGTCGTAAACCAGGATTCCAAGCTCTACTGCAGCGCTATCGTTGGTGATAAATGGTATAAGGTAAAGACTACAAGCGGCAAGACAGGATATGTTTATAAGTCTTATACGACAACAAATCCGCCGCCGACACCCACCCCCAGTCCTACGCCTAAGCCCACTTCCAAGCCTTCTTCAAAGAGTTCCGGCGGAACCAAGTACGGCAACACTAAGAAACTCCCGAAGATCAGCGGAAAGAACGGCGACAGTATCGTAAGTATCGCAGAGTCCATGCTCGGCGTTAAGTATAAATTCGGAGGCGCTTCCTCCAAAGGCATCGACTGTTCAGGTCTTTGTGTTTACTGCTATGCCCAGGTCGGTGTCTCACTTCCTCACGGCGCTACGCAGATCTGGAAGAAATCCGGCGTCAGCGTACCGAGAAGCGAGATCAAGGCAGGCGACATTGTCTGCTACGACTACGGAAGCTACTGCGGTCACGTCGCGATCTATGTCGGTAACGGTCAGGTAATCCACGCATCAGCGTCAAAGGGTAAGGTAATCTACGGAAAGCTTGACATGATGAAGATCAAAGCGATCAAGAGAATTATCCAGTAAATAACGAAGGCGGTCAGTGACCGCCTTTTTTATTTCGAGCTTATTAGAATATGCTTGCAAACAGTAAAGCTAACAGCAATATGAAAACAAAGATGGCGGTAATTATTCCGAACACTGCAGGGTGCATTTTTACCTTGTTGGCAATATGACACACAAGCCAGAATACAATCGAAAAAACAGCGGCAACGACTATACTGATCAATAATTTAAAAAAGAGATTAGCAGTCCATTCATTTTTAGCCTCTCTGACTTTCTGATTGTATTCAGAGATGATTTCTTGATAGTCTTCTATTTTTTTGATAGAGATTTTTCCTTGGCCTAACTGTTCTTCCGGACCAGTTGAAAAGTAGGTTCTTATTGAGTTTTCGCCAAGATAAAAATTAACCATAAATATATGAATATCGGTTTCGGGATCATTAATAATTTGATCACGGTAACCATAATAAATCCAGGCATTTCCGGCGGAGCCGGCCGGAATAGTAGTGTGATCGTAATCTTTTTCTACAGGATCAGCGTCATATACTTCATTCCAGTTAATAACACTTATATCTTCTGCAATTGTGACTTTTCGGGTAATAGCAGGATCAGCTGCCGTTCCGTGAAAATGCATAGCTGATCTGAAGCCGAGGAAAACCCAGAGCAATACCAAAACTATACTTACGATTATCGGAACTTTTTTGCTTATGTTCATATTGTTATTCCTGCTTCCAATACGTTACTTCATATTTGGAAATAAATATGCCAGAACAAACAGGAGGTTCAGAAAGCACAGGATTATGATGGTGATCGAAAATCCGAACAGCGTAGAATTCCGAACGCTCTCATATCCACGCTTGGCGAGGTAAAAGCCGAGGGAAATCAAAGCCGCAACGATCACGCCGATTATTACTCCGGCTTTTTGGCATCTGTTCCAATTAATAAACCAGTCATCAAGGGCTTCATCGTAAGCTGCAATTAATTCTGAAGATGATTCCAGTTTGCTGATATCAACATAGTTGCCCGGTGACTGAAGTCTTTCCTTACCATCCGTGAAGGTCACATGAACACTCTTATCATCACTGATATTAAAAACAGCGCGGATGCTATGGGCAGAAGGCTTTTTGACAGTAAACATATCCGAATTGCGCAGATAATAGAATTCGAAAATCTCGAACACTCTTGATGTTGATCCGGCCGGAATATCCACTTTCGGTACTTTACGATATTCTTCTTCAAGGTCACGTTCTACCGGTTCATACTCTTCTCCGCCTAATTCTTTATCAATTTCCAAAGCAGGATTGATCAATTCATACTCATAGACGGTAATCGTTTCTGCAAGTGTGACATCCGTCCGAAGCTGACTTACATAAAAAGTGCCGGCCATTCTTCCGTTTACCCATCCGGCTGAAATGACAAACAAAGCCATTACGATTACAATGGCGATCAATGGTTCTTTCTTATCATTTATGCGATTCATGTTAAGTGATTTCCCGGAAAACACGATGCTTTTCAAAACCCATATCTGCAAATTCATTATAACATCTGCCATTACTCCGCAATACGAATAAATGCAGTCATTTATCAGTCAGGATATTTACCATAATGTAGACTGACTTAATCAGATGATATCGAGTAGAATAATAGAGTAATAAGGATTCAGGAGTTCCAGGAATTATGGAAAACAGAACAGTAGATGTATTTTTGACAGAACTTGCTTCAGGCGCGCCCACACCCGGAGGCGGCGGAGCATCAGCAGTCTGCGGCGGCATCGCTGCTGCTTTGGGTTCAATGGTAGGAAACCTTACGAGCGGCAAGAAGAAGTATGCTGAATACCAGGAAGAGATCGAAGCAACTATCGCTAAGTGCGGCGCTCTCGTAAAAGAGTTTGAGGCATTGGGCAAGAAGGACGAGGAAGTTTTCGCGCCCCTCGCAAAAGCATATTCCATTCCTAAGGAACAGGAAGGAAGAGACGAGATATTGGAAGCTGTTCTGAAGGATGCGAGCACAGCTCCTTACGAAGTTGTCGTTAAGGCAAATGAGACGGCAAAGATCTTAGAGCGCCTTGCTGTAATAGGTTCCAGACTCGCCATAAGTGATGTAGGCGTTGCTGCAGCAGCTTGTGATACGGCTGCAAAGGGCGCTGCGATGAACGTATATATCAACACTAAGTCCATGAAGGACAGAACATATGCAAAAGATCTGAACAAGAAGACAGATGCTTTAGTTGATGAGACATCAGATATCTGCACCAGAGTTTATGCAGAAGTAAAAAAGGTTTTGATCGGCGGGTAATAACAATGCAGAGATTAGGCGGCAAAGAAGTTGCAGATAAGATCGTAGAAGAGATCAAGGTTAAAGTAGAAGAGCTCAAGGGCAAGGGAATAAGCCCCAAGCTTGCTATCCTGCGTGTCGGTGCGAGAGAAGATGACCTGGCATATGAGAGAGGCGTTCTGAAGCGCTTCGAATCAGCAGGTGTTGAAGTTGAAGTAACTGCAGTAGATGCTGCTATCACTCAGGAAGAACTGGATAAGACTTTCGACGGCATCAATAACGATCCGAAGGTTCACGGTATCCTCGTTTTCAGACCTTTACCTAAGGGCTTATCAGACGAGCACATGAGAAGGACGATCGATCCCGGCAAGGATTCGGATTTCATGGATATCAGAAACATGGAAAATGTCCTCGCAGGAGTACCTGATGCTGCAGCTCCCTGCACAGCAGAAGCTGTAATGGCATTGATCAAGCACTATCAGATCGAGACAAAGGGCAAGAAGGTCACTGTTGTAGGCAGGAGCCTTGTTATCGGAAAGCCCGTTGCTCTCCTTCTTACCACGGCAAATGCTACTGTTACCGTCTGCCATACAAAGACTGTTAATATCGAAGAAGAGTGCAGAAATGCAGATATCATTGTCGCATGCTGCGGTGTTGCGAAAATGATCACCGAGAAGTTCGTAAAGCCCGGCCAGATCGTCATCGACGTAGGTATGAATGTCGATGAGGAAGGCAAGCTTTGCGGTGATGCCGATTACGAAAAGGTATCAGAGATAGCAGAAGCTGTTACACCTGTACCGGGAGGAGTAGGATCTATCACGACAGCGATCCTTTTGAAGCACGTTGTCGATAACGCTGAAAGGCAGGCCTGATGAAGCCTTCTGTTGAGACAGAAAAGAGCAGGATGCTCAAAGCATTGGGCATCAAGAATAATTGCCCTGTAGCGAAAAAGTGCGGGGGATGCTCTTATGCGGGCAAGACTTATTTCGAGCAGACTGCAGCGAAAGAGAAGCTGGTCAAAAGCCTGATATCGCCTTTCTGCGAAGTCCTGCCGATCCATCACTGCGAGAATCCGTTATATTACAGAAACAAGGTTCATTCCGCTTTTAAAAAGCTCAGGAACGGACGCATTATCTGCGGTCCTTATGAAGCGAATTCTCACAGGATCGTTGAGACAGATTCATGCCTGATCGAAAATCAGACTGCATCTGCCATAATTAGAGACTGCGCTGCTATTGCAGAGCGCCTGAAGATCAGCATCTACAATGAAGTTAACGGTACGGGCGACCTTAGAAGGATCCTCGTCAGGACTGCTGATGCAACCGGCGAAGTTATGGTCGTACTGGTCATCGGCAGCGCATACTTTAATAAAAAGAAGTTATTCACAGATGAATTGTTAAAGCTTCATCCTGAGATCACGACGCTCCTTATTAATGTCAACAAGCGCCACGATTCAATGATCCTGGGCAGCGACGAAGTTAAGAAGGTAAAGGGCAGCGGTTATATCACTGATGAGATCCTCGGAAAGAGGTTCAGAGTATCTGCAGATTCTTTCATGCAGTCAAATCACGACCAGGCTGAGATCTTATATTCTGAAGCGATCAGGCTTGCTGATTTTGAAGGCGATGAAGTATGCATCGACGCTTACTGCGGAACCGGCTCGACTACTTTATCTTTTGCAAACTTCGTCGGTGAGATCACAGGCATTGAGATAAAGGAAGCTGCATATAATGACGCGATCAAGAATGCAAAGATAAACAATATAGAGAAGGCGAGATTCGTATTGGGCGATGCGACATTGTACATGGAAAAGCTCGCTAAAACGGACGCAAAGATCGACTGCGTTATCCTGGATCCGACAAGAGCCGGAACGACCATCAAGTTCATTAAGGCATGCGGCAAGCTTAAGCCTTCCAAGATCGTTTATATCTCCTGCTGCGCCGAGACATTGGCAAGGGACCTCAAAGTGTTTGAGACTCAAGGATACAAAGCTCAGATCGCAAAGCCTGTCGATATGTTCCCCTGGACAGATAAGGTAGAAACGATCGTAATTTTAAACAGGGATTCCAAGGAATAAATCCACTGCCGCTAATAAAGAGTGAAAAAAGAACAATTAAGCCATTGTTCTGATTTAGGTATGCCTGATTAGATGTTACACTGAATTATTAACTGATCCGGCAAACCCTTGAAGAGCTTTATAAGCTTAAAGGAGAATACCTTATGAGACTTGGCACATCATCACCTCTCAAGCACAGTTCGCCCGAAGAATGGGCTGAGAACCAGGTTAAGTTAGGAATGAGATGCGTTAATTTTCCTCTTAACTGCAATGATCCCGAAGATAAGATAATCGCTTACCGTGACGCCGCAAAGGCCCGTGATCTCCTGATCGCGGAAGTTGGCATCTGGAGAAATGCGTTGGCTTCAGACAGTGCTGAGCGCAGGAAGAACATGGATTACTGCATAGGTCAGCTAAGGCTTGCAGATTTCCTGGGTGCACGCTGCGCCGTAAATGTTGCAGGAGCTTTCGGTCCGAGATGGGACGGACATTACAAAGAGAATTTCTCCGAGAATGCGTGGAAAGAGACCGTGCGCATGGTGCAGGAGATCATTGATACGGCGGATGTTAAGAATACATATTTTACATTGGAACCCATGCCCTGGATGATCCCGACCGGACCTGACGAATATCTTAAGCTGATCGAGATGGTGGACAGAGACCGCTTTGCGGTTCATATGGACATCATTAACATGACTAATTCTGCAAGCAGATATTTCAATCCTGAAGAATTTATCGATGAAGTCGCCTGGAAGCTTGGAAATAAGATCAGGAGCTGCCATATAAAGGATGTTCATCTTAAAGAAGAATATACTTTCCAGTTGGAAGAGTGCGCACCCGGCTTAGGTGAGTTCCCGCTGCGCTACTATGCGCAGAAGATGAGCTCGATAGATCCTGACATGCCGGTGATCTTAGAGCACCTTAATACTGACGAGGAATACATCAAATATATGGGTTATCTGAAGGAGGTCTTAAATGGAATACAGTAGAGAATCTGATGCAAACATCATTACTCAAAAATATATGGATTCGATCCTGATAGAAGAGAAGATCATTGATTCCGTGGTGGCTTCGACAGAGACGGAATTCTTAGGAGAGACCTTCAGCAGCCCCATAATGATGCCTGCTTTTTCGCACCTTAAGAATTACAACGGAAGGGAATTGACCGGCCTTGAGGAATATTCGATAGCCGCAAAGAATGCGAATGTCTTAAACTTCTGCGGCATGATGGAGAATGATATGTTTTCGAAAATCGTTAAGACGGGCGCGAAAACCATCCGCATCGTTAAACCTTACGACGACAACGGCAAGGTAAGAGATCAGATGCAGTATGCGGAATCCGTCGGCGCTTTCGGAATCGGAATGGACATAGATCACATTTTCGGTGAGACCGGTGTTGATATCTGCGTAGGCGAAAAGATGGCTGTGCAGACAACGGATATGCTCCGTTCTTATGTCGAATCGACCAAACTGCCGTTCGTTGTTAAGGGTGTTTTAAGCGTAAGAGATGCGCTGATCTGTGCCGATATCGGCGCGAAAGCGATAATAGTAAGCCACCATCACGGCAGGATGCCTTATGCCGTTCCGCCCATGATGGTACTGCCTGAGATCAGGGAAGCTTTGGAAGGTAAAGACGTAAAGATAATCGTTGACTGCGGTATCGAGAGCGGTGCAGACGTCTACAAGGCAATTGCGCTTGGTGCAGATGCAGCCGCTGTCGGAAGATCTATGCTGCCTTATCTTGAAAAGGACGGAGCCGCCGGAGTTGAAGCTTACCTTACCAAGGTGCAGAACGAATTAAGATACTTCATGAGCAACACAGGCTTTGCAAAAGTCTCTGATATAGACGATTCGGCACTGTGGTTTAACTAATATCCCTTTTGCCACGTTTTTTAACAGAAAATGCCACCGGCTGTTAACAGCAGTTGGTGGCTTTCCATTTGCGGGCTCCGTAAAATAATGTTAAAAATAAGGGCAAAGGTGGTAGATTTATGAGAAAGTCATATTTAGACAACTTAAGATGGGTAACGGTCGTACTGGTCGTTCTTTATCATGTGTTTTATATGTATAATGCCGAAGGCATAGCAGGAACTCTCGGCAAGATAACGAACCTTGATGTACAGTACTACGACTTATATCAATACATCGTTTATCCGTGGTTCATGCTGCTCCTCTTTATCGTATCGGGAGCAAGCGCAAGATATGCACTGGATAAGCACACCGGCAAGGAATTCATTAAGAGCAGGACGACAAAGCTTTTTATTCCTGTTACGGTCGGACTTATCGCATTCCAGTTTATCCAGGGATGGATCAACATATCGTTATCAGGTGCCACAGACATGCCTCTTGTAGTACAGGTTATCGCATGCATCTTAAGCGGTATCGGAGTTCTCTGGTATCTGCAGATGCTCTGGATCTTCTCTCTTGTTATCGTACTTATAAAGAAGATCGATAAGGACCGCTTCTGGAATGTATGCAGGAAGACTCCTTTCTGGGTATTGATCCTTATTGCGGCACTTATTTACGGTGCAGGACAGATCCTCAATACGCCCGTTATCGTCACCTACAGATTCGGACTTTATTTCCTCGGATTCCTTTTGGGATACTTCGTATTCTCACACGATGAGGTAATCGAAGTTACGAAGAAATACTTCTGGCTTTTCGCAGTTATCGCAGTTGGACTTTGCATTGCATTCTGCATCGTTTATTTCGGCCAGAACTATGCCGATAATCCGGTATACAGATCGCCCCTGTTCCTGCTCTATGCATGGTTCGGATCGCTTGCCATGATCGGAGGATTCGCGAAGTTCTTCGACTTCGATACGAAGTTCACAAAATGGATGAGCTCACACAGCTGGGGCCTTTATGTCTTCCACTATCTGGGAATTTCGGCAGTCGCGCTCTACCTTGCAAAGCCCGGCCTGATCCCTGCATGGACAGCATATCTTTTGAGCACCGTTGCGGGATTTGCTCTGGCATACGCGCTATACTTTATTATCTCGAGAATACCTGTTTACAGATGGGCCGTATTGGGAATCACTAAAAAGAAGGAGAAGAAAAATGTTCAAGGATAATCTCGTCGAACTAAGAAAGATCCACGAATTGTCGCAGGAGGAACTGGCCGATAAGATCGGTGTCTCAAGGCAGACGCTCTCGAAATACGAGACCGGCGAATCCCTGCCTGATATCGAAAAATGTAAGCTTCTCGCTGATGTTTTCGGCGTATCGATCGACGATCTTCTGAATTACGATTCCCAAAGCAATGAGAGCATGGGTCTTGCTGTTCCGCCCAAGGGGAAGCACATCTTCGGTATCGTAAAAGTAGGTGACAAGGGCCAGATAGTTCTTCCCGCAAAGGCCAGAAAGATCTTCGACATTAACCCCGGCGACAGGCTTCTAGTTCTCGGTGATGAAGGCCAGGGTTTGGCGATAATTAAGGAGAAGGGTCTTCTGGATCTCTTACGGAATGCTCGAAAAGCATAAGAAATAATAAAAAAGCCTCTGCAGCAAATTGCAGAGGCTTTTTGTTTTCGCTGTTTCAGAAAAACTTACTGTCCGTAAAGGATCTTGGCGTATTCTGAATCCTTATCGAGGATGATGACAGCCTTGGATTTGGCAAGAGCCTCCATGGAGTCCAGTCCTCTTAAGTAGTTGTAGAATGCTGCCTTGTCAGGATCGTTGTATGCAGCAGAGAGGATCTTCATGTATTCGGCTTCGCCCTGTGCTCTGATGACAGCAGCTTTTGCCTTGGCGTCAGCAATGTTGATCGAGACCTGCTTATCGGTGTCATTCTTTACTTTCTGAGCTTCTGCGTTACCCTGTGCCGTGTAGCCTGCAGCGATGTTCTCTCTCTCGGAGATCATTCTGCTGTAAACAGCAGCCTTGTTGTCATCAGGGAGGTCGAGAGCCTTGATCTCAGCGATCTCGATCGTGATGCCGTACTGATCAATGTCAGTATTGGATGTGGTCGTGATCGCATTTGTAAGAGTATTTCCTCTTGCTGCGATGATCTCATCCTGAGTCATTGAAGAAATGGTGTTCTTGGTAGCGTTATATACTGCTGCTTCGATCCTCTCCTCAGCTCTGTTCTGAAGACCGCCCAGTGTCTGATAATACTTTACCGGATCTGTAACTCTCCAGATAACGTAGTTGTCTGCGATCATGGACTTCTTATCAGAAGTGATGACGTCAGATGCCGGAATGTCGTAGAGCATCTTTCCGGTGTAGATCGATACCGTGTCTTCGATAAACGGAGCGTGAGCATGAAGTCCGGTCTCTGTTACAGTTGCTTTTGCCTTACCGAGTCTTACTACGATAGCTGCTTCATTGGGATGCACAGTGAATACTGCTGAACCGGCAACGATAACACCGGCGATCAATGCAATAAGTATCAGAATTGATATAGATATTTTCTTTTTCATGATCAATTACCTCCGTTGTTATCAGTGTTAGCAGGTGCTGAAGCAGCAGGATCTGCTTTGGTAAAAGAGTCGAGAGGGTAAACAGTTGAAGTGCTGCCGTCCGTGATGATGACCTTGCAGTTAGGCAATACGGATTCGAGTCTCTCGTAGAACAGTCTTCTCTTGGTAACGAAGGGGAACTGCTTGTATTCTTCGTAGATCTTGTTGAATCTTTCGACCTGACCGTTAGCCTCAGCGATCCTTGCAGCCTTGTCAGCCTCAGCGGCTTGAATGATGGAGTCTGCCTCTGCCTGTGAATTAGGAAGCTGGTTGTTCTTGTACTCGAGAGCCTTGTTCATGGCGGTGTCAGCGCCCTGCTTTGCATTCTCGACGGACTTGAATGCCGCGATGATCTCAGGCGTAGGAGGTTCTGAATCCTGGATGGTGATGTTGACTACGGTAAGTCCGATATCAGTCCTCTCAAGCTCGCTTAAGATGGCTGCCTTTACATCTGCCTGGATCTGACCCTTGGCTGTAGTCATTGCCTCATCGACCGTATAGTTGGATACTACTGTTCTGATGTTGGCCATCGTGATGTTTGAGAGAGTCATTTCCGGACTGCGTGATGCATAAACATATGCAATAGGATCTGAGACTCTGTATTCAAGATAGAAGTCGATGTTTAAGAGGTTGAAGTCAGAAGTGATCATGATGCCGTTATCGGTATCCGTGATGTTCTGGCCGTTCGCAGTGACCGTATAGCCGATCCCGGTGCCATGAGTTGTCATGTCAACCTTTCTGACTGACTGCCAGGGAGCCTTGAAATAGAAACCTGCAGTATCGACCTTAACGATAGAACCGAACTGGGTGACTATCGCATTGTGCTGCTCGTCAACTGAATAAAAGCATCTGCAAACGCAGATAATAACGAACAGGGCAATGACCGATGCCAGGACAATGTTCTTGATCCTGTTAGCCGTTTTAAGTGTGGCTTCATTTGGTATTGTCTTAATGTTTGCCATAGTTGGATTTTCCTTTCCTAATAATTCCGAAAAAGATTATACTCTATAGCTCAAGGCCTGGCACATCAGCAGTTTGCATATACCGGGAGCCAAAGTGACTAAATTGTCACTTTGGAATTCATTTTTTATGGTGTCCCGTTTGTTAGTATTTGCTTATCACGAATATGGAGGACACATATGGAATTATTAAGATGTGAAAATATCAGCAAGGTATACGGAACAGGGGAAGGTAAGACCGTTGCTTTGCAGGACGTTTCTTTCTCGGTCGAGAAGGGCGAATTCGTATCGATCGTAGGTGCGTCAGGATCAGGAAAGTCTACGCTCCTTCACATCATCGGCGGCGTAGATAAGCCGACATCAGGAAAGGTTTTCATCAACGGAACAGATATCCACTCACAGAGCGAAGACAAGCTCGCGATCTTCAGGAGAAGACACATCGGACTTGTTTATCAGTTCTACAATCTCCTTCCTGAACTTAACGTAGATGAGAACATCGTTCTTCCTCACATGTTAGATGGAAGAAAGCCTGATAAGGAGAGGCTCGATAAGATAGTCGAATACTTGGGCCTCAGTGACAGAAGGAGCCATCTCCCGAATGAGTTATCCGGCGGACAGCAGCAAAGGGCATCTATCGGAAGAGCTTTGTTTTCGAAGCCTGAGCTCCTTCTCGCAGATGAGCCTACGGGAAACCTCGACAGAAAGAACAGCAACGAGATCGTAGAGCTCTTGAAAGAATCCAACAGAAAATTCGGACAGACACTGATCCTTATTACGCACGACGAGAACATCGCGCTCCAGGCAGACAGGATCATTTATATGGAAGACGGCAACATCGTAAAAGATGACCGCATCAGGGTTACGGACTTAGCAGGCCGCGAATAATGGGGAAAAGAATAGGATAAAAGGAATTAGTTAGTATGAGAAACACAAAGATAATTCATCAGGTGACTTTCAAGCACATGAAGATGAATGCCAAGCGCACGGTATTGTCTATCGTCGGAATCGCGCTTATGGTAATGCTCCTTACGTGCGTCTTCGTCGGCAAGGACACTGCGTTCCAGTATTTTGTTGATATCGCATCTGTGAAAAACGGTTCATACCATTATGCAGTCTATGACATCGATAGAGAAAAGCTTAAGCAGATCAAGGAGCTCAACGGAATAACAGAGATCGCGGTTACTGAGGATCTCAAGTATTCTGATTTCGAGATGAGCGCAAATCCCCAAAAGCCTTTCGTTAATGTCAGAAGGTATGCTCCTTCTGCATTTGAATGGATGAATATAAAGCTTGTTGACGGCAGATTCCCTCAAAACGGAAATGAGATCGTGATAAGCGAGCAGGCTATAAAAGACGGTTCGACGGTAAAGATCGGCGATAAGATCAGCACCAGTACATTCAGACGTTTTTTCAGAAACAACAATACTTCCGGTGAGATGGGAATTCAGTATCCTGTTTTCAAGATGCCGGCAGGTGAGACAGTGGAAGCTCCTTACAACATGTTCTATTTTGTTCCGGGCACAGAGTTCGGTGACGAGTTCTATGAGCATGCCGAAGAGATCCATGAACCTACAGGTTTTTCACAGGAATTTACTGTCGTAGGAATCATTGAGGCTCCATCTTTCGAAGAGCCGATCTGTGCCTGGTATTCAGTGATCTCAATTGTTGATGCGGCAGCTCTTAAGAGCGACACATTTAACGCTCTTATCATGACTGACCCGAATAAGGCCGGCGATGGTTTTTTCATCAAGTTAAGAGATATAGTCGGAGAAAATAATCTTCAAATTAACGACTACGTTCTTGTTTTCTCAGGCAGTTCTTCTGAGGATGCTTTGAACTTCGTAGTCCGTGGTGCCCAGATATTCTTTGTGGTACTTATCGCATTGATCTCAGTAATGCTTATTTACAATGTTTTCGCACTCTCATATGACGAGAGAGCAAAGTACTTAGGCATGCTGTCTTCAGTCGGAGCAACAGGAAAGCAGAAGAGAAGTTCTGTATATTTTGAAGCATTAACGATGCTCATTCCGGCATTGCCTCTGGGCTTTGCATTAGGTCTCGGCATGGTTAAGATCGCTGCTCATTTCGCAGCCCCCATGGCAGAGAAATTATTCAGATTCGACGGTTCTGCTGCGATAACTATGGAGCCCGTGCTTGCAGTAAAGCCCGCAACTGTGATCGTTGTTATTCTCCTCAGTGTCATTACGGTATTCATCTCTGCGCTGATCCCTGCACGTAAGATCAGCAAGGTCGGCCCGATCGAGAGCATCAGAGGCAATAAGAAGTCCGGAAAGAAAAAGACTAAGGCAAAGGGAAATCCGGACAGGCTTATCGGCAAGTCTGCAACGGGCATGCTCTCGTCCAGATTCCTCAAAAATGATAAGAGCAAGTCTTTCGGAATCATCAGAGCAGTCGCGATCTTCTTCCTCGTAACTGTTGTCGTATATTTCGGAACTTCACTTGTTATCATGATGGCTGATTTCAAGCTGAAAGATAACAATATCCGTTTTAAGTACGGTGCTGACAGAGACTGGGTATTTCAGATTTATGACTTGCAAGATCTAATGACCCGTGAAGAAGTCAGAAGCATAATCGAAAATGCAGAAGGTACAAGCGACATTACCGTATGCAGATACGGAAGCTTTGAACTTGAGATCGATAATGATTCTTTAAGTGATGAATACTGGGATGCGTATTATAAGATCGCCAGCATGTTCTATAAGCCCGGAGAGCTCACGAAAGAAGACTTTTTGAAAGATGAGAAAAACGGCGACTATCACCAGAGACCTGTAGGCGTAATTGCTTTCGAAGATGAAGTGTTCAATAAGATGGCTAAGGAAGTAAATGCCTTATCTGCAGGAGAAGGTGAAATGCCGTGCATAGTGGTAACCAACCTGTCTATCTCTACAGATCAGTTCATGATGGGGAAAGCCAGAGACTACAAGTACATTCAGGTCAACGATCCGTATAAAGTTCAAGATGGCGAGTATCTTCCTCTTTACTCAACATCACTTACAAGAGCAGACGCAGAGCGCTACAACGTTGATTGGGACGAAGTCCCGCATCCTGAAATAGATCTCGATGGTACGCCCGCAAATTTCAAAGTGATCAAGAAAGTAACCACAGATGAAATCAGCAATTACCTGGACGGCTCAGGCGAGGTCATGCTTAATATCATCGTTCCCATGAGCGTTGCAGAATACATCGACAAGATCAATGTTAATGAGCTTGATACAGGGATATTCTTTAACTGTGACAATAAGAACACCCTAAACATGCTCGCTTCTCTGTGCGATCAGTTGTATGAACAGGGCGGCAACGCAGGAGTACAACAGACCAACGGAACTAATGCTGAATTCAGGGAGATAATCGCTTACCTCATCAGGACTGTGCTTATAGTATTCACAGCGATCGCATCTGCAATCTGTCTCCTGAACGTATACAGCTCGATATCAGGCCTCATGGTATCCAGAAGAAAGCATTTCGCAGTTTTGAAATCCATGGGTTCGACATTTAAGCAGCTCCTTGCTACTGAGATCAGAGAGAGCGCCGGAATGCTTTTGGCAGCAATACTAATTGCATTCCCCATCACAGGAATCATCTGCCATTACCTCTCGAAAATATTCATCAGCAGGTTCGGTTATTTCACGATATCTTTCCCGTGGCTCCAGTCTGCAGGACTCATAGTATTCATCGTAGCGGCAGTTCTCCTTATGACGTTTATTTGCGTAAGACGCGAGAACAAAATTGATATAATAGAGGAGATCAAACGAGAGAGTATCTGATGATGGTATTAGTAGTTGAAGATGACAAAATAATCGCAGAAGGATTGAAGCTTGCTTTAACAGGCGAGGGTATGGAAGTTACCCTCGCTTCTTCTGTTGCCGAAGCCTTTGCAGCTTTGGATAGTGAGGATACCGGTAAAAAGATAGATTTCTGTCTATTGGACATGACTCTTCCTGACGGCAACGGCATGGAGATCTGCACCAAGGTCCGTGAGACATCCGAAATGCCAATTATCTTCTTAACCGCGATGGACGATGAGATCCATACAGTCCTGGCTTTCGACAAGGGCGCGGACGATTATATCTCCAAGCCGTTCCATATCAAGGAACTTATTGCCAGAATGAAGCGCCTCATCAAGCGCACCAAGTCATCAGCAAATACTGTCTGCGTTATCGGCGATAATTCAGTTGATATCACGAATGCGAAAATGTATAGAGGCGGTGAAGAGGTTCCTCTTACTGCAATGGAATATAAGCTTCTGCTGGTATTTATCAACCACGCGGGCGAGGTTTTGGACCGCGACCAGATACTCAACATCCTCTGGGATGACGTCGGAAGCTTTGTCAACGACAACACGCTGACTGTTTATATCAAGCGCCTGAGGAGCAAACTCGGTGACGATGACGGGAAGTTCATCGAGACATTGAGAGGACAGGGGTACAGACTTAATCTATGAACCCTTACCTGATCGCAATCTGTGTTCTTGGTCTTATCGTGGCTGCGCTCGTGGTCTACATTGTCGTGGATAAGATACGCCGCAAAAAAGAGCTCGATGAGCTGATCGAATTCCTAACAAAAGTACAGGACAGGGACACTTTCCCGGAACTTGGGCTTGAAGCTGAAGGCCGCATGCTTATCTTGAGAAGCGAGATCTACAAGCTCGCTTCAACTCTACAGGAGCAGTACACAGGCGAGGTCAAAAAGAATACCTACATGGCTGAAATGCTCTCCAATATCTCCCATCAGATAAAGACACCGCTTACGGCGATCAACCTCATGACCGATGCCTTAAAGAATGGCAATCTCGATGAGGCACAGCGCCGCCGCTGCATTGCAAACATCACAGAACAGACTGACCACATCACATGGCTCGTAAGGTCACTTTTGACACTTGCCGAGATCGATGCGGGCGTTCTCGTTCTTAAGAAAGAATCCGTTCCGGTTAAAGAGATAATCGATGGTATAGTTTCAGGCATAGCCATAGAAGCTGACATCAAGGATGTTGCTATCGAAGTAAATGTGCCTGCTGAAAATACCATTAATTGCGACAAGCGCTGGATGTCCGAAGCCTTTTCGAACATCATAAAGAACTCGCTTCAGCACACTGAGGCGGGCGGTGCGATTAAGATCTCATCTGAAGAAACCAATCTGTCCGTTAATATCCGCATAGAAGACAACGGCTGCGGCATTTCCAAAAAGGATCTGCCCAATATTTTCGAGCGCTTTTACCACGGTGAGAAGTCCGATCCCAACAGCAACGGCATCGGCTTGTCGCTTGCAAAGCAGATAATAAACTCCCAGAACGGCACGATCTCCTGCGAGAGCGAAGAGGGAAAAGGCACTATTTTCGAGATAAAAATATATAAATCTGCAACTGTGTAAAAAACCTTGTATAATAGTGTCCGAATCACCAAAAGCGGAGGATCGTAATGATCTACAACAATATCCTTGAGGCAATCGGAAACACGCCTCTTATTAAGCTGAATCACATAGTACCCGAAGGCGCAGCTGACGTTTTCGTTAAGAACGAAGGCTTGGACGTCGGAGGTTCCATTAAGACGCGCACGGCTCTCAACATGATCGAGCGCGCTGAAAAAGAAGGCAAACTCAACAAAGACAGCATCATCGTAGAGCCTACGAGCGGCAACCAGGGAATAGGACTTGCCCTTATTGGCGCAGTAAAAGGCTACCGCACGATAATCGTAATGCCCGATTCCGTAAGCCACGAGAGATCAATGCTCGTTAAGCACTACGGCGCTGAGGTCGTACTCATTCACGACGACGGCGACATCGGCAAGGCAATCGAAGAGTGCAGACTCAAGGCTGAAGAGATCGCAGCATCCGATCCGCACGTATTTATCCCCCAGCAGTTTGAGAACCCTGCAAATACAGAAGCTCAGTACGCATATACAGCCAAGGAGATCCTTGAAGCAATGGAAGGCCGTCAGATCGACGGTTTCTGCTCAGGCATCGGTACAGGCGGCACTATTACAGGCATTGGCCATGCTTTGAAGGAAGTAAATCCTTCTACAGTTATCTGGGCAGCAGAGCCTGAGAACGCGGCTATCCTGTCCGGCGGCTCCATCGGCACCCACGTTCAGATGGGTATTGGCGACGGCCTTATCCCCGGCATTCTGGATACTAAAGTTTACGATGATATCTGCATCATCACAGACGAAGAGGCCATCAACACATCACGTGAACTCACACGCAAAGAGGGCATGATGTGCGGTATCTCTTCAGGTACTAACGTCGCATGCGCTATCAAGCTCGCGATAAAACTGGGTGCAGGCAAGACCGTAGTTACCGTTCTGCCTGACACGGCTGAGAGATATTTCTCAACGCCTCTTTTCGAGGAATAATATGGATATCAACGTAAAATGCCCTTATTGTAACCAGATCACAGGCTATGATAATTCCAGGCCTTTTGCGTTTTGCATGTTATGCGGCAAGCAGATAAGCATCACGCCTCCTGCCGCGAATAATCAGGTTGCACCTGTAAACAGCCAGACACCTGTGAATAATCCGGGTGTTTCACCTGTAAATTATCAGGCACCCGTAAATAGTCCGGCACCCGCGCCGATGGTTGCACCCGTTTTCAACCCGCCGCCGGTTCAGGCCGCTCCCGGAGCCAATCTGATAATCTCGTATTATTCAGAGCATCCGCGCGTTTTCCTCATTTCGACTATCCTTGCCACGGGCGCTAGCTACCAGTATTCGCACGGTCAGTCCATGGCATTTAATCTGATGCCGGGTCTCCATCCCATCGATTTCAAGATCGGCAAGAGGACTTACAGAAGAGAGATACTCATAAATCCTAACCAGGAACCTGTAAGAGTAGTTGCTTCCTGGGGCAGAGGCACTGCCAGGATAAGCATTTTAAATCCGTCCCAGCCGGGAAATGCTCCAATAATGTACGTTTGATCAAACGCACCTCCGGGTGCGTTTTTTATGTGGTGGTGTATTTGGTTGTCTATTTCGGGCAAAACAGACAACCATTTAGACGACTTTTGGCAAAAATCGTCTTTTTGGTTGCCTCTTACAGGTCGAACACATGACCAAATAGACGACCATGGAGCGAGCCACTAAATTTTGCCACACTTCCAAATTTGAAAATTCACACAAAAGGTGTAAAAATACACTAAACAGGAACGATAATAACGCGCCAGGAGAAAGGCACCCTATGAAACGCGAAGAGTTCATTAAGGCAGCAAGCAGCAAGCTTAAGCTCATCAGAACTGAGTATGGAATTACCCAGGAGACGATGAGTGACATGCTCGGCGTTTCGAAAAAGACTCTTGTTGAGACCGAGAAGGGCAGACGTGATCTTTCCTGGACGGAAGTAATTGCCCTGGTGACGGTTTTCGAGAAGAGCGAGGTGCTCCAGGGAATAACCGGCGGCGATACCGGTGACATCATCCACGCACTGGCCTTTGAAGACCGGCACATACAATATCCCTCAACAATGGGCGGAAAAGTATGGTGGCGCGTGATCGATGAGAAAGACGGATATAAACTCCAGCAAAACTACGTAACAGGACATTACAGGCTCCTTGATAAGGATGACTGCAGGCTGATCTCTTCGTTCAACAGGAACGAAGTCGAAGAATACAGGGATTCTCTAGGGAGGTAATTATGGAATACTTGCTCTTGGTGATAGGTATAGTCATGTTTGCCGCACCGCCGGTTTTCTTTGTTGTCTGCCTGGTCAATGCGATAATTCACGCAAGAAAATATAAGAAAGGTAAGGAGAACAAGACAGCAGCTATGACGTACGGCATTATCTCAGGCTGTGCATTCTCCTACCTCGTTGTTGAAGCATTATTGATAATCTGGTTCGCCGAAGGTATTGCGCACATGTAAGGCCTTGCGGCAGAAAATGAATAATATGGAGGAGTAAAAATGGAAATCTTATCAGCACTAACGATGGCAGTGAACACTTGGGAGAGGATAGCAAACTCCCTTATGTCCTTTGCAATTTTCGGAACCATACCGATTGCCTTTATCGTTTTTCTGATCCTGTTCATTAAAGCGGTCTGGGATGTGAAGAAAAAGGGTGCCGGGAAGACAAAAGCCGTAGTATTTGGCTGCATTTCAGGATATTTCCTGCTCGGTGTCATTGCCGAGGTAGCTTTTATGCTGCTTCTTGCGTCTGCAGTTGCACACATGTGAGGCACTGATTATGAAAGACAAGACATTTATCACGATACTCGCAATTGTAATGGTCATCGGAATCGGCGTAACGGTCGGTCTCATGATCCACGGATACCAGCTCTGGCAGCAGATATCCATCGTAGAAATGATCGCAAATTGGGGTTAAAACATGGATAAGAAGAAATTAGGAAAGCAATTAGCTGTAATTGCACTGGTCATCGCGCTTTTCGCGGGATTGGACACAGGGATCTACCAGTTATTTATTAAGAGAGTCATAAGCCATCACTCGCCCGGCATGCAGAAGATGAGCGTTGAGGTCGGAAATTACGTGCCTTTCACAGGGTCCGAAAATGTTTACTCCGTAAAAGATGCTCCTAAGCTCAAAGGCGACATCCCGGTAATCGACGGCGCGGCTGCACTACTTCCGGTCTATGCTGGATTTGTTGAGAGCATCTATCCTGAGAGCTCGGTCAAGTTTAACGGCGAGGACTACGATGCTTCAAGCGCAATGCATTATACGAATACCAGAGGCGCATACAAGGACATCGTCGACGGCAAAGCTGACATAATCATATGCGCGCAGCCTTCTGACGAGCAGCTCGCATATGCTAAGGAAAACGGTGTCGAACTGGAGATGGTTCCGATCGGCTCTGACGCATTCGTATTTATCGTAAATAACAATAATCCTGTATCCGACATCACGATTCAGCAGATCCAGGGAATCTACTCAGGCGAGATCACGAACTGGAGTGAACTGGGCGGCAAGAACCAGCCTATCGCAGCAATGAGAAGAAATAAGAACAGCGGCTCGCAGACCGCTCTCGAAAAGATAATGGGCGACATTCCGATCAAGCCTGACTACACGGCGCTTTTCGGAAGTCCGATCGGATTCTCGTTCAGATATTACGTAACAGGAATGTTAGGCGAGGGCGGAGTTAAGATCCTTACGATCAACGGGATCGCTCCGACGGCTGAGACTATCGCCGACGGTTCATATCCTATCGCAGGCAACATCTATGCTGTCTACAGAAAAGGTGAGACAAACGAAAACGTCTATAAGGCGATCGAGTTCATGAAATCATCTGAAGGACAGAAGATAGTAGAACAGAGCGGATACATTCCTCTCAGTTGATAAAAAGGAATAGCGGGAAAAGAAAAAGGCGTCCGGTTTCCCGGACGCCTTTAAGTTTGCCTGTGGCAAATGATTACATGTTATTTGCAACGCCAGCAGCTGCTGCAACAGCAACAAGGATAATCATGATGATGCCGAGGATGATTGAAAGGATAAGACCGATGATAGATGTGATCTTACCAACCTTTGTGAATGTGTTCTGAACGCCTTCCTTCTTGCACTGACCGCCAAGAACGAGGCTGACGATTGCAGGAATAAGACCTAAACCATAGCATTCACTTAAAACGATAGAAGCAATACCGCATGCCATGCAAGCGATTGACTTACCCTTAGACTGACCCTGTACAGGTGTGTTTTCTGCCATAATAATGACCCTCCAGAAATATTTTTCCAGGAATATGTGTGAAGCATAATCCTTATCCGAAAATGATTTTATCAAAACAACATGAAAACCTTATATAGAATTCCAAACAAAAGGAAATGCGTAAAATACTAAAAAATCTGCCTTTTTGGCGATTGCAATTATTAAAATATCAAACATATCAGACATTTACTTTTTTGGTAATAAATGCAATAATTTCAGCAGTGCACGCATTTTATGCACAAAAATAAGGAGGGTTATCATGAATACTACAAAAAACAAGCAGATTACAGCATTGATTTTAGGTATCGCTTCGCTCGTTATCCCGAACATCGGTTCTACAATCACTAACGCAATCGATACATCTACTAACAGCGGTTCTATGACAGCTGGTATCGTTATCATTATTGCAACATTGGCAGCTATCGTTGTTGGTATCATCGGCATCATCAAGTCTGCAGGCGCTAGAAAAGAAGCTAAGGAAGCTGGTGAAAAGCAGATCCTTGCTACAATCGGTCTTGTCCTTTCTATCGTTGGTACAGTTGAGAGTGCTATCATGTTCTTCGCATGTGGTCTTTGCATCGCTTGTGTAGCTTGCGCTGCAGCTTCCACAATGGGCTGATGACAAAAAACTGAAAACTGTTAAAAAAGAAGACAGTTGCTTATTTTTAAGCAACTGCCTTTTTTGTAAAGAGACATTATGTATCCATTTGTAAATATATTCGGAAGAACCATAGGAACTTACGGGATAATGGTAGGCATCGGCATTATCGTTACCGGTATAGTCTTCCTCTTGATCTTAAGGAAAAAGGAAGTCTACCTGGAAGATGCAGCCATGACGGGCCTGTTTTTCGCAGCCGGAGCCGTAATAGGATCCCACATAGTCTATGGACTTACCAATACGACAAAGATCATCGATCTGTTCAGGCACATGAGCGAATACAGCTTTATTGAATTCATGAAGCTTTTGTTCGGCAGTTACCTGGGCGGAATGGTATTCTACGGCGGCCTTATCGGAGGCCTCATTGCGCTTCTGATCGCGAATAAGGTTTCCCAGAAATATTTCAGGGGAGACGTGATGTTTGATGGCGTTGCCATCGTAATCCCGCTGTTTCATACATTCGGAAGAATAGGGTGCTTTTTAGGCGGCTGCTGCTTTGGCATGGAGTGCAAATTCGGTATTACCATTCATAACAACACGCTCTATCCGGCCATTAATGACGTTAACAGACTGCCGATCCAGCTTATCGAGGCCGGCTGCAATTTTATTCTTTTCTGGGTGCTTTTGTTCCTGTATAAGAATAACAAGTTCCCAAAGCGCCTTATCATCGTGTATCTATTCGCATATCCGGTCATCAGATTCATTGACGAATTCTTCAGAGGCGATGATATCAGAGGATTCCTGTTCGGCCTTTCCACGTCGCAGATCATAAGCATATTGCTCTTTGCGTTTGCGACAGTCTTTACGATAATTGATCTGAAAAAGCGAAAAGACACACCCGTTAATACAGAACAGGCATAAAAATTACCATTTATTGATTTATTTATAAACAAGATGGCTTATCAGGGCCGTCCGTGTTATCCTTAATGTGCATAGGAAATCAGCTGTCACACCTGTTTCCCGTGCGCTACAACTTTATAGATTAATTGACTCTGACGGCAAGGTTGATCCCGAGCGGGAATAGTCTTTGGATATTGCATGTAAAACATGCGCGTATTGGGCTTCTTTATCGTCAGGTATCAGATGATAGAGGAGTTTTTTTATGCTTAAGATCGCAATCTACGGTAAAGGCGGTATAGGTAAGTCGACGGTCACATCTAATCTGTCTGCTGCCTTTGCAAGTATGGGGAAGCGCGTAATCCAGATAGGATGTGATCCCAAAGCCGATTCCACTATCAATCTTTTAGGCGGCAAACCGCTTAAGCCTGTTATCGAGATCCTTAAAGAAGGTGTTGATCCTACATCGGCAAAGGAAATCTCGCAGGAAGGTTTTGGCGGAGTGCTCTGCATCGAGACGGGCGGTCCTACGCCCGGTCTTGGCTGTGCCGGCAGAGGTATCATTGCAACTTTCAATCTTTTGGATGAACTCGGATTATTTGAAGAATACAAGCCGGACGTTGTTCTGTACGACGTTCTTGGTGACGTTGTCTGCGGAGGTTTTGCAGCTCCGATCAGGGAAGGTTATGCCGAGCAGGTACTGATCGTTACGTCAGGTGAGAAGATGGCTCTTTATGCGGCAAACAACATCTGCCAAGCGGTAAGGAACTTTGAGGACAGGGGTTATGCAAGTGTAAAAGGCCTGATCCTTAACAAGCGCAACGTCCCCGGCGAAGACGAGAAGGTCAGCGAATTTGCAAAAGATCACAACGTGGATATCGTTGCGGTAATTCCCAGAAGCGATGACATTACGCTCTGCGAGGATAAGGGAATGACAGTTGTGGAGGGAGCCGGCGATTCTGAGGCAGCTCAGAAATTCATCGATCTGGCAAAACTCCTTCTGAAAGGGTGAACCTATGAAGCACGAAGCGGTCTGCTACACAGCTGAAGAGGTTTTAAAGAGGGGAAAGAGCGATATCCCTTCTGAACTGCTGTCCGGCAACAGCCTTGTATACAGTTCACCTGCAACACTTGCTTATAACTCTCCCGGCGCTGAAGGCTTCGGTGTTAAGCGCGCGGGATTAAGTGTGCCCGAATCGGTAATGCTTATCGTTGCTCCCGGATGCTGCGGAAGAAACACCTCTCTTATATCTTCGATGCCTGAATACAAAAACAGATTCTTCTATCTTGAGATGAGTGAACCTGATCTTGTAACGGGACGCCATTTGAACAAGATACCTGACGCGATCGGTGAAGTGCTGACTTTCCTCAGAGATAACGGCAAGAAGATCCCCAGGGTTATCATGATATGCATCACATGCGTTGATGCACTTTTAGGCACCGACATGGACAGAGTCTGCCGCAAGGCTGAAGATGAGCTGGAAGGAAGTGAGTTCGAAGGCGTAAAGGTGCGTCCTTGCTATATGTATGCGCTTACAAGAGAAGGACGCCGCCCGCCGATGGTCCATGTAAGACAAACAATCTATTCGCTTCTTGAACCCATGGAAAAGGATCCCCGCTCCGTAAATATCATCGGAGGTTTTGCACCTCTCGAAAACACCGAGCTCATAGAATACCTGAAGCTTGCAGGGATCCGCAATATCAGACAGATCTCTACATGCAAAACGTACGAAGAATTCCTTCAGATGGCAAGCGCCAACTTCAATATCGTCATCGATCCTGAAGTCCGCGCAGCTGCTGAAGACATGAATAAGAACCTTAATATTCCGTATGTCGAACTTACGAGAGTTTACTCTACGGATAAGATTTCTTCACAGTATAAGGCGCTCGCAAGTGTCACAGGTATCGACATCATAGACAGTGAGGAAAAAGCAGAAGCTGATGAAGCGATCGCAAGACTTAAGGAGGCTTTTCCGGATCTTACAGTCAACATCGGAGAGTGTGCAAATGCCAATGCGTTTGAATTAGCGTTAAGCCTTACGAGAATGGGATTTAAAGTCGATGAGATCTATTCGGTCCTGGCTCCGGAGAACTTCGTTTATGTGAAGAACCTGGCGCAGCTCTCACCTGATACAAAGATCTACTGCAATATGGAGCCTACAATGCTCTACTACAAGATCTCACAGTCAAAGGCTCACGTAACTGTCGGCAAGGATGCGAAGTTCTATTGCCCCGATATTCCGAATGTCGCCTGGAACCAGGATACGAGACCTTTCGGATATCAAGGAGTAAGGGATCTGATGAATAAGATTTTCGAAGCGTTAACGGAGGCAAAAGCATGAAGGGATTAAGGAAAGTTCTTACACCTTTTGCTCCTGATCAGTCAGGTGCTTCCGGTGTGCTTTATTCAATGGGTGCGCTCATTGTAATCATCGATGCGGGCGGATGCACGGGCAACGTATGCGGATTCGATGAACCCAGATGGCACGAATCACGGAGTGCGATTTTCTCGGCAGGACTCCGCGACATGGATGCGATATTGGGAAGAGATGAACTTCTTGCAGCGAAGATCAAGTCTGCAGTTGAGAGGATCGATACATCGTTTGTTGCCGTTATCGGTACGCCTGTTCCGGCAACGATCGGTACAGATTACAAAGCTCTTAAGAAACTGATCGAGAGCAAGGTCGATATTCCTGTGGTTCCTGTTAAGACGAACGGGATGAAGCTTTATAACGAAGGCGAGAAGGAAGCATACAAAGCGCTTATCGATGAGTTCGCTGAAAATGTTCCTTCTGCAGCTAAAGCCCAGATCGTTCTCGGTATGACACCTCTTACATACGGCAAGGATCACATCGATCTTTCAATCGATGACATCAGAAGTATCAAGGGTGCGGAAAAACTCATTGCAGCATCGTCCTCCGGAATAGATGCATGTGAATACTTAGGAAGAGATTTTGAGATCGTAAGCCCTGCCTATAAGAACAACATTCCTGAAGGAATCAAAGGAAAGACTCTTGTCTGCCACGATGAAGTTGTCGGCAAGACATTAAGAGATGCAGGCGTTGATTTGGATATTGCGACCTTCTTTAAGCTTCACGATTCTGTTAAACAGGCGGGCGATAAGAAGATCACTGAAGAAGATGAGTTTATCGAGATGGTAAGGACAGGCGGCTACGACACGGTCGCTGCTGATATCTGTCTCAAAGAACTGGTGCCTGATTACGAGGGTAACTGGGTTGACTTGAAGTGTTTTGCAATAAGCGGGAGATACTGATTTGGTAACGAAGCGCATTAAAGTTTACGGCATAGTCCAGGGTGTCGGATTCAGACCGACAGTCGCAAGACATGCTGCTTCTCTTGGAATAAAGGGAAGTGTGTCTAACCTTGGCCCTTATGTCGAGATCTATGCGCAGGGCGAGGAGTCTGAAGTTGACAGATTCATCGATCTGATCAGGACCAGGCCGCCGAAGCGTGCAGCGGTCCTGAAGATGGATGTCAAAGTTGAGGACGCTCCTGTTTACGAAGATTTCAGCATTATCGAGAGCGCGAAAACAGCCGGCGAGATCTTCGTATCTCCGGACATTGCAATCTGTGATGAGTGCCTTGAGGAACTTTTCGATAAGAACAACAGAAGATATCTGCATCCGTTCATTAACTGCACATGCTGCGGTCCGAGACTTACTATTCTTGATGCACTGCCTTATGACCGCGAACGCACATCGATGAAAGAATTCCCGATGTGTCCTGACTGCGAAAAGGAATACTACGATCCTGCCACGAGAAGATATGACGCGCAGCCTGTATGCTGCAATAAATGCGGACCTGAAGTTTTTATCCTTGATGATGAAGAGAAGCGTAAGGGACGCGAAGCAATTACATATGTGCGCAAGGTAATTGCAGACGGCGGTATTGCCGCAATAAAAGGAATCGGCGGATTCCATCTTGCCTGCAATGCATACGATAACGATGCGGTTAAGAGGCTGCGTGAGCTCAAGCACCGTCCTTCCAAGCCTTTTGCACTCATGATGAGAAACGAAGAAGAGGTCCTGAAGAACTGCTATATAGAAGATTACCAGCGCGGCATCCTGACGGGCCATCAGAAGCCGATAATCCTGCTTAAGCGCCGCGAAGATTCAATGCTCGCAGAACAGGTTGCACCTGATAATCCGATGCTCGGCTGCATGCTTCCTTACGCTCCTGTTCAGAGCCTTATCTTCGATTACGATGACGATATAAAGATGCCTTCATGCCTCGTTATGACGAGCGGCAATCTCTCCGGTCTCCCGATATGCAGGAATGACGATGATGTAAGAGCTGAGATCCGATCTTACTGTGATGTGGTCCTTACCCATAACAGAAAGATCAACATCAGGGCAGACGATTCTGTCATGGATTTTTATGAAGGCAAGCCCTACATGATCAGACGCTCGAGAGGCTATGCTCCGCTCCCGTACATGATGACCAGACAGTTTAAAGGTTCCGTCATAGCTTACGGCGGCGAACTTAAGAATACCTTCTGCGTTGCAGTCAACAGTCTTATGTATCCTTCGTCCTACATCGGAGACCTGACTGATCTTAAGGGCAAGAACGCTCTTAAGGAATCTGCTGAAAGAATGCTGGACCTTCTGGAAGCAAAACCTTCTTATGCGGTATGCGACCTGCACCCTTTGTACAATTCTTCTGCAGCTGCTGAAGAATCAGGCCTGCCGCTTATCAGGGTCCAGCACCACTATGCACATATACTCTCATGCATGGCAGAGAACGATTATACAGGTGAAGTGATCGGCATCTCTCTGGACGGAACGGGTTATGGTACTGACGGCACGATCTGGGGCGGCGAGATACTGAAGTGCAATCTCGACGGTTTTGAACGTGCGGGCCATATCAGGCCGTTCCTTCATACAGGCGGCGATATTGCTTCAAGAGAAGGGTTCAGGATCGCCATATCGATGCTCATCGATATATTTGGCGATGATGCAGAATCAAAGTGCAGTGATCTGGGCCTGATAAGGCAGGGAACATTCAAGACTTATAAAGTCATGCACGATAACAGGATCAACACCTCTGTATCCACAAGCTGCGGAAGGCTTTTCGATGCAGCGGCAGCAATACTCGGGATCAGGTATGAACAGAGCTTTGAAGGTGAAGCTGCAACAGCTCTTGAATTCAAGGCTATGGAATATGAAAGGGATAAAGATATCGGCACTATGGATCTGATCGACGGCGATGTGATCGCGACAGACAGGATCATCCGGTATCTGACAGAAGAGAAACTTAAGGGAACTGACATAAGAAAACTCGCATATGCCTTCCACTATATGCTGGCTAAAGGTGTAGCTCAGATGGCTATGGCTAAGTCTGACGGTATAAAGACTGCCGCGCTGAGCGGAGGGTGTTATCAGAATAAGCTCCTGACCAGACTGACTGAGCAGGAGTTAAAAGAAAACGGCTATAACGTATTGCTCCACTCGATGGTTCCGCCGAATGACGGCGGAATAGCGTTGGGGCAGGCGCTTTACGGGATGCATAAAGTAAATGATCAGGAGGATAGATAAATGTGTGTAGGTTTAGCTGCAAAGATCATCAGTGTTAAGGATGGTGTTGCCATGGTCGACTGCACGGGCGCGAAAAGGGAGATCTCCGCTGAGCTCCTGGATGACCTGGAACCCGGAGATTATGTCATGGTTCATGCAGGCTGCGCAATCGCCAAGATCACTGACAACGACAAATCAGAGACTGAGAAAGTATTAAAGGAGAATCTGGTATGACAAGTATCAACAGTACTGCTGATATGAGAAGATACCTTGAGACTTACGACGGACCTGCCGTAAGGATCATGGAAGTCTGCGGTACGCATACTCATGAGATCTTCAGGCAGGGAATAAGAAAGTTCCTGTCTCCCAAGATCAATCTTATCTCAGGTCCCGGATGCCCGGTGTGCGTAACTCCTGCGGCATATATCGATGAGGCTGTTTATCTGGCACTCGAGAAAGGCTGCACAGTAACGACTTTCGGAGATCTTGTAAGAGTTCCGGGAAATGTTAAGAGCCTTCAGAAGGCAAGAGCCGAAGGCGGAAAAGTAAAGATCGTCTATTCTCCGATCGATGCGGAGAAATATGCCAAGGACCATCCTGAAGAGCAGGTCGTTTTCCTTTCCGTGGGATTCGAGACAACGACACCCTCTGATGTTATTGCCGTAAAGAATACAGTAAGAGACGGGCTTGATAACTTTTCGCTCCTTACAGCGAACAAGACCATGCCGGGTGCTTATGAAGCTATGGCATCTTCGACAGATGCATACCTTTATCCCGGCCATGTTCATGCGATCATCGGAACGAAGCTCTGCCGTGACCTTGCAGAGCGCGGTGTAAGCGGAACCATTGCAGGCTTTACAGGCGATGAGCTTCTCGCTGCGCTTGCGGTAACCGTAAAGAATGTTTCCGAAGGCAAGCCGTTCTTTGTTAATGCATATCCGAGAGTGGTAACAGATGAGGGAAGTCCTGCTGCTGTTGCGCTCGTTGATAAATTCATGAAGCCCTGTGATGCCGAATGGCGCGGTATCGGCGTGATACCGGATTCAGGTGTTGAACTCAGGGATGAATATGCGGCTTACGATGCCAGAAAGAAGTATTCGGTACCGAAGATGGAGTTTGAACGCAAGACGGCATGCAAATGCGGAATCGTTCTTCAGGGAAAGATCCTGCCTTCGGAGTGTCCGCTTTTCGGAAAGGCATGCAATCCGGATCACCCTGTCGGAGCATGCATGGTATCTGACGAAGGCGCATGCTCTGCATTCTATATGTACGGAGGACAGTCATGAAAGAAGTAATAACATTGGCTCACGGAAGCGGCGGAAGAAAGACATCCGAGCTTATCGGTGAGATATTCAAGAAGAATCTCGGAAACGAGTATTTCACTGCAGACGATGCGGCAGTCCTTCCCAGACCCGAAGGCCGTATCGCAATGTCGACAGACGGCTTTATTGTATCGCCATGGAAATATCCGGGCGGCAACATCGGAAGACTTGCTGTATGCGGCACGGTAAATGACCTTGCATGCATGGGCGCCAAGCCCCTTTATCTCACATGTTCCTACATCATCGAGGAAGGACTCCCGATCGAAGATCTGGAACTGATCGCAAAGACGATGGGTGAGACCGCAAGAGAAGCCGGAGTAAATATCGTTGCAGGCGACACGAAGGTTGCGGGCAAAGGCCAGGTCGATAAGATCTTTATCACCACAGCAGGTGTGGGCGTCATCGGCGAAGGCATCAACACATCCGGAAAGTTTGCTAAGCCGGGCGATAAGATAATCGTAACAGGTGATGTCGGAAGACACGGAACAGCTATCCTTCTTGCCCGTGACGAATATGGCATTGAAGCAGATGTAACTTCCGACTGCGCGCCCTTGTGGGAGCCTGTAAGAAGAGCGCTCGAAGTATGCCCTGAGATGCACGTTATAAGAGATGCCACGAGAGGCGGCGTCGGAACTGTTCTTTATGAGATCGCAGATGAGGCAGAGGTCGGCATCAGGGTCGACAGGACAAGCGTTCCGGTAGCTCCTGAAGTCAGCGGCGTAACGGGTCTTCTGGGATTAGAGCCTCTGTATCTTGCATGCGAAGGCAGAATGGTAATGATCTGCCCTGCGGAAAAAGCACAGGCAGTTGTTGATGTCCTTAAGGGTACAAAGTACACTGAAGGTGCAACGATAATAGGCGAAGTAACTGAAGAAGAGACCGGAAGAGTAGTCATGACGACTGAAGTCGGCGGACAGACATATCTTCCCAAGCCCGGCAACGAACTGCTGCCAAGAATTTGCTAAGGAGCGTTTATGGAAACAAGAGTAGCTGCAATCTCGATAATCGTAGAGAATCCTGAATCAGTTGAGAAGCTTAATGCCCTTCTTCACGAGGCCGGAAAATACATCATCGGGAGAATGGGCGTGCCCTACCGCGAGAAGAACATCAGCATCATCATGATCGCCATCAACGCGCCCCAGGATTACATCAGCGAGATAACAGGAAAGATCGGACGTCTTGACGGAGTTAACGTAAAAACATCTTATGCCAACGTCAAGTGATGAAAGTGTGAGGATCGGCAACGCCGTATTCCCCAAACCGTTTGCAAACGGGCTCGAGTTCAACGCGCCCGCTCACGGCACTTGGAATATAGTGCATATCGGGTTCAGGATACCTGAGGCTCATCAGATATACATCTGCGCTGATAACTGTCTGCGCGGTGTTGTCATGACAGCAGCCGAGATGGGCGAACTCGGACGGTTCTCCTCCGTTGTCCTTGAAGAAGATGACATGACACATTCGGGAAGGATAGAAGAGACTACAATAGAAGGTGTTACCGACTGTCTTAGGAAACTTCCGAAGTTACCTCCGGTGGTGATAGTCTTCCCGGTATGTGTCCACCGTTTTATGGGTTGTGACATCGGATTTATTTACAAGGAGCTCGAAAAGCGTTTCCCGGATGTCATTTTCGTAAGAGGCTTCATGGATCCGGTAATGCAGAAACGCGGCACGACTCCTGACCAGAGACTTCGCAAAGCAATGTCAGACATCATTCCTTCTCTGCCTGCCAATAAAGATACTGTGGCATTTGCGGGAAGTGATATGCCGGCATCTGAAAATGATTTCAAAAAGATACTGGAGTATAACGGCAGGAACATAAAAGATACCGCGGAGTGCAGGACACTTGAAGAGTATCTTTCAATCGGTGAAGCCTCATTATTCATCTGCCAGTATCCTGCCGGCCTTATGGCCACCCAGACCCTTTCAAAAAGACTTGACCGCAAATATCTTTACTGCCCTTTAAGCTTTAGTTTTGATACGGTTGAAAGTGAACTCTTATCATCAGGCTTTGCTATTCCTGATGGTTTTATTGAAGCGGGGAAGAAGGCATGCACCGGCGGACTGTCAAAACTTAAGGAGATCATTGGCAATACGCCTGTGACAATCGATTATACTGCCATTCCAAGACCCTTGTCACTTGCAAGATTTCTTCTTGAGAACGGAATTAACGTCAGAACCGTATATCTTGATTCAATAGATGTAAGCGAAAAGGAAGATTTCGATCTTCTCTCTGAAAAATATCCGGATCTTATCCTTCATTCCACGATGCATGTCGTTAACCGAAGGCTGAAAAGACCGGAAGATAAAATCCTTGCGATAGGTCAGAAGGCCGCGTGGTTTGAAGGAACGGGTTATTTCGTCAACATGATCGAAGGCGGAGGCTTGTACGGTTTTAGCGGAATATGTGAGTTTATAAGGCTTATGGAAGATGCATTTAACAACGGTAAAGACATGCGCGATATAGTGCCGCGCAAAGGTTTGGGCTGCAGGAGCTGCATATGAGAAAGACATACAGGATCCTACCGGTCTATACGGGTGATGTATCGGGTGCTGCAAGTGCCCTCTATGAGTTTGGAGGCATGACGGTTATCCATGACCCTTCAGGATGCAATTCAACATACAATACCCACGATGAAACAAGGTGGTTTGACAAGGAGAGCCTGATATATATTTCAGGACTCAACGATATC
This sequence comes from Ruminococcaceae bacterium R-25, assembly GCA_003149065.1. Classification (NCBI taxonomy): domain Bacteria; kingdom Bacillati; phylum Bacillota; class Clostridia; order Eubacteriales; family Oscillospiraceae; species Ruminococcaceae bacterium R-25. Next base: position 224,259 of record QGFZ01000003.1, read on the forward strand.
GACGCAATAACCGGAAATGATGACAAGTTCATAAATGATATCTGCGCTGCAGCTGAAAGAATGAAGCCACGCTTTATCGCTTTGGCCAATTCGCCGCTCCCTTATCTTAACGGTACTGACTTCAAGGGCATATGCAGGGTTCTGGAGGAAAAGACAGGACTGCCTTGTTTTTACGTCAACACCAATGCGATGCACGACTATTCAAAAGGACAGTCCGAAGCATTCCTGAGCTTTGCAAAAAAGATGCTTCGTGCTCCTGAACGGAAGGTAAAGAACGGCGTGAATATCATTGGCATGACACCTCTTGATTTCACGGCAACGGAGATATGCTTGTCCGATGAATATGAGCTTGTCTCAAACTGGGGTATTAACACTTCATATGAGGATGTCATTAAGGCCGCTGAAGCAGAATTAAATATTGCCGTATCATCGTCCGGCATTGCGGTATGTAAGTTTATGCAGGATGAATACGGCATACCGTATGTCAAAGGACTCCCGTGGAACGGCAGACCCTGTGATTATACTGAAACCATAAGAGAAAAAACCAGAAACTATATTGTGGGCGAACCTGTGATATCGGGTTCTGTTGCCGCATATATTAAGAATACTTACAGCATAGATTATAACGTGATCGCTGCAACCGAGATCACAGACGGTCTTCTTTCCGGATGCGACAGAAAGTGTCACGGAGAAGAGGAGCTCGAAGAAGCGCTTAAGGACGCGGAAAACATCATTGCCGATCCGATGATAAGGCTGATATCACCCGCAAATGCTAACTTCATCGAGCTCCCTCATTTCGCGTTATCCGGAAGACTCTATCTTAAGAGAATTCCAAATCTAATGAAGCCGGACCTTTATTATCCCGACATCTGATCAGAGGATATCGATATACTCTCCCTCAAGTGCTTTATTCATGCTCCTAACGGCGCAGAACTTGCCGCACATAGAGCATGTGTCATCGTGCTCCGGCGCCCTGGAATCGCGGATAGCCTTTGCTGTTTCAGGGTCTATCGACACTGCCCACTGGTCGTCCCACTTAAATGTCCTTCTGGCATCGCCCATGGCATTGTCCCTGTCCATTGCATGCGGGATCTTTTTCGCGATGTCGGCAGCGTGAGCTGCGATCTTTGAAGCGATTATGCCCTGCTTAACATCATCGACATTGGGGAGTGCCAGGTGCTCTGCAGGCGTTACATAGCAGAGGAAAGCAGCGCCTGATGCGGCAGCAATGGCGCCACCGATCGCTGATGTGATGTGGTCGTAGCCGGGAGCGATATCGGTAACGAGGGGTCCCAAGACATAGAAAGGCGCGCCCATACAGATCGACTGCTGGATCTTCATGTTGGCTTCGATCTGGTCCATCGGCATGTGGCCGGGGCCTTCAACCATTACCTGGACATCCTTTTCCCAAGCGCGCTTTGTAAGCTCGCCGAGTTTTACAAGTTCTTCTATCTGACATACGTCGCCTGCATCGGCAAGGCAGCCCGGACGGCACGCATCGCCAAGTGAGATCGTAACGTCGTATTCGCGGCAGATATCCAGGATCTCATCGTAGTATTCGTAGAACGGGTTCTCGTTGCCTGTCATGCACATCCATGCGAAGATCAGGGAGCCGCCTCTGGATACGATATTCATCTTTCTCTTGTGCTTCTTGATCTGGTCGATCGTGTGTCTTGTGATGCCGCAGTGAAGGGTTACGAAGTCTACGCCGTCCTCAGCATGAAGCCTGACGACATCGATAAGATCTCTTGCAGACAGTGTGGCGAGGTCTCTCTGATAGTGGATTACCGCATCGTAAACAGGAACGGTGCCGATCATGGCAGGGCATTCTGATGTGAGCTTGCGGCGGAAAGGCATAGTGTCGCCGTGTGATGAGAGATCCATGATGGCCTCTGCACCCATGTCGACTGCGGCTTGGACCTTCTTCATTTCAACGTTGTAATCTTTGCAGTCTCTTGAAACGCCGAGATTAACGTTGATCTTTGTCCTGAGCATTGAGCCGACACCCTCAGGATTCAGGCACTTATGATTTTTGTTGGCGCAGATCGCGACCTGGCCCTTTGCGACCCATTCGCGGATCTCTTCTTCAGTCCTGTATTCCTTCTGAGCTACGATCTTCATCTCAGGAGTCACGATCCCCATCTTTGCGGCTTCCATCTGTGTCTTGTAAGTTCTTTCCATTTTCAGTTTTCCTCATATTCTTTGAATTTTGTTTTGATATCGTATCCGTGATCTAACGGACCTCTTCCGTGTCCGAGATCAAGTCCTGCTCTTATTGCGCCGGTGATGTATTCCTTGGCGCGCTTAACTGCATCAGGAACCGTCATCCCTTTTGCGAGATTGCATGCGATAGCACTTGATAATGTGCATCCGGTTCCGTGTGTGTTCGGATTATCTATTTTCTGCATCCCGAAAACAGTGACTTCGCCGCCGTGCAGCAGCACGTCATCGCAATCCGAATTGTTGTGACCGCCCTTGATCAGAACGGAGCAGCCGAACTCTGAATTAATCTTCTTTGCGGCTTCGATCATGCCGTCTTTGGTGCTGATCTTCATGCCTGAGAGGACTTCTGCCTCAGGAATGTTGGGTGTGACGACGGATGCCAGCGGGATCAGTGATTCCTTGAGTGCTTTTACGCTTTCCGAGTTCGAGAGATCAGCGCCGCTCGTTGCGACCATGACGGGATCAACAACGAGGTTTTTTACACCATAAGCTTTTAGCTTTTCAGCGATTACTCCGACGAGTTCCTTTGAAGGGATCATGCCTGTTTTTACTGCATCAGGTACGATGTCTTCGAAAACAGCGTTGATCTGATCTGCGAGGAATTTGGGATCGCTGTTAAGGATCGATCTGACACCTGTCGTATTCTGTGCGGTAAGGGAGGTGATGACGGACATTCCGTACACGCCGTTAGCGAGCATTGTCTTAAGATCGGCCTGAATGCCTGCGCCGCCTGAGCAGTCGCTTCCTGCAATAGAGAGTACAGTCTTCATGCGTCCCTCCTTATGTCATTGAAAGCCTTCTTAAGCTCTTCTGCCGCAGCTTTGGGAGAATCAGCCTTCATGATCGCCGAAACTGCACAGACGCCTGCGATGTTGATCCCTTTAAGCACTCCAAGATTGGTGGAATTCAGTCCGCCGATTGCGTTGACCGGGATCGGAACAGCTTTGGTTATAGCATCCAGTGTTTCTGTTGAAGTGAGGACTGTTTTAACTTTTGTAGTAGTGGGGTAGATCGCGCCGACACCCAGGTAATCCGCACCGTCGTTATATGCTTTTGTTGCGGCTTCGACGGTCTTTGCCGTAGCGCCTAAGATCCTGTCATTGCCGATAAGTTTTCTTGCAACGGCAACAGGCATGTCTTCAGCGCCGACGTGGACACCTTCTGCGTTTACAGCGAGCATTACATCGATCCTGTCATCGATAATGAGAGGTACATTGAATTCTTTTGTTATTGCATGAACTGCTTCGGCGAGCTCAATATATTCTCTTGTGGTCCTGTTCTTTTCGCGGAGCTGGATAATGGTAACTCCGCCTTCCAATGCCGAACGGACTCTTTTCAGGAATTCGTCTTTTTCAAAACCCGTGCTGTCGGTGATGAAGTATAAAGCCGTATCAAGTTTCATGACGCACCTCCTATCGCATCCAGAAGATTTACCATGAATGTTCCGATGCCTTTATCTGTTGCTGCTTTCTCGCCGCATGCCTTAAAGAATGCGCATGCATTAACGACACTTCCGGGCGAGTTTTCGTCAGCAAGGAAAGTTGCGATCACCGCGCCCAGCATACAGCCGGTTCCCGTTGCCTGTGAGAGCTGTGCGACGCCGCCCGTAACTTCTCTTAATTCACCGTTGAAGGCGACCAGATCGACTTTGCCGGTAGCAACGACGATGCAGTTATTTGTTTTCGAGAGCTCAAGGACAGCGTGTCTGATCAGCTTTACATCAATTCCATCTTTAGCGTCCACACCGGCTGCCTTGTAGGTGTCATCGTAGAGCGCAAGGATCTCCGAATAGTTGCCCTTGAGGCATGCGAACTTTCCCGATGTAAGGAAGAGCCTTACGAGAGTCTTGCGAAGTGATGAGCAGGCAGCGCCTACCGCATCAAGAGTTACGGGGATGCCGTTGGTGTTTGCTTCCTTAAGAGCGAGGCGCATGGATGAGATGCGCGAATCTGTTATGTTTCCGAGATTAAGCAGCAGGGAAGACGCTGTTTTCGTAATCTCCATAACTTCATCAGGGTGCTCTGCCATTATAGGTTTTGCCCCAAGAGCCAGTATGGCATTTGCGCACTGGTTCATTGAGATAGGGTTTGTGATGCAGTGGATCAGGCTGTTGTTTTTGCGTGCTTCTTTTTCCAAAGGGCACCTCCTTCAGCGATTCTTGTCTGCATCTTCTTGAGAGCCCCCATATGCTGGAGCCTGTAGAGGACGATCGCTGCGACTGTGCCGCCGATCAATGTTCCGCAGATGAATGAGGGAACGTAGAAGAACCATCCAAGGCCTTCTCTGCCCATGATGAAAGCCATGACAGGGTAGGAAACGATAGCTCCGATGATGCCCGTTCCGACGATCTCTCCTAAGACTGCTGCCCAGATCTTGCCTTTGGAGACTTTATAGAGGATGCCTGAGAGCAAAGCTCCGAAAACCGCACCTGTAAGTGCGAGCGGCGGGATGCCCATCGCGCACATGCGGATGATGCCGATAAAAAGTGCGACCAGAAATGCGTCCAGAGGGCCTAAGAGCACTGCTGCTGTAATGTTGATGAGGTGAGCCATAGGGCACATGCCCTCGATCCTTAAGATAGGTGAGATAACGACACCTACCGCGATCAGCATCGCCATGACGGCGAGTCTTAAAATGTTGTATCTTTTCATGTGATCTCCTTCCGGAAAGCAAAGAAAAAGGAAGTTGCCCGATAAAGGCAACTTCCTCAAAACGCATATATGACCTAAGAGTCCCTACGTTGGCATTACCCAAATCAGGTATTCGGTCGAAGGGCACACCTTCCTCTCAGCCTGTAATGCAAGCTCCCGTCCTTATATTCTGTTTTCCAAGAGAAGAATTTACACTAAAGTTCCTACTTCCGCAATAGGATTTTTTTGGACACAAAAGACCGAAAACAATCATTTACTTTTGCCGTCTGATTAATTATTATTCTTGTGTATTTTATTCTAAAGGAGTAAAGCTATGGATATTTCACCACTTCAGAAGGCAAGATATGAGTATCAGCCCAAGCTTCCGGGCATGCTTAGAAACGGTATCGCTGAGATCAGCGTACAGGAAGGTGCTGCTACACAGTCTGTTGCAGACCAGGATAAGATCAAGGCTCTTTTCCCCAACACATATGGTAAGCCCGAGATCACATTCGTTAAGGGCGCAAATACATCCGCTGCTAAGAAGCAGGTAGTAGGCGTAATCCTCTCCGGCGGTCAGGCACCTGGCGGACACAACGTTATTTCAGGTCTTTATGACGCTTTGAAGGCAACAAACCCTGAGAACAAGCTTCTCGGTTTCAAGAAGGGACCTGACGGACTTCTCAAGAACGACTATGTTGAGTTCGACGACAAGTTCATCGATGCTTACAGAAACACAGGCGGTTTCGACATCATCGGTTCCGGCAGAACTAAGCTCGAGACAGTTGAGCAGTTCCAGACAGTTGCAAATTATGCAAAAGAGAACGGCCTTACAGCTATCGTTATCATCGGCGGTGACGACTCCAACACAAACGCTGCTACACTCGCTGAGTACATGGCTGCTAACAACACAGGCATTCAGGTCATCGGCTGCCCTAAGACAATCGACGGCGACTTGAAGAACGAGGATATCGAAGCTTCTTTCGGTTTCGATACAGCTACAAAGACATATTCCGAGCTCATCGGCAACATCGAGAGAGATGCTAACTCCGCAAAGAAGTATTGGCACTTCATCAAGGTTATGGGACGTTCTGCTTCCCACGTTGCTCTTGAGTGCGCACTTGAGACACAGCCTAACATCTGCCTCATCGGTGAGGAAGTTGCAGCTAAGAAGATGTCTCTTGCAGATATCACAAACCAGATCGCTGACTCCGTTGAGAAGAGAGCAGCTAACGGCGACAACTTCGGTGTTGCTATCATCCCTGAGGGTATCGTAGAGTTCGTTCCTGAGTTCTCCGCTCTCATCGCTGAGATCAACGAGCTCCTCGCTGGCGAGAAGACAGCTCAGTTCAACGCTCTTCCTGACTGGAACGCTAAGTATGAGTTCATCAAGGCTGGTCTTTCCGCTGATGCTTTCAAGGTATTCGACATCCTTCCTCAGGGCATCCAGCAGCAGCTCTTCCTCGAGAGAGACCCTCACGGCAACGTTCAGGTATCCCTCATCGAGTCCGAGAAGCTCTTCTCCGAAATGGTTAAGAACGAGCTCGCAAAGAGAAAGGAAGCTGGCACATACAAGGGTAAGTTCGGCGCTCAGCACCACTTCTTCGGTTATGAAGGCCGCTGCGCATTCCCTTCCAACTTCGATGCTGACTACTGCTACTCTTTGGGCTTCAACGCATTCATGCTCATCCAGTATGGTTACACAGGATACCTCTCAAAGGTTTCCAACATCAGTAAGCCTGCTGACGAGTGGGTTGCAGGCGGTATGCCTATCACAAAGATGATGAACATGGAGAGAAGAAACGGTGCAGACAAGCCGGTTATCAGAAAGGCTCTCGTTGAGCTCGACGGCAAGCCGTTCAAGTATTTCGAAGCTAACCGTGAGAAGTGGGCTGTTGAGACAGCATTCACATTCCCCGGTGCTATCCAGTACTTCGGACCTTCAGAAGTCTGCGACAGAACAACAATTACTCTTGCTCTCGAGAAAGGCTGATTTCAGGCTTTTATAAAGCTCGAAAATAACGATTTATTATCCCCGCCTGGCAAAATGCCCGGCGGGGATTTTTTAATTGAGAATATTATCACGTCGCAAATCCGCTCTCTGGTATGCTAAACTCAAAGCAGGAAAGGATAAGGCGGCATAACAGGTTCCTTATCAGGGTGATAATAAAGCAATGCATGAGGAGGGGACTTCATGGTTACTTGTAGGGAATGCGGCTTCCGCAATGAAGGAAGGAAAAACTGTAAGCGCTGCGGTGCTCCGCTTGACGTGAGGAAAACAGATACCGATCCTGACCTCGCTGATCTTCCCGATATAACCAGATATGAGATCAACAAAGAGCTTAAGAAGATGCTTAAGCACTTTACTCCCTACGAACCACAGTTTAACGAATATGAATACTGCAACCAGAAGCTGGATTTCTTTTCAAAATGGGGTTATGTTCCGACAGCGGTTCCTTTTGTCGGACTATTCTTTATCGGATCGATGATATTTCTCTCGGTATTAACGGTATTCAGAGTTTCACTTAAACTCTATAACGGACTTCTGCTCTGGTATGCAATGTATTTTGCGTTAGGCATTTATTGTATTGTGGCTTTCTACAAGAGCTTGAAAGAAAACAGGAAAAATATCAGAAAGTACCTGGGCAGGGAAGTAGAGCTTGCCAAGCAGCTCACCAATGCTGTTAACGATTACGGACCGATGATGATCGATTCAAAATATTCCGACCCGAGAATCCTGGAGAAGCTCATGATAATCAACCGTTCGGGCAGAACGGATACTTTGGAGCAGGCCATAGACATGCTTTACCATGAATCCGGGAAGACCAAGGAGGCGTCCCAGAAATATCTGGATAAACTCACATCGAGGCAGGCCGAATTCGGCGATACGACTGCGAAGGTCTTTTACTCGGCCAATTTCTTCGGTCTCTATCATAAGGAAGAAGAACCGGAACCGTTTAAATAAGACATAAGTTTTATATACATTGTTTCTGCTCATACTATAATTGTTATATGAGCAGGAAAGAACACAAGACATTTGAGATCATCTTGAATCTTATTATCGTTATCTTTACGGTAATAGGTATTATTCTTATGCTTACATCCAAAGCAGAAGAAGGCGCACTGCAGTCTTCAGGCATTGAAAACTTCAAGTTCTATACTGTACTTACGAATGTCTTCTGCGGTATTGTTGCATCGGTCTTTTTAGTCTTTAAACTCCTTAAAAAAGATACGGAAAAGATACGCGCGCTCAAGCTCGCGGCAGTCGTCGGCGTAGCCATAACATTTGCTGTTGTTGCATTTATGTTCGGACCTCTCTACGGATTTTTGCAGTTCTATAAGAGAGGCAACCTTTATTTCCATCTTCTTTTGCCTGTAACAGCCATGATCGAATTCATTGTTGTCAGAAGGAAGAAGATGCCGTTCAGATATGCTGTCTATGCGGCTGTTCCGACTCTTATATACGCAATAGGTTATCTTCTTAATATTCTGATAAACGGAATAGGCGGCGCATGGCCTGATACAAACGACTTTTACGGGTTCCTCAATTGGGGGTGGCCCGTCGGTATCGCGATCTTTACGGGCATACCGCTTACTGCTTTCGGAGTGGCCTGCATTTTCAGAGCGATCAGTAATAAGAGAGGTGTATGAAATGAAAAGATCAGAGATAAATAAAGCTTTGAAGCGCATGGAAAGCGTTATTAATGACCTTAAGATCAGCCTCCCGCCGTTTTGTAATTTCACTCCTGAAGAGTGGCAGACAAAAGGCCACGAGTATGACGAGGTGAGGGACAATATGCTCGGCTGGGATATAACTGATTATGGCCTTGGCGATTTCGAAAAAACCGGCTTTTCGCTCATTACTCTGCGCAACGGCAACCTGAAGGCAAAGGATAAGTATCCGAAGCCTTATGCCGAAAAGCTCCTTTTCATTGAGGAAGGCCAGTATTCACCGAACCATTTTCACTGGTTCAAGATGGAAGACATAATAAATAAAGGTGGCGGAAATCTCCTTATCCGCGTATATAATTCGCTTCCGGATGAAGAGATCGATAAGGAAAGCGACGTTACTGTCCATACTGACGGCAGGACCTATCAGGTGAAGGCAGGAACGCAGATAAGGCTCACGCCCGGCGAGAGTATCTCGATCCAGCCCTATATGTATCACGATTTTGAAGTCGAAAAAGGTACGGGAGCAGTCCTTTTAGGTGAAGTCTCACAGGTAAATGACGACAACACAGACAACAGGTTTAACCCTCCCGTAGGGCGTTTCCCCGAGATTGAAGAAGACGAGGCTCCGTACAGACTTCTTTGCAACGAATACCCCAAAGCAACCTGACCTAAATAGCCAATTGCCACATAAAATACTGTGTTTTGCCCCAAAATGTGATCTGTATGTGGGGTAGGATAAACTTGACTTACCATGATAACTAAAGCATTATTATCATGAATATTTGTGTTTTTAAATAGGAGTAGTATTTTGCAAAAGAGAGCAACCAAGGAAAAACACGGCTTTTTTGAGAGGTTCTGCACTGCATCTGAAAAGCCTGCAAGGATCAGCCTTATCCTCGCAGCAGCGATCGGTTTTGCTACGATCGGTTCTGTCTGTGCGGCTGCAATAATGTCGAACAGGAATGTGGATCTTCCTTCCGAAAACATAGAACTCAATGCTGCACAGCAGTATCTGGACCGGGTTTCTTTCGAAGCTACTTCGAGTGCAGAAGAAACTTCTGCCGAATCCACAAAAGAATCCTCAGAGGAATCTTCCGGAGAGACTCTGGAAACAAAGCGCGGCGCGCTTACAGGCGAAAATGTCGCAGATATCAATGACCTCAAGTCTTTGTCTAACGAAGATCTCCTCAAAGCAGTAAAGCAGGGTAAGGTCAAAGCTATTGAGAAAAAGAACATCAAGCAGGACCAGTCCCAGAACGTAAAAACGACACATAAGGGTACTATCGCAGATGCGCCTAAGGCTACAAGCACACCAAAGCCTCAGCCTACCAAGCCAGCAGCTACAAATGTGCCTACTCCTACATTGGGACCCGTTACGGTCTACAATTACGAGCTCGGAATCGACATTTCGGAGTTCCAGGGCGATATCAACTGGACCAAGGTAAAGAACGACGGCATCAAGTTTGCATTTATCAGATGTGGCGGCCGCGGATATACAAAGGGCACCTGCTACGAAGATAAGAAGTTTGGGCAGAACGTTAAGAGAGCACAAGCAGCCGGTGTAAAAGTCGGCGTATATTTCTTCTCACAGGCCATTACCGTAGCAGAGGCTGTTGAAGAAGCTTCTCTGACTATCGCAATGTGTAAGAACTACAACATTGATCTTCCCGTCGTCATGGACTGGGAGACAGGCTCCGGATACAGGACGCAGCCGCTCAAAGGTGAGCTTTTCGCACAGGTCATAGATGCATACTGCACACTGATCAAACAGAACGGCTACACACCGTGCGTATATCTCTGCACGGACGATATCAACAACAGACTCGGTAAGTATTCAGGCCAGATCCTCGGCAAGTACAAGCTCTGGTATGCATATCCTTACAGCTGCTACTGGCCTGCAAGCAAGAGCTTCAAGTCTAACTACTATCAGACAGGCGATACTATCCCTCCGAGAAGCTTTGCTTTCGAATACTGGCAGTATTCATGGCACGGCAAGGTTGCAGGCATCGGCACGGAAGTTGACCTTAACATAAGGATCCTGGGAAAGACGACTTTGAATTCGCCGCAGATAAATATCACCAACAAGACGATCACGACCGAGACCGGCCAGAGCATTAATCCTATGGATGGCGTAAAGGCAAAGACCTCTCAGGGCGTTGTCACGACAGATAATCTCTCATATGCGATCAGGAATGAGGCCGGCCAGACAGTTACTGTCGACCAGGCAAAACAGACTGCAGGCAAATATACGATCACTTATACTTTCAAGGATCCGTTCCGCGGAACTATTACGGATACGGCAACCTGGGAAGTAAAGGCTGCTTCGTCTACTACACCGTCAACGTCTCCGTCGACAACACCTTCTACAGGAGATACCACGCTGACGCCGTCACCGACGGGTTCTGCAGCCGGTACCGAAACGCCTACGCCGACACCGGAGAGCAGCACCTCCAACACGCCTTCTGCAACGCCGACTCCTGAGGCATCGCCTACAGAGACAGTAAATGCGCCTACATCCACATCAACATCTACACCTTCACCTACACCGACAAACAAACCAGAAGACAATAATGGAGATAATGGTTAAGAAAACGATTTAGGCACGCGCAAAGCATAACCGGACGAGGTACTGCATATGAATGGCAAGCCGATCAAGGATCCCGCGCTTAGGAATCTGGAGAGAACGATAAGATTTGAATACGAGAAGATCCTTCTCATAATGACGGTCGTTTGTACAGCGTTTGAGGTAGGCATATTTTTCTATTACTATCTCATCGATGATCTGGGGCAGCCCCTGAACAGTTATGTCGAATTCAGGATACTGCTGCCGGTTGCGGTAAACTGCCTTCTGTATTTGATTACCAGGCTTTCCAACAGATTCGATACGAGTACCGATATTACGAAAAACAGGGTCGTTTCCTTTTCAATCGTAATAATGTGCGGTGTCATATCGCTCGCGCACAGTTACTTTATCCCTCTTTGGACACTGCCTTTATTTGCGGTAATCATCTGTTCCATATTCCACGACGGCTTTATCCAGTTCGTTCAGGCCGGACTCAGCATAGTCTTTATCCTCTATTCCGGAATACTGCATATCTATGATTATCCTGACGAGAGGACCTATTCTATCCTCTGCATCGTCATACTTGAGGTGCTGGCTATAGGAATCGGAATTCTGGCATACAGACTGGAACTGTTTAACAAGAGAATGCTCCTGATAAGAGAGCGTAACTTCGCAGGAGCCAATAAGTTCGAGCGTGGTTTTGAGACGGACAGGGTCACCGGTGTTTACAGCAAAAGATACATGACCGAAGTGGCCGGCGAGATCTTAAAGAATACAAATGAGCTCGATCCCTGCGGCATCGCCATCCTTGATATCGACGATTTCAAAAAGATCAATGATGATCTCGGAAATGACATAGGAGATGAAGTTCTCTATTGCCTTGGCCAGATCCTTCAGGGTGCGATAGATGAAGATACGATCGTAGGAAGATACGGCGGAGACACGTTCGTCATTATTTTCGAGAACGGGACAAGAGACGAAAATTTCGATGTCTTGAACCAGATCAGGAAAGATTTTGCCAAAAAGAAGTATTCTTTTACGAAAGAATCCGTTACATTAAGCGGCGGATATGCCTGGTTTGATGTTACTATGGATCTCGAGAGCGCATTGAAAGAAGCCGAATCGGCATTGGCAAATGCGAAAAAATCAGGTAAGAATATGATAATGATGACCGGCGAAAGCGAGGAATGATTACATGGCAAAGACTAAGACCCAGAAAAAGAACAAGATCAGCGAGTACAATGTAGCTACGATAGTATTGGATATCATAATGCTCTTGTTGGGACTTATATTCTTTATCGGAACACTGGCGGGCAAAGGCGACGAAATAGCGGCAGGTTTTGTAAGGGTTGTAGGCGGCGTCCTTATCCTTATCGGAATCTTCGAACTGATTAACTTCTTAAGGATCAAGGAAAAGACGGTATTTGACTGGATCGTTTTCATCATCGGCTGCGCAATTGCCATTACGGGTATCGTATTTATCATCAATCCGCTCCCGATAATCACAATATTCAACTTCGTATTCGGTATCATCATCTTCATTTACTCGATAGTCATCATCGTGGCTTCTGTAGGCACTTTGAGACCTGCGGGCGCGAAATACTGGTGGTTCTCACTGCTCTTCGGCATTGCCGCACTCGGCATGGGCGTTTTCGTTACATGCTTTAACGGCGCTACCAAGACACTTACCATTATCATCGGCATCACTCTCGTTGTAGGTGCTATCGGTGGTATCGCAAATGCGCTTCTGGCTTCCCAGGCTAAGAAGGAATTCAAGGCAAACTCCAAGATCCTTGAAGATGCTACATATACAGTTGAGTCTGAGACCACAGAAGAAAAGAAAGATTCCGATTCAGACGACACCGTCAAGTATTGATCCCGAAAAACATCTCGAGGAGCGTTATCTCATGGAAATAACATATGTCGGACATGCATGTTTTCTTATAAGGTTTGATACCGGACTTACGGTCTGCTTCGACCCTTATAAGCCGGGTTCAGTACCCGGATTATCTGATGCCAATGTCTCAGCCGATGAGGTGTATTGCTCCCATTCCCATGGAGACCATTGTGACTATGAATCAGTGGGAAAGCCCCTCATACCTTATGAAGGACCTGCTCCCGAAGTTAAGATAATCAAGACTTTCCACGATGAAGTGCAGGGCGCAAAGCGCGGCAGGAACAACATCACGAAGGTTACTTCAGGCAGCGAAACTGTTGTCCACATGGGCGACATCGGATGCGCCCTTACAGATGACCAGATTGCAGAGTTAAAGGGTTGCGATCTTTTATTGATCCCTGTCGGAGGTTTTTTCACGATCGACTGTAAGCAGGCTCATGACATGGTAGGACAGATCGATCCCAAAGTCGTCATCCCGATGCACTACAGGAGCAAGATATTCGGATACGACCAGATATCTGGCAGGGAAGAATTTGTCGAGCTCATTGGCAATGACGAAGACCGCGAGATAATCAGCAGAAGATTCGTCTGCGAAGAGCTCCCGAAGGTCAGATCACTGCTTTTGATGGAGCCCTTAAAAATTTTAAGATAATCGAATTTTGTAACATAAGATTTCCTGCCTTTGCGATATAATTTTTCGAAAAGGGCGGGAGGGTCATATGTTTAAGATCGGTTTTTCCAATGACAAATATGTAGAGCTGCAGAGCCAGCACATCAGGGAGCGCGTCGATAAGTTCGGCGGCAAGCTCTATCTGGAGTTCGGCGGCAAGCTGTTTGATGATTATCACGCATCGAGAGTTTTGCCCGGATTTGAGCCTGACAGCAAGATCAGAATGCTCAAAGCGCTTTCCGAGGATGCCGAGATCGTTATCGCGATCAATGCTGATGCCATTGAGAAGAACAAGAGAAGAGGAGACTTAGGCATTACTTATGACCAGGAAGTCCTCCGTCTTATCGATGCTTTCACAGAGTTCGGACTCTTTGTCGGAAGCGTTGTAATCACACAGTTTGCAGGCCAGCCTCTGGCTGAAAAGTTTGAAGCAAGATTAAGAGGCCTTGGCGTTAAGTCCTACAGACATTATCCCATCGCAGGTTATCCTTCCGACATTCCGCTCATCGTAAGTGAAGACGGTTATGGAAAGAATGATTATATCGAGACAACAAGAAAGCTCGTTGTCGTAACAGCTCCGGGCCCCGGTTCAGGAAAGATGGCTACATGCCTTTCCCAGCTCTATCACGAGAATAAGCGCGGCATCAAGGCAGGCTACGCTAAGTTTGAGACATTCCCTATCTGGTCGATCCCTTTGCAGCACCCTGTAAACGTTGCTTATGAAGCAGCAACAGCAGACCTTGCAGATGTTAACATGATCGATCCTTTCCACCTCGAAGCATATGGAAAGACAACAGTTAACTACAACAGAGACGTTGAGATCTTCCCTGTAGTAAATGCTATTTTCGAAAAGATCTACGGTGAGAGCCCTTACAAGTCACCTACGGATATGGGCGTTAACATGGCAGGTTTTGCCATCGTTGACGATGAGGCATGCCAGGAGGCTTCAAGACAGGAGATCATCAGAAGATATTATGAGGCCAAGATGGCAACACGTGCCGGCAACTCAGACGGTTCCGACGTTACCAAGATCGAGTTCCTCATGAAGAAATCCGGAATCAATATTTCAGACCGCCGCGTTATTGGAGCAGCTTCCGTACGTTCCGAATCCACAGGCGCTCCCGCAGTTGCATTGGAGCTTCCTGACGGACAGATCGTCACAGGCAAGACAACACCTCTTTTAGGACCCGCTTCTGCTGCACTTCTTAACGCTCTTAAGGTCCTCGCAGGAATCTCACACGACATTCCGCTCATTTCACCCAATGTTATCGAGCCTATCTCTGACCTTAAGATCAATCACATGGGCAACCACAACCCGAGACTTCATACTGATGAGGTCCTCATCGCTCTTGCTATCAGCGCTGCCACCAACCCGGTTGCAGAACTCGCTATGCAGCAGATCGGAAATCTCGCAAACAGCGATGCTCACTCTACGACCATGATGAGCTCTGTTGACCTCAACATGTTCCACAAGCTCGGCATCAACCTTACCTGCGAGCCCATTTACGAGACAAAGAAGCTTTATCACAGATAATTAAACGGATAATTTACTGATTACAAAGCTGCCTTCGGGCAGCTTTTGTTTTGATCAAAACCGGACTGAGCTTCCTGTCTGTGCAATTATTCATCGAAAACGGGAGAAAATTGCATAAATAGCCCATTTTTGTGCAATTTACGCTCAAAAAATGAAGAAAAATTGCACATCATATCTGTTTTGACTTTTCCTGATTTTCCTGTTGACAAAAGACAGGATCAGTTTCATAATAGTCAAAGAAAGTCAAAGTCAAAGTCAAAAAAGGGCAAAGCCAAAAAATAATGCTGACTAAGCGGAAGGAGGACGATCTTGTGGCAAGACTGGTTGATGTAATTGAACAGATGATCAAGGAGATGGTCGACGAGAATGACGGTACTGCAACGATCTGCAGAAGCCAGCTGGCTGAGCAGGCGAACTGCGTGCCTTCCCAAATCACATACGTGCTGTCTACAAGGTTTTCGGGCGGAAGCGGATATATAGTCGAGAGCAGACGAGGCGGCGGCGGACAGATCACCATAACGAGGGTAAATCATGTGGGACCTGCCGAATATCTGAAGACGATAATCGACAGCGTAGGCGATGACCTTTCGCAGCAGCAGGCCAAGAACCTCCTGACCAATGCGGTTACTGTCGGTGCGATGACTTCCAAAGAAGGAACGGCGATCATGAATGCGGTTTCGGACAGGGCTCTGGCCAGGGTCGACTCTGACATAAGGTCAGTCTTAAGAGCGGATATTTTCAAGCATGCGCTGTTGGGACTGATGGTCACATGAAATAAGGGATCCAAAAGGAGAAAAACAAATGAGATGCGAAAGATGCGGTAAGGAACTTACCAACAGGATAATCAAGATAAACGGTGTCACATACTGTGAGAACTGTGCGAGGCTGATGGGTTACGACAGATTCTTAAAGGATCCGTCCGACCTTCTGGGCAATCCGTTCTCACCTTTAGACCAGATAGCTTCATCTCTTATGCAGATGAGCGAACTGGACTTCGGCAACAGCACGCTTACATGCCCTAAGTGCGGTATGACTTTAAGGGAATTCGAAAATGAGGGGCGCGTAGGATGCATCGAGTGCTACAACACCTTTAACGATAATATCGTAAGGGAGATGTTCAAGCAGCAGGGCAACAGCGTGTATGCCGGAAGACTTCCTGCACAGTCGGCTGACACCAGTGCGGAGACAAAAGAGATCCCGCAGACGGTAAAGAAAGCAGAGCCGGAGGCAAAGACTATAGATATCCCGGAAAAAGCACCTGAAGCTCCGGACAAGGAAGAAAAAACACCTGCCGCAAAGAGCGAAAAGGGAGGCCTGACGGTAGAACAGCTCATGAAAGCTGATCTGGGCATGCTGTCTGACGAAGATCTCGAAAAGGGCATCAAGGCCGCAGCAGAAGCTGAGGAATACAGACTCGCTTCAAGGCTCAGAGATGAACTTAAGGGCAGAAAGGAAGGTGAAGGCAATGTCTGAATGGTACACAAATGAGGGTAAAGACAGCGACGTTGTTCTCTCCACAAAGGCATGCATAGTACGTAATATAAAAGGCTATAATTTCATGCCGAGATTAGACGATAAAGAGTGCCAGAGCCTACTTGATACTGTTGACAAAGAGATCGACAAAAATGTCTATTCGGGCGGTAATGCAGCTGACTTCGACAAGAATACGGTCTTAAAGCTTACCAGGCTTCAGATCCTGGGAAGAGAAGCAAATCAGATGGCTAATCCCGACAGAAAAGCTTTCTACTATAACGATGACGTCAGCGTCTCGATCGCAGTAGGTTCGGGAGAGCATCTTACTGTAAAGGCGATGGCGGCAGGCCACGACATCAGTGTTTATAAGCAGGCTGAAAAGGTTGCATTGGATCTCGAGAGCAAATTTGATATCGCGTTTTCCGATACTTACGGATTCCTTACTTCAAGCGTAAGTCTCGCAGGCACAGGACTTAAGATCCTTTATACGGTATCGCTTCCCGCGATCTCAAAGACTGAAGGCGGTATCGCTGCACTGAAACAGCGTGTAGGCCAGTATGAATGGATGATCTATCCTTTCGCGGAAAGAGGCGAGATCTCTGATTCTGATGTTTATATCATCGCGAGCGTAAATACGCTGGGTGTTACAGAGGACGAACTCTTAAAGAGAGGCGAGATGCTCATTTCGGACGTTATCAAGGCTGAAAGAGCATTAAGAGATGAGATCGCCGGAAACAAGAAAGACCAATCACAGGATGTTTACGGCAGATCCTACGGCACATTGAGATATGCAAACATGATCTCCAGGAGCGAAGCGCTTCAGGCATTGGGCTGGCTCAGGCTTTATCACGAATATGATGACACAGGAGATATAAAGATATCCTGGAATACGATAAACAAGCTTACGATGGACATACTCTGGGAGCCCGAAGCTCCTTCGGTGAAGAGCAGCCAGAGTATTGCTTCACAGAGATTCAGGGCTCAGGGAATAAGAAAGATTTTGAAAGGGGCTGATTGATATGAGAATTACTGAAGATACAGCAAAGGTGCTCGCGGTATCGAGCATTATTGCAGAAGAAAGACACACATCATTAATAAGAGATACCATTCTTTTCGCGGCATTGTGCGTTACTGATACGCCCGCAAAGGAGATCCTCGAAGAGAACGTTACGGACCTGTCGGTCGTAGTGGAGAATCTTGGTGCAGAGGGAGATTACGATCTCGACGACAATACCGTTAAGATACTTGCAGACAGGGCTTTCCAGAGCCTTCGTATCGATGTTCGAAGGATCTTTTCCAACGCATCCGACCTGTCCAGAAAAACAGGCTTTAAGGGTGCGGTAAATCCAGAACATCTCCTTTTCGTGATCATGTCCAGAAAAGTATCCAACCATCCGGAGATCTTTTCGAGCCTTGAAGCTGCAGGATGCGATATGGAAGGCATCAGGTCAGCGATCATAAATGTTTTCAATGAGCAGGCTGAACAGGCAAGAGATGAGGGCAGAATATTCGGTGACAGCTCAGAAGATTCCAATATGCCCGGCGGCGAATCCGCACCTTCTGCAAGAAAGACGGCTGCCAAGCAGGGCGGCAAGTCCGGCCATAAGACACTCGAAAAATACGGCAAGAACTTAACCGAACTCGCAAAGCAGGGCAAGATCGATCCCGTTATCGGACGTGAGGAAGAGATCTCACGTGTCATGCAGATTCTTATCCGCCGCACTAAGAACAATCCTTGCCTCGTAGGTGATCCGGGTGTCGGTAAGACTGCTATCGCAGAGGGTCTGGCGCTCAAGATCGCCGAAAACAATGTTCCTGACGTGATCAAGGGCAAGATCGTTTACAGCATGGAGATGGGCTCTATGGTAGCCGGCTCCAAGTACAGAGGCGAATTCGAAGAGCGTATCAAGAACATGTTAGATGAGGCAGTAGCTGATCCTAACGTAATCCTCTTCATCGATGAGATCCATACATTGGTAGGCGCAGGCGATACATCCGGCGGATCAATGGATGCTGCAAACATCATGAAGCCTCTTCTTACAAAGAACGAGCTTCAGATCATCGGTGCTACGACTTTAGATGAATATTCCAAGTTCATCGAAAAGGATCATGCTCTTGAGAGACGTTTCCAGAAGGTCTTGATCGAAGAGCCCTCTATCGAAGATGCGATCGCGATCATGAAGGGCCTCAGGTCCAAGTACGAAGACCATCACAAGATCTATATTCCTGACGATGTCTTGGAGCAGTCCGTAAGGCTCTCTGCAAGATACGTTTCCGACAGATTCCTTCCGGATAAGGCTATTGACCTCGTAGATGAGGCCGCCGCCGCAAAGAGGATCAACTATGCCGATTCCAAGGATAAGAACGATCTCGAAAAGAAGATCAAAGAGATCGTGGAAAAGAAGAAGGCCGCTGTCGATACCCAGGATTTCGAAGCTGCCCAGACCCTCAAGGAGGAAGAGGAAAAGCTCAAAGAGAAACTCTCTGTCCTTCAGGATAAGGTCAAGCCCGATGATAAGGGTTTCACAGGCACTCTTACTGTCGATGATGTAGCTTTAGTACTTGCAAAGTGGACAGGCATCCCGACAACAAAGATCACGGAATCTGATGCCGATAAGCTCAAGAACCTTGAATCTGAGCTTCAGAAGAGGGTCGTAGGCCAGGACGAAGCAGTTCATGCTATCGCAAAGGCCATCCGCAGAGGCAGATTGGGTCTCAAGGACGAGAAGAGACCTTCAGGTTCCTTTATTTTCTTAGGTACGACCGGTGTAGGTAAGACAGAGCTCGCCAAGGCTTTGGCCGAAGTCATGTTCGGCAATGAGAGCGCTCTTGTAAGAGTTGATATGTCCGAATACATGGAAAAGCACGATGTCTCCAGACTCATCGGTGCGCCTCCGGGATATGTCGGATATGATGAGGGCGGCCAGCTCACAGAAGCTGTCAGAAGACATCCTTATTCAGTCGTTCTTTTCGATGAGATCGAAAAGGCACACCCTGAGATCTTCAACACGATGCTTCAGGTATTGGACGACGGACGTCTTACGGACGGCCACGGCAGAACGGTCGACTTTAGAAATACGATCATCATCATGACATCAAATATTGGTGCGAGAATGCTCGTAGGCAGCGAAGGCAGAAGGATCGGCTTCTCTATGGCTGACGATAACGATAAGGACGAACTCTCCAGAGAGGGTCTTTACGGCGGCAAGTCTTACGACGAAGCAAAGAAGGTCGTAATAGACGAACTCAAGAAGACGTTCACTCCGGAATTCGTTAACCGTGTTGACGACATTATCTTCTTCCGTATGCTCGGCAAGGAATCTCTTGTAAAGATCGTAGACATCCTCATGAAGCAGGTCGGCAAGAGGATCAAAGACCTCGGCATGGATATAGAGCTCACCGAGAGCGCGAAAGAGCTTCTCGCAAAGAAGGGTTACGATCCGCAGTACGGTGCAAGACCTCTCAGGAGAGTCATTACTTCCATGGTCGAAGACCGTTTCTCCGAAGCAATGCTCGACGGAATCGTTAAGCCCGGACACCTCGCAGTCATCGATGCAGTGGAGACAACTGACCCTGAAGCGCTCCTTGCTCAGGGAGCAGCTGCCGAAGACGGCAAAGTCATTGTCATTAAAGACGGCGGAGAGCTCGGAAAATCGGAAAAGGTTGATGTTGAAGAACCTGTCGGCTCTAATGTATAATACTTGCGCTATTAAGGATAATGGAGCAAAGAGATGACTGAAATCAAGAGTAATGCGGCATCCCGTTCGAAGGCACCGCGTGACTATGATATAGGTTGTGAGCCGAGCAAATTCTATTTCGGATTTTTGGGTTCACGTATAATTGTGCCTCTGGTATGCGCATACACGCATATCAAGGTTAAACCTGACATGGAGTTCGTTAACCACGAAGGCCCTATTATCGTCATCTCCAATCACGAATCTTACCTGGATCCGATGATCATCAACCGCCTTACAAAGGCAAGACCCGCGAACTTCGTAACAGGCGAGTTCGTATTCAGGGCACCTGCCTGGGGTCACTGGTTTAAGCTCGGAGGAGCGATCCCCAAGAAGCAGTTCGTAGTAGATACCGCTGCAGTTAAGGCAATGATGCGCGTAATGAAAAGAAACGGAGTCATCATCGTTTATCCTGAGGCTACAAGACACGTTGACGGCAAGTCCATTACTTTCGACGACGGTGTTGCAAGACTCGCCAAGAAAGCTAACGCTTCCGTATATATCGCTCATATCCACGGCGCATATCTCGCTTGGCCCAGATGGTCCAGATCCGGAATGCGCAAGGGCAGGATCAGCGCAGAGTTCGTAAAGAAGATCTATTCTGACGAAGTCAAGGAATTGTCGATAGAAGAACTCCAGCAGAAGATCCTCGATGCAGTTGACTACAACGAGAACGACTGGATCCGCGAGAATCCCAGAAAGTATAAGAGCAGGAAGCTCGCTGCAGGACTTCAGAACATCGCTTATGCTTGCCCCAGATGCGGCTCTGAGTATACGATGCAGTACATGAATTCCGGCAAGCACGATATGATCCAGTGCTCCAACTGCGGAAATGCTGCAAGATATCTCCCCACCGGTCTTATCGAAAAGGTAGACCCCCAGTGTGTCGTTTTCGACGACCTCCACAAGTGGACAGAGTGGGAGAGGGGACTTATAAAGGATCAGCTTGATGCCGGTGGCTTCAAGATGGAGATGAATGCAGACCTTTTCAAGGTTTTCGACAGATTTACCTTTGCGAAAACAGGTAAGGGCAGAGTCACGATCACCGACAAGGAGATCACTTATGTCGGAACAGACTGCCCCGCTGAGGAAGGCATCCCTTACAAGAAGGGCAAGCCGATGAAGAAATATAAGAACAGGACTCTTGATGCTTCTGCTCCTTTCCAGACAAAGGTCTTCGAGATCGACTCTATGAGAGGACTTGTTGCTTCCTACGGCAAGCACTTCGAGATCTACGACAAGGATGGCGAGCTCTACAGATTCCATGTCGACGGACAGAAGGTCTTCAAGATCCATGAGATCGTATCGCTCCTCGGAAAAAAGAAATAATTTTCACTAGGACGATTTAAGGTAAAAATCAGGCGGGTTTGGCAAAATAAACGCCAAACTCGCCTTTTTTATTGCTTTAATATATCTCGCGAAGATAGTATAATTTTCGAGTTAGTAAATAAGAGGCACCATTTTGGTGTTTCCCAAAACACAAAATATGAATCAGGAGTGTGAAAATCCATGGCAATGTATGACAAGAAAAGCGTCGAGGATTTAAACGTAGCCGGCAAGAGAGTTATTGTCCGTGTTGACTTTAACGTACCGCTCGACAAGGAAACAGGCACAAAGATCACAGACGACAAGCGTATTAAGGGTGCTCTCCCTACAATCAAGTACCTTGTAGACAACAATGCGAAGGTTATCCTCGTATCACACCTCGGACGTCCGAAGAACGGTCCTGAGGCTAAGTTCTCTATGAAGCCCGCAGCAGACAGACTCGCTGAGCTCATCGGCAAGCCCGTTACTCTTGCAGCTGACGTTATCGGCGAAGATGCTAAGGCTAAGGCTGCAGCTCTCAAGGATGGCGAGATCCTCATGCTCGAGAATGTTCGTTTCCACAAGGAAGAGACTAAGAACGATCCTAAGTTCGCAGCAGAGCTCGCTTCTATGGCTGACCTCTATGTAAACGACGCATTCGGTACAGCTCACCGTGCTCATGCATCCACAGCAGGCCTTGCAAACTTCCTGCCTTCCGCTTGCGGTTACCTCATCAAGAAGGAAATCGACTTCATCGGCGGTGCGCTCGACAATCCTGCAAGACCGTTCGTTGCTATTCTTGGCGGCGCTAAGGTTTCCGACAAGATCGGCGTTATCACAAACCTTTTAGACAAGGCTGACACCATCATCATCGGCGGTGGTATGGCTTATACATTCATCGGCGCTCAGGGCGGCAAGATCGGTGATTCCCTCTTCGAGGCTGACAAGGTTGACCTCGCTAAGGAGATCCTCGCTAAGGCAGAAGAAAAGGGCGTTAAGCTCCTTCTCCCTACAGACACAGTTGTTGCTGATGCTTTCGATGCAAACGCTAACAGCAAGGTAGTTCCTACAATGGAAATTCCTGACGGCTGGCAGGGCCTCGACATCGGACCTGAGACAATCGCTAAGTTCTCTGAAGCTATCAAGGGCGCTAAGACAGTTATCTGGAACGGCCCTGCAGGCGTTTTCGAGTTCGAGAAGTTCGCAGTTGGTACAAAGGCTATCGCTCAGGCAATCGCTGATGCAGACTGCACATCAATCATCGGCGGCGGTGACTCCGCAGCTGCTATCGAGAAGCTCGGCTATGCTGATAAGGTTTCTCACATCTCCACAGGCGGCGGCGCTTCTCTCGAGTACATCGAGGGTAAGGTTCTCCCCGGTATCGATTGCCTCAATGATAAGAAGATCGACAGAACATTCGCAGCTGGTAACTGGAAGATGAACTGCGGTATTCCTGCAGATGCAGTTAAGCTCATCAACGAGCTCAAGCCCCTCGTTAAGGATGCTACATCCAAGATCGCTTTGGGCGTTCCTGCTACAGCACTCGCTGCTGCAGTTGAAGCTGCTGCTTACACAAACATCAAGATCGCTGCTCAGAACTGCCACTTCGAAGAGAAGGGTGCATTCACAGGCGAGATCTCACCTCTCTGGCTTGCTAAGATGGGCGTAAATTACTGCATCATCGGCCACTCTGAGAGACGTGAATACAACGCAGAGACAGACGAGACAGTTAACAAGAAGGCGTTAGCACTCCTCAAGTATGGTGTAAGACCTATCATCTGCTGCGGTGAGTCTCTTGCTCAGCGTGAAGCAGGCGAGACATTCGACTGGATCAAGGGCCAGATCGTTGGCGCTTTCAAGGATATCCCTGCTGATAAGCTCTGCCAGATCACAATCGCTTATGAACCCATCTGGGCTATCGGCACAGGCAAGACAGCTACAGACGAGCAGGCTGAGGAAGTTTGCGCATTCATCCGTGGCGTAATCGCTGAGCTCTATGATGCTGATGCAGCTGCTGCAATGACAATCCTGTACGGTGGTTCCTGCAACGCTAAGAACGCTGCCGGTCTCTTCGCTCAGAAGGACATCAACGGCGGTCTCGTAGGTGGTGCTTCCCTCAAGGCTGAGGATTTCTCCATCATCTGCAACGCATAAGTTGAATTAAAACTGATTGGTTTATGGCCCGCGCTCTTTTGAGTGCGGGCTTTTTTTGTGCATTACAAAAGGGCGCCCATGGGGCGCCCTTTGCTTTAAGTGCTTATTTGATCACTGCTTCGACAGATACTCGTCGATGCCCTTTGCTGCAGCCTTGCCCGCACCCATTGCGAGGATTACCGTAGCAGCGCCTGTTACGGCGTCACCGCCTGCGAAAACACCGGCTCTGGAGGTCATCTCAGACTCGTTGACCACGATGCCGCCTTTTCTGTTGACCTCAAGTCCTGCCGTTGTCTTCTTGATAAGAGGGTTAGGTGATGTGCCGAGCGACATGATGACCGCATCGCACTCGATAGTGAACTCGGAACCTTCAACAGGTACAGGTGATCTTCTGCCGGAAGCGTCAGGCTCGCCCAATTCCATTCTGATGCATGTGCATCCCTTTACCCAGCCGTTTTCATCTGCGACGATCTCGACAGGATTTGTAAGGAGGTCGAAAATAATGCCTTCTTCTTTTGCGTGATGGACTTCTTCAGCACGTGCGGGAAGCTCAGCTTCTGATCTTCTGTATACGACGTGGACTTCAGCGCCAAGTCTCTTTGCAGTACGTGCAGCGTCCATTGCGACGTTGCCGCCGCCAACGATGACTGCCTTCTTTGCTCTCATGATAGGTGTTCTCGAATCAGGTGAGAAAGCGCCCATGAGGTTGGATCTTGTGAGATATTCATTAGCGGAGAACACGCCCAATGCCTGCTCGCCGGGGATATTCATGAAGCGGGGAAGACCGGCGCCGGAGCCGATAAATACGGCAGAGAAGCCCTCTTTTTCGAAAAGGTCATCGATAGTGAGCGAACGTCCAATGACTGCGTCAGTCACGATCTTAACACCTAATTCCTTAATGTTCTCGACTTCTTTTGCAACTACCTTCTCCTTGGGGAGACGGAATTCGGGGATGCCGTAAACGAGAACGCCGCCTGCCTTGTGCAGAGCTTCGAAGATAGTTACGTCATAGCCCATCTTTGCGAGGTCTCCGGCGCATGTAAGACCTGAAGGACCTGCACCGATGACGGCTACTTTCTTGCCTTTTTTGACCATGTCAGCAGGAAGCTGGGGCTTGATGCCCATTTCTTTTGCAGAGTCAGCAACGAATCTCTCGAGGCGTCCTATAGATACTGCCTCGCCCTTAACTCCTCTTATGCACTGAGCCTCGCACTGTGTCTCTTGGGGGCATACACGGCCGCATACGGCGGGAAGGGAAGATGAGAAGGAGATAACGTTATATGCGCCCTCTACGTCGCCGTCCTTGAGCTTAGCGATGAAGCCCGGAATGTTAATGGATACAGGGCATCCCTGCATACAGCGCGCATTTTTGCAGTTAAGGCAGCGGGATGCTTCCAGAACTGCTTCTTCTTTAGTATATCCGAGGCATACCTCGTCGAAATTCGTGGCACGGATCTGAGGATCCTGCTCAGAAACCGGTACTTTCTTCATTACATCAAAATCCATTATCTTATCCCCCTTATGAGCACATGCCGCAGCCGCCGCTGTGTGTGTCGCCTTCGGTGAGCCTCAACATGAGCTCGCCTTCCTGAGTCTTATAAAGGCGTGAACGCTGCAGTGCCTGGTCGAAATCGACTTCGTGGCCGTCGAATTCAGGTCCGTCAACACAGGCGAACTTGACCTGGCCGCCGACTAAGAGTCTGCATGCGCCGCACATTCCGGTGCCGTCGACCATGATGGTATTCATGGAAACGATGGTGTGAATGCCAAGTTGTTTTGTGAGCTGGCAGGCAAACTTCATCATGATGACAGGTCCTATTACGACGCAGTGGTCGTAGCGGACGCCTTCATCCCAGAGCTTCTGAAGAGCGACGCAGACATTGCCGTGGATTCCGTATGAACCGTCGTCAGTTGCAAAATAGAGATTCTTTGTGACTGCCTTCATCTCATCTTCGAAAATGAGGAGATCCTTGGTCCTTGCACCCTGGATACAGTCGACATCGATGCCGTTATCGTGGAGCCACTTGAGCTGGTTATAAACAGGTGCCGTTCCGACACCGCCGGCAATGAAGAGGATCTTCTTAGCCTTAAGTTCTTCTATTGAGAGGTCGCAAAGGTCTGAAGGGTTGCCCAAGGGGCCTACGACGTCTGCAAAACACTCGCCTTCATTCATTCTGCTCATGCGCTCGGTCTCAGCGCCTACCGTCTGATAGACGATCGTGATGAGGCCGTTTTCGCGGTCAAAGTCGCAAACGGTTAACGGGATCCTCTCGCCGTCCTTGTCAGCCCTTACGATCAGGAACTGGCCGGGCATTGCTTTGTTTGCCACGAGCGGAGCTTTTATTACCATGAGAAAGACCTTGGGTCCAAGGCACTTTTTAGTTACTATCTCAAACATCCTATTTCCTCCTTATCAGGAATGGTAATGGAATAATCCTCTCAACTTGTATGTTACCATACCAGTACAAATATTATAAACCATTTAACTTTCTTATTGTTTTCTAATTTTAAGGAAAATCGCATTATTGTAAAGAGCATGCTTTTTTCGAAAAATGCAGCCCGAAAAAGATGATAGAATATTAAATATAGTTCTTATAAAGGATTCTGGCGGCTTATGGAGGCGGAAGATGTATTTTTATTTGGGTGACTTCAGCGGTTTGTTTTATTTGCTCGCGATCGGCATCATGATCTGGAGCCTGATCGTCAGGGGAAGGCTCAACAGTCTTGTTAAGAAGTACAGTGACATTCCTGTCGCCAGCGGCAAGGATGCCAATACATGCGTCCGGGAGATGCTTGCCTCAAATGAGGTCTATGGCGTTACCATACAGGCAACAAGCGGCGAGATGACAGATAACTACAATCCGAAGCAGGAGACGATCAATCTTTCCGAAACCACTTACGGTAAGAATTCGATCACGGCAGTTGCTGTTGCTGCGCATGAGTGCGGTCACGCATGCCAGGCACATTCGAGTATGGCGCTTTATAAAGTCCGTCAGTTAATCGCTCCGGTTGCGGGTATAACATCCAAAATAAGCGTATGGATAACTATCATCGGCGTCGTCATCATGTATGCTGCCAGATCACTTGAAATGAGCAACATGGGCTACTATATCAGCACATTAGGCATCGTTCTCTATTCAATAGTATTTATCTTCTATCTTGTTACGCTCCCGATCGAGCGCGATGCGAGCAGAAGAGGCCTTAAGGCAATGAGGGAATACGGCTGGGTATCCGATGACCAGTACAAAGCTGCAAAGAAAGTACTCTGGGCAGCAGGTGACACATATGCCGTTGCGCTGGCGAGTGCGGCGCTTACGCTTTTGAGACTTCTTCTCATGAGAGGAAGAAGGAGAAGATAAAAGGAGGATCCCTTATGGCACAGCTCAACCCGCAGAGAATGGCATTTGTAAGTTCCATTGGAAACGGTTACAAGACAGTGGGATTCTTTTATCACTCATCTGCACCTGAGATTAAAGGTGTCGTACAGATCTGTCATGGAATGGCAGAGTATGTAAAACGCTACGAAGAGATGATCTTAGAGTTCAACGAGGCAGGCTACCACGTTTGTGGAATGGACATGCCGGGCCATGGTGAGACATATCAATTAAATAAAGAAAACGGCTATCCGAAGGGTTATTTCGGCGGCGGCAAGGAACCATGGAGAGTGCTCCTGACAGATGTTATGGGCTTTCATGAATATGCCGAAAAGCGTTTTGGCAGGGAAGGCCTCAAGTATATCCTGTACGGCCATTCGATGGGTTCATTTGTCGCAAGGTCGATCTTTTCGACACCAAGATACAACAGACAGTTTGACGGTTATGTTTTCGCATCTACAATGGGTCCCAATCCGGCAGTAGGAATGGGAAAGGCTCTGGCAGGATTAGGCTGTGTCTTCGGGAAAAAGGCAAAGAACGGACTTCTGAATGCAATAGCTTTCGGAAGCTACAACAAGCGCATCAAAAAGCCCAGAACGGCATGCGACTGGTTATCGACGATCCCTGAAGAGGTCGACAAATATGTAAAAGATCCCATGTGCGGTTTTACATTCACTAGCGACGGTTTTAAGACGCTGTTCGGACTTGTAGGATTTATCCAGAGTGAGGAAGCATATGCTCTTATTCCTGACCGTCCGTGCTTCTTTACCTATGGCGAAGATGACCCCGTCGGAAGCTACGGAGAAGGTGTCAGAAAAGTAATCGCCAGGATGCAGGAAGCAGGCGCTAATCTGAAGTCAAAGAGCTACGGCCCTTACCGTCACGAGATACAGAATGAACCCGTAAAGGAAGAGTATTTTAAAGATCTTATCGATTTCTTTGATTCGGTTCCCTTATCCTAAGCTGATAACGAGTTCGTTGCTCAGGAATTCGATCGATGTACCGTAACTGAGTTTTTCAGGAACGGATTCAGACAGACCTACAACATTGAAGATTCCGGAGAGGATGAGATGCTTTGTGCCGCCCAGATTCTGCGTGCGGATAGTTATCTTGTTTCCGGTAACTTCTGCCTGAATGATGCCGGAACCCTGGCCGCCGTTAGCGAAGACTTCGCAGACTGCAGGAGTTCCCTGGCTTAGGCCGAAGCATGTGAATGTGAGATTATCGAGTGAACCGATGCCGCTGTTGGACTCGGGCGTTCTCGTAGGTATGATCGAGTTGGGGCGTACGAAAACAGGAACGGAATTGGAGATCGACTTGCGCGTGATGAAGCGGGGTCCCTGTACCTTTTCGTGAGTCATGAAATCTGTCCAGATGCCTGAAGGAATATAGACTCTGACATTATCGTTAGGCGAAACGATAGGAGTTACAAGGAGTGATGCTCCGAGCATATATTCCGAATCGATCGTTTCGGCCACAGGGTCGCCGGTAAATTCCAAAGCCATGGCGCGGATGACGGGTGTTCCGTATTTGACGCTCTCGCAGAGGCTTGAATAGTTGTAAGGAGCAAGGCCAGTTCTGATTGCAGAGAAAGCCTTGATGGAATCTAAAGACCTCGCATTTTCGAGGAACTTCAGAGTACCTTTGAATCTTGCGTGGGGAACGAAAGCCGCAAATCCGACGTAGCGGTCGAAAAGCTTCGGGTCGTTTAATTCCTGCTCGGGAATATCGATGTTAATTCCGCCAAAGCCGGTAAGACCATATGAGATGGCATTCTTGATCGCTGCATTAAGATCGGAATAATCAGCCTTCAAAGTCGTGTAGATGTTGCTGTAAGGTGACTGCTGGTCGCCTGAACTGATGGAGTCTGAGATTATGAACGATCCTAAGCGTCCGCGCTCTCTTGCCGATACATCGCTCAATGCTGAATTGAGGATGCTAGTGAAGTTCAGGAGATAATCCGGCTTGCCGCAGGCCTTTTCGAAAGCCTGTGTCATGAAATATGTATAGTTGGATTCGAAAACCGAGAAACCTTCTCTTGCGAGAGCCGAACATGCGTTAATGAACCAGGATCTTGCCTCGGGAATATTTAGGTCGAGCATTGCAACGCCGCCCTTTTCTGCATCACAGAGAACAGCTCTTCCGTCAGGGAAAGATACCAGCAATCCCGAGTCAAGGAGTTCTATGAATTCAGGAGCTCTCTCGGATACGAAAGGTATTACGGAAAGACCTGTGATGATGCCCATATCTGCGAGAGCTTTTGTAAAGCCTGCAGGATCAGGGAATCTTACTGAGTCGAAAGTAAAACCGTAAGGAGCATAGTCCGGACGCCATGAGTTGCCTATCCAGAGTTCCTTGATGTTAAGACCTGCGCTCTTTGCATTTCTGACTGCATCAAGGATCTGTTGTGCAGTCAGTTTTTCATCGTCGTTCAGAGCAACTGCTATTCCGCCTGTAGCGTAAGAAAGAGCGGGAATGCGGCCGTTAAGCTGGCTGAATACTTCGAGGATCTGCATAGACGTGTCGCCTGCGATGATGCTGTATTCCAATTCCTCGCCTTCGACTTCGAACTTCAATGAACCGCTGTCAGAACCTACGTCGAAAGTAACAGGACGGTTAGTGTTTACGAAAAGACCGTATTTGGAACCTGAGAGGATGAACGGAATATGTTCGGCGCCTGCTCTGGAATCAATGGTGTTGCACTTTACGATCTGTCCGTTGCGGATTATCGAAGCGCCCGCACCGCCAAGACCATATAAGCTCTCCTTCGGCTTGAGGTCGATAGAAGCGCCCAGGATAGCGTTGAGAGAAAGCGTGTAGTAGCTCTCGGAACCGGAATCTGTCTTGTAGTAGATCGGCATATTGGAGTTCTGGGAAAGAAGCTCGGAACCGCAATAGTAGAATTTGATCTCAAAGATCTTCTTGCTGATCCTTGCCTCGAGATGGCCGCTCTTGAAAATGAAGTAGTCACCTGTATCGTCCAGTGTTCCAAATCCGGAAGGCGCGAGTTCGATTACTGAATATCCCTTTGTTCTGGGTTCTGCGTGATGGCTCAATACTTTTATGGAGATAATGTTATTGGCAGGAGAGAAGACTGATACCGTTATTCTGCCTTTTGCATCTTTGAAGCAGTCTTTGCAGCCGGCAAGAGATTCGGAAAATGCCTGGCAGTCACATCCGATGCGGAGTGTGTTGTCGACATAATAGACAGAATCGATCTGGTAAGGTTTTCTCGTGAAGAACATATTATCCCTCCAATAAAAGCGCGATTGATAATGCGTTTGATTACAAACAAATTCATTATATCCAAACTGTATCGTTTATATTATTTCAAGAATATGACGATTCTAATTGCTATACTCATCGCTACGCTCTGATATAGCAATTAGCTCGCAACCCTTGCAAGCAAGTTGCTCGCCACAATGCTATTATATTTCTATGAATGAGCGTCCCGTCACAGCAGACAGGATCCCGGCTTACGTAGGAAGGATCCTTGAATTGATCGAAAACGAAGGTCACAAGGCTTATGTGGCCGGCGGTGCCGTGCGCGATATCGTTCTGGGAAAGACACCGCACGACTACGATGTGGCGACTTCCGCAAAACCGGAAGAAACATTGGACATCTTCAAAAGAGCAGGATTGGATTATTTCGATAACGGAATAAAACACGGAACGGTTACTGCCATAACAGAAGACGGAAACATCGAAGTTACAACTTTCAGAGAAGACGGTTCCTACTCGGATTTAAGAAGACCAGATGAAGTATCTTTCAAGACAACGATAGAAGAAGATGTCAGGCGAAGAGACTTCACGATAAACGCAATGTACATGGATGCCTACGGCGTTATCCATGATCCTGAAGGCGGACAGTCCGATGCCGCAAAACACCTCATAAGAACAGTAGGCAAACCCGAAGAACGTTTTGAAGAAGATGCATTGAGGATCTTAAGAGGTATCAGGTTCTGTTCCAAATTAGGTTTTGACATAGAACCCGGAACGCTCCTTGCGATGGAAACTCATTGCGAAGAATTAAAGAAGATCTCAGAAGAAAGGATCGCTGTAGAGCTTCTCGGAATAGTAACAGGCAGATATGCGCCTCAGGCGATCAGGACCGGTTGGAAGGTTTTAAGCGTAATTGTTCCCGAGATTGCTGTATGCAGGGGCTTTGACCAGAGATCCGCATATCATGACAGGGATGTTTTCGAGCACACGCTCGACGTGTTATCGGAGATCCCTTTTGTTGAAGATCAGGGAAGAGATCCGGAACTTGCTATGGCAGCACTCTTCCATGATCTGGGAAAGCCTGAATGTTTCACTATTGATGAAGAAGGCATTGGCCATATGAAAGGCCATCCGGTCGTAAGCGAACAGATCGCTTTAAGAGTTCTGACAGAACTTAAGTATCCGAAGCAGTTTACTTCCAACGTCTGTCTCCTTGTAAGGCTTCACGATTCTTATATGAAGCCTGAAAGGATCAGAGTTCATAAGTTTATGTGCAAATATCCCATGGAGATCCTTGAAAAGCTCAAGGTCCTTCAGAGGGCGGATATCCTCGCGCATTCGCCTTTGGGACTTAACCGCTTAACACGCCTGGAAGAACTTAATAATATATCGGAAGAATTGAAAGCTTCAGGCGCTGTTTTCGATATTAAGGATCTTGCGATAGACGGAAAAGACATCATTGCTCTGGGCGTGAAGGAAGGTCCTGTTGTTGGGGAGATCTTAAAACAGGTCTTCGAACGCTATCTTGATGAGATGTGTCTTAACTCAAAGGATTCCTTGATTAATGAAGCCCGGAAGATCATTTCGACAAAATCAGTTTAATTGTTTGTAACAAATAGTTTAAAACGCACTCATAATTTCAATATTCTGGTGATTGAATTGTCAAAAACTGCTCCCTTATAATGGGAGTATCAGCAGAGAAGTTGATTCAAGGGAGTGTGATCTATATGAAAAAAATGAGAAACAGTAAGAGAGGCTTTTCTCTCACCGAAATAATTGTAGTTATAGCTATTATAGTCATTGTTGCATCAGCGGCTTTCGTTGGTATTGCTGTTGTTATTTCAAATGCAAAAGATAACGAGAAAAAAAGTTGGAGAGACAAAGACAGCAGAGAATTATTCGAAGTTGAAGCTTGGGATGAGGTTGATAACTGGACATATAACGTTGCAAGGTTCTTTGATGCCTCAACATATAAGCCGGCTCATACAAATACTCCGACAGCAACTCCTACTCCAACAACGGAACCTACATCTACACCTACACCGATACCCCAAAACGGTAGTTCTTCAAACACAAATACGCCTACACCACCGCCTTCAAATACACCTACAGCCCAGGCAACAGCGACAACTGCTCCATCCAGTTCAGGTTCAGTTAATTTATCTGCAAAGAGAAATAATTCTTATACTAATAATGGAACAGGCTATTATCAGCAGTATGTAACTTTTGACAATAATAATTTTGCCGGTAAGACTAAGTTGGTTATGACATATACCTATACCGGAGGAAGTGTATCGAATGTTTCCGGCAACTGGAACAGCAATGATAGTTATTCTGTCAACGGCAAAACGATAACTGTAACTTTGGATATGAATTCTGATACATGGAGATTCCAAAATGGCAAAGAGATTTATATACAGATTGAAGGCAGCGGTCTTTCCGGCACATCGTTAAAATCTGTTGATGCTAAGTAAAAGCCAGTTGCGAAAAGGGATTTTTAAACAGACATAAAGTGACATCACTTTATATAGATCACCCTTGAGATGGGCTGCTCTCCGGAGCGGCCCGTCTTAAGTTTTGGCGTAATTTTTTAATCAGGAAATCACGCCGTGGATGCGGCGTTCTGCATCGAGAAGTGCAGAGCAGGCTTCGGACTGAGGGTTATTCAAAACGTCTGCAGTCGTTCCTTCTTCGCAAATCTTGCCGTTGCTCATAACGATAACTCTTGGTGCTATCTGTCTTACAATGTGGATGTTGTGAGTGATAAGAAGGAATGCAGTATGCTGCTCTCTATTGATGTCCGTCATGAGCTTTAAGAGCTCAGCAGAAGAGCTCGCATCAAGTGACGAGAACGGTTCGTCAGCGATTATGAGAGAGGGATCCTGGATAAGGCACATTGCTATGGCGACACGCTGGCGCTGTCCGCCCGACAGTTCGTTGGGGCGTCGCTTTAAATATTCTTCGCCAAGACCGCATATATCAAGGACCTCGATCACGCGTGAGAGCACTTTGGCTTTGCGTTCGGTCAATGTGCCTTCGCCCTTGATCTCTTTTGCTCTCGAAGATGCGTTCAGGGCTTCCAACATGTGCCACTTGATAGTGTGCGCAGGGTTTAAGCACGATACGGGATCCTGGAAGATAACACCTATCCTGTTGCTCTTTATGCTTACCGTGCCAGAATGAGGCAGGAGTCCTAAGAGCGATCTGATGAGCGTGGTCTTGCCTGAACCGGAACCGCCGATGAGGCCTAAGATCTCGCCCGGGTAGACATCCAGAGACACGCCCTTGAGGACGTTATGAATGCCGTTATCTTTTGTGTCCTTATTCTTAACGCGCTCGAAAAGCGACCTGCCGTAACCTGCAGTAATATCTTTTGCGGTAAGCACGGGTTCTTTTGTGTAGTCGACCTTAACAGGCTCAAAACCCAGTATCCTTGTGTCGAGCCTTGCATTGGTAAGGAGCTCGGCCGTGAAGGCATTTTTAGGGTTGGTCAGGATATCTGATGCCGTATCCTTGTCGACGATCTTTCCGTCTTTCATTACCATGACGCGGTCGCAGAAGCCTCTTACGGCAGAGAGGTCATGAGAGATGAACAGTATGGTTATATGGAGCTTGTGGCAGAGCTCCTTAAGAAGCGACAGGATAGAAACTGTCGTTACGGTATCGAGTGAAGATGTGGGCTCGTCGCAGATAAGGAGACGCGGTTTAAGAAGTGCGGCGCCTGCTATGAGCACTCTCTGGCGCTGGCCACCCGAGAGCTGGTGAGGGTAGCGGCCCATAATCTCTTCAGCGTTAGAAAAGCCGACGAGTTCCAACATATCGGCGATCACCTTGTGGTGCTCTTCTTTTGTTTGTATATTTTCTTTATGAGCTGTAAGAACCTCTTCTAACTGTCTGCCGATGACCATAAGAGGATCGAGAGCAGTGGAGGGCTCCTGGAATATCATGCCGATGTCTTTTCCGAGCATGGCGCGGCGTTCCTTATTGCTCATCTCGAGGAGATTCTTTCCTGCGAACTTGATCGAGCCTGATGTGATCTCAGCATTTTCAGGGAGGAGCCCTGCAATTGCGAGCGAAGTCATGGTCTTGCCGCAGCCGGAGTTGCCGATGAGGCCTAAGATCTCGCCGTCTCTTATTCCGAAGTCGACATCGTCAAGAACTGGCTTCGGGTTAGGATTCTTTCTGGTCGGGAAAGAGAGGGTCAGATGATGGACCTTTACGATGTGTATATGCCGGGTCATCTCTTACCTCCTTTCGAGAGGTTGACACGAAGGCCCTCAGAAATGAAGTAGAGGCCCAGAATGTAGAAGATCAGCATCAGGGCAGGGAATATAACGAGCCATGGAGCTACGCGGATGTAAGCCTGGCTGTCCGAGAGCATCTTTCCGAAAGAAGCATCCGGGGGCTGAACGCCCAATCCCAGATAGCTCATGCCTGATTCAAACAAGGTCATGTTCGCAAGGCCGATTACAGTTGCGGGCAGGAGCTGCGGCACCAGGTTAGGGAAAACGTGTAATGCCATTATGCGTGCCGGCTTTACGCCCATTACGCGCGCATGGGTTATATAGTCGAGTTCTTTTATCTCCATGGTTCCGACACGGCAAACCCTCGCGAAAGTCGGTGCGAAAACAAGGCCCAATGCCCAGATAACGTTTGTGACTGAGGCACCGAAAACAGCTACGGCTACAAGTGCCAGCAATATTCCCGGGAAGCACATTATGCTGTTGCCCATGAGCATGATGCCTTTGTCGATATAGCCGCCGAAGTATCCAGCAGGGATTCCTGCGAGCGTGCCGAGGATAAGGGCTATGGCGACGCCTGCTGCGGAAATGTAGATCGTATATTTCGATGCCGCCATGACGCGGGATAAGACATCGCGGCCGAAGTTATCAGTTCCGAAAGGGTGT
This sequence comes from Ruminococcaceae bacterium R-25, assembly GCA_003149065.1. Taxonomy (NCBI): domain Bacteria; kingdom Bacillati; phylum Bacillota; class Clostridia; order Eubacteriales; family Oscillospiraceae; species Ruminococcaceae bacterium R-25. Next base: position 259,617 of record QGFZ01000003.1, read on the forward strand.
TCCAGGCAGGGAGCTAAAAGCTTTGCTGAAGCGTCTGTAGCGTCAGGCTGGTACGGTGTCCAGAAAAGCGAGATTGCGAATGCGATGACGACAATTCCCAGGAGTATAAGACCCGCCGTGTAGAATGCGGAGGCTTCAGGAGATCTGTTTTTATTCTTTCTGACATTTTCCATAACAGCAGATACTCCTTATTTCAGCCTGATCCTTGGATCCGAAACAGCTGCTGCGATATCGGAGATGAAGTACAGGAGGACCGTTATGAATGCGAGATAGAAGACGATTCCTGAAAGGAGCGGGAAGTCTCTTCTCGAGATAGCCGACAGGAGAAGACGTCCCAATCCCGGCAGATTAAAGACCTGCTCAACGATCAGGCTTCCGCCTAAGATGTCGGAAAGAATTATCGAGATTATCGTGATGGAAGACACATTTGAGTTCGGAAGGACGTGGCACATCATGATCCTTATGTCGGATAAGCCGTGGCTCTTTGAAGTGCGCACATAGTCAGAAGCCTTCTGCTCGATTATGGAAGACCTCAGGAACTTAAAGCTCATGGCGATCTTTGGAAGGGCGATCGCAAAAGACGGCAGAAGAAGGCAGCCGATGAATCCAAAGAAATCTTCCTTCGGTGCTACATAGGTTCCCACTGTAACGAGCGAGAACAGAGAACTTGCGATAAGTATGAGCAGGAGAGATGCGACATAGGGCGGGATCGCGAAAAGGATATGTCCTATGACAGAGCATACCTGGTCGCCAAGGCGTCCCGGTTTTCGCGCACTGAGCATCGCCAGAGGGTAAGAAACAACAATGACCATCAGCATGGCTATAGCGCTCATGCCGATCGTGACGGGGAGCCTTTGTGAGATGAGTTCTCCGACTCCCATGTTATAAGCATATGAAGTTCCGGGATTGAATGTGAGGATCCCCAAAAGCCACGAGAGGTATCGGATGATCAGGGGCTTATCGAGGCCTAACTGCGAGCGTAGGAGGTCGACCTGTGCCTGTGATGCTTCAGGTCCCAGCATTACTCTGGCGGTATCGCCCGGTATTATCGAGAAGGCCGCAAAAACGAGTAATGACACGATGAAAAGTGTCACCACAAGTTCTATGAGCTTTCCGATAAAATAGCCGGCCTTGCCTTGCAATCTTTTATCCCCCTATATTAATCGCGTAAATTAACAATTCATTATATATGCTTTTCGGGCAAATCAAAAGAATAAGGGCTGTCCCGAAATGTTTCCGAGACAGCCCCGTAAAGTCATTCAACAAATAAAATTATTGTTCAACTACCTTTACCTGTGACATATCCTGAACATACATCGGATATACATTGTATCCTTCGAGTCTTGTGGATACGGCAGTAATGGTTGTCGGATCCTGAAGATATACTGAGCAGGCGTCATCTGTGAGGAGCTTTAATACCTTGTGGTAGAGCTCTGTTCTCTCCTTTGCGTCAGCAGTATGGGGGATCTTTGCCATAAGCTCATCTACTTCAGCGTTGGAGTAGTTGATGAAGTTGCCGGAAGAATTTGTCTGGTAACGGTCCAAAACATCGTAAGGAGCATAAGAACTTGTGAGTGCGATGACTGTTGTCTCATACTGGCGGTTTGAATATACCTGGTCGAGCCATGTAGCCCAGTCAACCTGCTTGATCTCCATGTTAATGCCGATTGCCTTAAGTTCGGAAGCGAGCTCGACTGCTGTATTTACGTGGATCAGGTAAGAAGAAGGAACCGTGCATGTGAGGTTAAAGCCGTTCTCGTAACCTGCTTCAGCGAGCAGAGCCTTAGCCTTTTCGATATCCTGATCGAAAGTGCCGTCGAGTGAAGTATCGTAATAGCTTCCCATTGCAGGGCTCATCGCAGTAGTAAGCTCAACGCCTGCACCGTCCATCGTTACGGAGATAACGTCTTTTCTGCTTACGGCATAGTTGATAGCCTGACGGACCTTTACATTGTTCAGAGGCTCGACTTTGTTGTTGAGAGCGAAAATCTGAACCATGTTGGAACCGTTTGACAAGATGTTGTACTTAGCCTTGTCGAGCTGGTTAGCGCGGTCGGTCGTAAGATAAGGGAAGATATCAATTGAACCTGCTGCGAGCTCTGTAAGACCTGCGTCCATATCAGCGCAGACCTTGAATGTGACCTTATCAAGATAAGGAAGGCCCTTCTGCCAGTAGTTGTCGTTCTTTACAAGGATAACACTCTGACCGGGTGTATAAGATTCGAACTTGAAAGGACCTGTTCCGACGGGAGCTGCCTGGCAGTTATCGTAACCTTCAGGAATGATGCCTGTCGTGAAATAGCTTAAAAGCTCTGTGTTTCCGGACTCGAGAGTAACTTCGACCTTGCCTCCGTCTACTGCCTTAACATCCTTGATGGGATCCAATTCCTGAACGAGCGCTGTGCCGTCCTGATTATCAAGAAGGCCTGCTGCACGCTTTAATGAGTAAACAACGTCAGCCGCATCGAGGTCTGATCCGTCATGGAACTTAACGCCTTCCCTAATAGTAAAAGTATATACGGAAGCATCGTCTGAAACTGTTACATCTGTAGCAAGACAGAAATTGAGATTGCCCTTGCTGTCATACTTGTAAAGGCCTTCGTAGACATTGAAGATGATCTCTTCATCGCCTGCTGCAACTACTGTGTGCGGATCGAAAATTCCGGGTTCCTGGGTGATGCCTACTACGGCATTGTTGTTAGCCACGCCGGGCTTCTTGGTGCATCCTGCAAACCCGGCAGCCATAAGGCTTACAGCGGCTACAGCAATGATGCTTTTAGTAATGATCTGCTTCATATTCCCCTCCTGAAAAACAGTTAATTCATTATAAGAATGGCCCAAACGCATACATATAGGGCATTGCACACAAAAATTTAAGGCAGGCAGAAGCTGTTCGTTCCGAAAATTAACTAAAAATTTATAAAAATCCTTTTAATAAATCTTAATATTTCCAAGGCGCCTGGTATATAATAGGGCATATCATTTTTTGCGCGCGTTCTTTTTCGCGTGCATTTTTTAGGAGATTCTAGTATGAAGAGATGTCCGGTTTGCGGCGTAATGATGGGCGACAACGTTGCTCGCTGTTCAATGTGCAAATACGATTTCCAGAAAGCTTCCCAGGGTAATAATGACGAAGCTGCTGCTGAAGCGAAGAAGATTTTAGACCAGAAGCAGGCTGAGAATATTGCACGTGCAGAGGCTAAGCGCTCAGAAGAGGAAAAGAGAATCCTTGAAGCTTTGGACAAGCTGAAGCGCGATTATGCGAACATGCAGGAACAGTTCGAGGCTGAGAGAGCTAAGCTTGATAAAGAATTCACGACATTCCAGAAGAAAAAGCTCGCTGAGCAGGAAGCTTTGGAAAAGTCAGTTGATACTATCCGTGACGAAGTGATCGAAGCTCGTGACAAGAGAGATTCTCTCCGCAAAGAAGCAAACGAGATGATGGATCAGGCCAGGAAAAAGTCTCAGAAAGAACATGATGAGATGATCGAGGCCGCAAGGATCGAACAGCAGAAGATCTACGAAGAAACCCAGAAACAGACCGAACAGCTCGCTGCACAGGTTGAAAAAGAATATGCCGCTGCTCTTGCACAGAGAGACGAACTTATTGCCCAGGCAAAAGAAGTCCAGGCAATGATGGACAACGCTGATAAGATCAAGGCTGAGAAGGAAAAAGAGATTAAGGCATGCGAAGCCAAGATCGTTAAGCTCGGTGAAGATTTTGAGAAAGAAAAGATCAAGATCGCTGAAGAGAATAAGAAGATCGCTGAGAAGCAGGCTGCCGAAGTCCTCAAGATGAAGCAGGAAGCTGAGCGCGACAGAGACATCGCTGCAGCTGAAAAGGAAAAACTTATTGCTGAAGCTCAGGCTGAAAGAGATAAGATCATCGTTCACCTCGAAGAGCGCAACAAGCAGGCTCAGGCAGAACTCGATGACATGACCGAGAAGGCCAAGGCCGTAATGGTTGAGGCAGAAGCAGCCATGACCAGAAGAGACCAGCTTAATACGGAAATCGCTACCTTTGAGAAGGAAGTTGCTCAGCAGCGCAGAGATCTCGAAGAGACAATGGAAGCTTCCAGAAAAGAACTCGAAGAGGCTGAAGACAAGAAGGCTAAGGCTGAGAAGGAATTCAGTGAATACAAGAAAGAATCCGCAGATATCCAGGATCAGATCAAAGGCCTCCAGGCTGAACTCAAGGAAGCAAAGGAGATCATCGCTGACTCCAAGAACGCTACAGTTCTTGCAGAAGCTGCTGCTCAGGAGATCGTTCTTAATGCAGAGAAGCAGTCAGTATTCCTTAAGCAGGCTGCTTTAAGCGAGAGCGAGAAGGGCAAGATGCTCGATCAGATCGAAGAATTAGAAAAACAGGTTAAGGAGAAAGAGATGGAGAAGGCTGAGCTTGAAAAGAAGCTTGCATCACTCGACGCAGCAATTGCAGAATTGGAAAAGAAAGTCAGATCAGGCGGCGGTGCCGGTGCTCCGATGGAGTACATTGTCGAGACTGTTGAACACAATAAGTCTTCCGAAGTCAACGTTGAAGCACTCTCTAAGTTACTCAAGAAGAAGTCAGCTGAAGGCTGGACTTTGATCTCCGTAGTTGATGACGACGGCGGCAAGCTCATTTCTTCAATGGGCGGCGGATCAGAAGCAGGCTTGTCCTCACTGTCAGGCAGTCCTTTCTCACAGAAGGAAGACAGACTGGTACTTATCTTCGGCAGACCGATGAAGTAATAGTTTTTGATTAATCAGTTTTGAAAAGGTTGTCCGGTGACGGGCAACCTTTTTTAGTGAATGACTGAAATGGTGATGGCTTTTCGGGTTCTCTCGAAAAAGAGAAAGCATCTTTATGACTTCAGTAGAAATCCCTGCAAAGTCACTGCACGTCGAGAACTTTGCAGGGATTTTACGGGCCCCAAATACGGCATCTGATACGGCTATAGCCTTACCGTTTGCCGTATTTTCTGCTGTTTTTGGTCCAAAATATGGCATTTAATACGGCTGCTGCCGCATCGGTTGCCGTATTTTTGGACGTCGGCGGAGAGTCAACTTTTCAGCTAGCAGAAATCGAAAATCGGCTAGGCAAAAAGTTGACTTGAAGGAAGCCATTACGTTCATTGACAGAAAACTGTACGGAAATGACCAAATTCGTCAATAAATCCGTCAATTAGAGGCCATATTGACGATTTTATTGACAGTTTGCGCTGTTTTCGTACAGTTTTTTGTCAATCGGGATCCGCAAGCACTTCCGCGCCCACCCAGGCCACCGCCCAACCCGTCAGGCGGAAAGCAATCAAAAATGTTTGTGCGGAGTGTCAAAATTATGCACAAATAATTAGATATTGCCACACATTTTTTTGTGGAATTAGCATACCAAATCTTATATAATAGGAAAGTATTTATTTTTGTCTTCAAAGGAGGAAAAGACTGATGGAAAATTATTCCGCAGACAAGATTCGCAACATTGCGTTGTTCGGCCACGTAGGTTCCGGCAAGACGACCTTAGCTGAGGCTATTCTCTATTACACCAAAGCAATTAATCGTCAGGGCCGCATTAATGACGGTAACACTACGCTTGACTACGATCCTGAGGAGATCAAGAGACAGATGTCAGTAGGCCTTTCAGTTGCCTGCTGCGAGTATAAGGGAAGCAAGATCAATATCATCGACACTCCAGGTGACTTCGACTTCTTAGGCGAAGAGATGAGCGGAATAAGGATCGCCGATTCCGGCATTATCATGATCTCGGCAAAGGGCGGTACATCCGTTGGTTCCGAGAAAGCAATCAGACTTTTGAATGGTAAGAAAGTTCCTTTCCTGTTCTTCATGAACAGAATGGACGAGCCTAATGCGGATTTCGAGGCTGTAGCAGCACGTATGATGGAGCGCTACGGTTCTTCTGTTATCCCGCTTTCTTTCCCTATTATGGAAGACGGCAAGATGACAGGTATCGTAGACGTTATGAACCGCAAGGCTTTCTCAATAGATAAAGCTACAGGTAAGTTTGTTGAATATCCTCTTCCCGAGCAGTACAACGAGAGAGTTGATGAGCTCCAGGAAAAGGTTAACGAAGTCGTTGCAGAAGCTGACGACGCTCTTATGGAAAAGTTCTTCGCCGGCGAAAAGTTCACCGAAGACGAGTTCCGTCATGGTGTACATGCTGGTTTCCGTGAAGGTAAGCTCCACCCAATCTACTGCGGTTCCGCTTACATGAACTGGGGTGTTGACTTCCTCTTGAACTGCATCTCAAAGGACACACCTCCGGCAGGCAAGAAGCCCGCTTTGGAAGCTACACTTCCTGACGGCAGCACACAGCCTCTCGCATGCTCCGTCGACGATCCTCTTGCAGCATTCTGCTTCAAGACGATCTCTGACCCGTTCGTTGGTAAGATCAGTATCTTCAAGGTTAACGCAGGTACTCTCCGCGCTAACTCCACTGTTTACAACGCAACAAAGGGTAAGGATGAGAGAATCGGCGGCCTGTTCTTCCTTAAGGGTAAGGAGCAGATCTCCACAGACTGCATCACAGCAGGCGATATCGGTGCAGCTTCAAAGCTCTCCAACACAGATACAAACGATACTATCTGCGATCGTGCACGTATCGTTGAGCTTCCTAAGATCAAGTTCCCTCAGCCTTGTCTTTCCAAGTCCATCGTTCCTACAAAGAAGGGCGACGAAGACAAGATCATCTCCGGCCTTACAAAGCTCGCTGACGAAGACCATTGCTTCACAGTTGAGACAAACCCTGAGACAAAGCAGATGGTACTCTCCGGTATCGGTGACATGCAGCTCAAGGTTCTCGTAAGCCAGCTCAAGAATAAATACAATGTTGATTGTGAATTAGGCGAACCCAAGGTTCCTTACCGTGAAGCTATCCGCAAGAAGGTCAAGGTTCAGGGTAAGCACAAGAAGCAGTCCGGCGGTCACGGCCAGTATGGCGACGTTTGGATCGAGTTCGAACCCAATGCTGAGACTGAAGATCTCGTTTTCGAAGAGAAGGTATTCGGCGGTGCCGTACCTAAGAACTTCTTCCCGGCAGTCGAAAAGGGATTGCAGGAATCCGTTAAGAAGGGTATCCTCGCAGGCTATCCTGTAGTTAACCTCAAGGCTACATTGGTCGACGGTTCTTACCATGATGTAGACTCTTCCGAAATGGCATTCAAGATCGCTGCTAACCTCGCATTCAAGGCCGGTATGGCTGCAGCTAACCCGGTTCTCCTCGAACCCATCTCAAAGGTAGAGGTTCACATTCCTGAGGAGAAGCAGGGCGATATCATGGGCGACCTCAATAAGAGACGCGGCCGCATCATGGGTATCGACGCTGACGAGCTCGGTTCAGTTGTTAATGCAGAAGTTCCTACAGCAGAAATGCTCGAGTATGCTACAGACCTTAAGTCCATGACACAGGGCAGAGGATGGTTCGCTATGTCTCACGTCCGTTATGAGGCAGCTCCTCCGGAAGTCGCTGACAAGGTCATCGCAGCAAGCAATGTTGAGGAAGAATAACACTTAATTCAAAAGCGTTAAGGATTTTACACTTTTGATACATAAAATGGCTGTAAATGGGTGGTGGTTAGTATAGACTAACCACCACCTTGCAAAGTAAAATTGACAGGTTGGAATATTCCCAAAAGAGGCAGGAGGTTTTTATGGCAAAATTACAAGATGCTGCTGTCGCTCAGATTACGGAGATTTGTGATCGTCACGCAAACGATAAGACTCCGTTAATGATGATCTTGAGTGACATTCAGAATGAGTACGGATACATTCCGCTCGAGGTTCAGGAATTAGTTTCCAAGAAGACAGGTATTTCGGTAGCAGAGATTTATGGAGTTGTTACTTTCTACTCATTCTTTTCTCTTACTCCGAAGGGAAAGTACGTTGTAGGCTGCTGCCTTGGTACAGCTTGCTACGTAAAGGGCGCTCAGAACGTTATCGACAAGTTCCAGGAGCTCTTAGGCATTAAGCCTGGTGAGACATCTGCAGACGGTCTTTTCACATTGGACGCTCTCCGCTGCATCGGCGCATGCGGTATCGCACCCGCTGTAAGCATCAACGGCAAGGTTTACCCTAAGGTTAAGGTTGACCAGGTTCCCGTTATTATCAAAGAATTAAAAGAGGAGGCAGCTAAGGCATGATAAGTTCTGTTACTGACCTTAATGAGAGATTTGAAGCTCTCTCCAAGAGCCTTGACGACAAGATCAAGGGCGGTGACGGCAAGCGTCACATCGTACTCTGCGGTGGTACAGGATGTCTTTCTGCACACTCCACAGAGATTATGGAAAGATTTAAGGAACTTCTCAAGGAGAAGGGAATTGAGGACAAGGCTACTGTTAACCAGGTAGGCTGCTTCGGTTTCTGCTCCCAGGGACCTTTCGTTAAGATCTATCCTGAGGATACTCTTTATAAGATGGTAAAGATCGAAGACGTTGATGAGATCGTTGAAAAGGATCTTATCGGCGGCGAGATCGTTGAAAGACTTCTCTATGTTGATCCTAAGACAGGTGAGAAGGTTACAAAGCAGGAAGATATTCTTTTCTATAAGAAGCAGAGACGTGTAGCTCTCAACGGCTGCGGCGTTATCAATCCTGAGGACATCAACGAAGCTATTGGCATGGGCGCTTTCCAGGGTATCAAGAGAGCTCTTACAATGACACAGCAGGAAGTTGTTGATGAAGTACTTAAGTCCGGTCTCCGTGGCCGTGGCGGCGGCGGATTCCCCACAGGAAGAAAGTGGCAGTTCGCTCTTAACGTTGAAGCTGATCAGAAGTACGTTGTATGTAACGGCGACGAGGGCGACCCGGGTGCATTCATGGATCGTTCCATCCTCGAAGGTAACCCTCTTGCAGTTATCGAAGGTATGATGATCGCAGGTTACGCTTTCGGCGCTTCAGAAGGTTACTTCTATGTACGTGCTGAGTACCCGATCGCAGTTAAGAGACTTAAGATTGCTATTGAGCAGGCTAGAGCAGAAGGTCTCCTCGGAAAGAACATCCTTGGTTCTGACTTCAGCTTCGACTGCCAGATCAGACTTGGTGCAGGCGCATTCGTTTGCGGTGAGGAAACAGCTCTCCTCAACTCCATCGAAGGTAAGCGCGGTATGCCTCGTCCGAGGCCGCCGTTCCCGGCAATCAAGGGTCTCTGGGGCAAGCCGACATGCGTTAACAACGTAGAGACACTCGCTTGCGTTCCTTATATTTTAAGAGAAGGCGCTGAGAACTTTGCTTCCGTTGGTACTGAGAAGTCCAAGGGTACAAAGGTATTCGCTCTCGGCGGAAAAGTAAATAACGTTGGTCTCGTAGAAGTACCTATGGGTACAACACTTCGTGAGCTCATCTATGATATCGGCGGCGGTATCCCGGATGGCAAGCAGTTCAAGGCTATCCAGACAGGTGGTCCTTCCGGCGGATGCTTAACAGCAGAGTACCTCGACGAGCCTATCGATTTCGATAACCTCGTTGCTAAGGGATCAATGATGGGTTCCGGCGGTGCTATCGTAATGGACGAAGACAACTGCATGGTTGACGTTGCTAAGTTCTATCTTGAATTCATCTGCGACGAGTCCTGCGGTAAGTGCACACCTTGCCGTATCGGTACAAAGAGAATGCTCGAGATCCTCACAAGAATCACTGAGGGTAAGGGCACAATGAAGGATCTTGATGAGCTCGAAGAATTGAGCCAGACAATCAAGGCTAACTCCCTCTGCGCTCTCGGTCAGACAGCATCCAACCCTGTAAACTCCACTCTTGCTCACTTCCGTGACGAGTACCTCGCTCACATCGTTGACAAGAAGTGCCCTGCTCACGTATGTAAGAACCTTATGTCTTACAAGATCGACGCTGATAAGTGTATCGGCTGCGGTATGTGCGCTAAGGGATGCCCTGCAAGCTGCATCACACGTACAGATTACGTTGCAGAAGGACACAAGCTCGCATCCATGGCAATTGACGCTGATAAGTGCGTTAAGTGCGGTGCGTGCATCAGCACATGTAAGTTCAACGCAATTTCGAAGGTTTAATCAGGAGGCAAAAGAATGAGTTTAGTTAATATTAAAATTGAAGGTCAGCCCTATCAGGTTGAAGCCGGCCTCACCATTCTTGAAGCTGCTAAGGCTTGTGGCTATGAGATTCCTTCACTTTGTGCATTCAATCATGGCGAGTGCAACCAGGGTTCATGCCGTGTCTGCTTGGTAGAAGCAACAGGCGCAAGAGGACTCGTTGCATCCTGCGTATATCCTGTAGCTGAGGGTATGGAGATCAAGATTTCTTCTCCTGCAGCTGTTCAGGCTCGTAGAAGATCGGTAGAGCTTATGCTCTCCAATCACAATAAGAACTGCCAGCAGTGCGATAAGAACGGCCAGTGCGAGCTCCTCCACGTAGCTCAGATCACAGGTGCAAGAGAAGATGCTTTCCAGGGCGTTCACTCTGAGACACACATTGATACATTGGCTCCCGGACTTATCCGTGATACATCCAAGTGTATCCTCTGCGGCCGTTGTATTGCTCGTTGCTCCAACGCTCACGGTATGGGAATCTTAGGTTTCGAAAACCGTGGCTTCGCAACATTCGTATCACCTGCAGAAAACAGAAGCTTTGCAGATTCTCCTTGTATCCAGTGCGGCCAGTGCGTCAACGTATGTCCTACAGGCGCTCTTATGGAACACTCTGAGATCGACAAGGTTGATGCAGCTTTCAAGGCCGGCAAGCACGTTATCGTTCAGGCAGCTCCTGCAGTTCGTGCAGCAATCGGCGAAGAGTTCGACAATCCTGTTGGAACACCTTGCACAGGCAAGATGATCGCAGCTTTGAGAAGACTCGGCTTCGAGAGAGTTTATGACGTTAACTTCGGTGCAGACCTTACGATCATGGAAGAGGGCACAGAGCTCCTCGGACGTCTCCAGAACGGCGGCGTTCTCCCTATGATCACATCCTGCTCACCCGGATGGATCAACTACGCTGAGTACAACTACGGCGATCTCCTTCCTCACCTTTCTTCCTGCAAGTCTCCTCACGAGATGCAGGGCGCAGTAATCAAGTCTTACTGGGCACAGGAGAAGGGCATCGATCCTAAGGATATCTTCGTTGTATCCATCATGCCTTGCGTAGCTAAGAAGTTCGAGAAGGAAAGAGAGCAGCTCGTTACAAACGGCTATCCTGATGTAGACGCAGTTCTCACAACACGTGAGCTCGCAAGAATGATCCGCCGTGCAGGTATCATGTTCAACCGTCTCCCTGATGAGGAGTGGGATCAGGATATCATGGGCGATTACACAGGCGCAGCTGTTATCTTCGGTGTAACAGGCGGCGTTATGGAAGCAGCTCTCAGAACTGTTTACTTCAAGCTCACAGGTAAGGAATGCGAGCCTATCGAGATCAAGGCTGTTCGTGGTCACGACGCTGGTATCCGTGAGGCTTCTCTCGACATCAACGGTACAACAGTTAACGTTGCTATCGCTTCCGGCATGAAGAGCGCTAAGGTTCTTCTCGACGAGATCCGCGAAGGCAAGTCAAAGTATCAGTTCATCGAGATCATGGGCTGCCCCGGTGGTTGTATCAACGGTGGTGGTCAGCCTTACGTACGTCCTTGCTTCATGCCTAATGAGGCAGACGATATCCTCGACACATACAAGGAAAAGAGAGCTCAGGCACTCTATTCCGAGGATGAGCGTCAGGTTCTCCGTCAGTCACACAAGAATCCTCAGATCGTTGAACTCTACGAGAAGTATCTCGGCGAGCCTAACTCACACAAGGCTCACGAGCTCCTGCACACAACATATGCTGCAAGAGAAGGCTTCAACGACGTAAAGTAATTTAAGTCTGATTGATCAGTTAATAAAAGGGTTGTCTCATATGAGGCAACCCTTTTTCGATGAACGCGAAAAAGGCAACGCTAATAGGATTTTATTATCTGAAAATTTTTACATTCGTATCATTATCCTGTATTAAATGGAAAAATGGAGATATATAATATCAATCAGGTAGGAGTTTTAGGATATCAAACCCGATGAAGCACAGGATCGCAATATACTCTAACGGTTATAACGGAAGTATTTCCCTCAAGGCGATTGAGGGTATTAAAAAGTATGCTGCGATCAAGGATTTCGATACCCACTTCTATATCGGCTTTGCAGCCAGCAACGAAAAGCCAACATTCAACATCGGCCAGTTCAATATTTACCAGCTTGCAAAGCTCGAAGAATATGACGGCCTGATCGTTTTCTCAGGCATCCTCAATAATCCGGCGCTCGCAGAGCGTTGTTGCCGCGAAGCCAAGGAAAAGGGGCTCCCGGTAGTTAGTATCGGTATGCCTTTCGAAGGCATTCCGAATGTCGATATCAACAACGAAGATGGCATGAGAGATCTTGTTGAGCACCTTATCACAGTTCATGACGTGAAGCATGTTGTTTACATCGGCGGTACCAGGGATCATGTAGATACGATCGAGAGATATAATGTCGTCTGCGAAATACTGCAAAAGCACGGCCTCAAACTGGAAGATAAAGATGTCTATTACGGCAACTGGGTAAATGAAACTGCAATTGCCATTACACATGAACTTGCACAGAGGCCTGAGGGCCTTCCTGACGCGATCATATGCGCCAATGACATCATGGCACTCGCAGTAAGCTGCGAGCTCCGTGACTTAGGCTACGAGCTTCCTCAGGACGTAATAGTTACCGGTTTCGATAACATCGGTGAGGGCCGCGTTTCCTATCCTGCAATGACGACAGTAGACCAGGATTACGTAACGGTCGGATATAACGCCTGCAAGATCCTTTACGATGAGATTGAAGGCGTAAGCGACAGCACAATTACTTCCGTGGCATCAAATCTCGTAGTAGGAGAGAGCTGCGGATGCAATCTTGAAGCAAACAGCATTTTCGATATAGGCAGGAGAAATTACTGCAGAAATATTCATGCCAAGAGTAAGCAGGCTGACTTCTTTAACCGCTTCATGCGTTCGGAGCGTACGAAGATCCTTGAGTCTGACGGATATGAGGACATGAAGAATACCTTGAGAGCTTTCTACGCCGAGAACCACGAATATATCGGCGGAGATTACTACATCATGCTCAACAAGGATTACTACGATGATCTCTCATCACCGGACGAGGAAGTCCTGAAAGACTGCTACAACACTGCTTTTGATACCGCAGTCGCTATGTCGGGCGGCAAGATCACCGAAGAAGGAATAGATAAGAGACTTAAGATCCCCGGTTTTATAAAGACTGAGGGAGAGCAGCATATCTATTTCTATTATCCTCTGCACAACGAGCAGTATAACTACGGCTATGTCGTTTTCAGAGACGGAACATACATTATCGATGAAGCTTTCCGTATTTATGAATATCTCGAAAAGTTGGAGCACTCCTTCATGGAACTCCGTATCAACATGCGCTTGGAGATGGTCAACAAGGAACTCCGTTTCCTCTATGACAAAGATCCGATGACAGGTCTTTATAACAGATTCTGCTTCGTAAGCCATGCGATTCCGATCGTTGAAGAGAGCAAAGAGAACGGCAAACAGGCAATGATCATGTTCGCCGATATCAACCACATGAAAAAGATCAACGACCACTACGGACACGCATCCGGAGACAGGGCGATCAACATAGTGGCAGATGCCATAAAGAAGTGCATCGGTGAAGACAATGCGATCGGAATCCGTTACGGTGGTGACGAATTCCTGGTTATCGCTGCGAATGCCACAAAAGAATATGCCGAGCAGTTCAAACTCAACATGGTTGCCTACATTGACAGGGAGAACATCACCGGTGTAAACCCGTTCAAGTTCTCTATAAGCGTAGGATACGTTCTTACTGATCCCGCATCATCAAAGACGGTCAACGACTATGTTGAAGAAGCTGACGTCATGATGTACGAGATCAAGAACGAGTATCACAAGACTCATCCGACTATTTCTTAATAGATCTTGTAGATGGTTGTATCTTCCTCTGCGAAGTGTGCTGCCTGTGTGAAGTTCTTCTCAACGAATTCCTTGTTAAATCTGACTCCGTTATCGAATTCGGTATCAATGAGTTCCTGGTCAACGATCAGGTACTTGATATGGCGCTCTTTGCAGTATCTTGTAAACTCTTCGATATCATCGCCGCATCCTGAGATAAGCCACAGATAGATAGTCTCTCTCGTGTAGGTGTCATGACCTGCGGACCATGCATAGTAAGGCCAGCCGTAGTACATAGGACGTCCTGCGAGGATGAAACGGTTCATAGACCAGCGGGAAGTAAGGAATACGTCGGAAGGATCGGTATTATCCATTACCCACTTTGTAAGAGGCGAGTTGATATTCGCTGATACATATCCTTTATTGAGGTTGATGTATGTTGCCCATTCGCTGATACCTGTTGCAGTAAGAGGGATCATGAGGGCAACAGCGAGGATACAGCCTGCGATCTCCAATGCAATCCAGGCAGCAAGAGGGAGACCCTTTTCCTTCTTTTTCTTAATGGGCTCGTGCTTCAAAGAAGAATTCAAGTCTTCCTTGGAGATAAGTGCATCAGCTTCTACAACATTGATCTCTTCATCAGAAGACTGGATCATGACATTGCCGTCGTCAGCATCATCAGGCTCGTCTTCGCCGAACTTGATCGAATTAAAAATCTCATTGCCCGGACGGACCGCAGCGTGAGCAGGTTCCTTTGTTGATTCCTTCAGAGCTTCGTCTGAATCGTCAGCATCAGAGATTTCTTCGTCATCAGAATTATTATCTTCTTCTGCTTCGTCCTTCTTTTCTTCTTCGGCAGAAGGCTTGACTTCTTCACCGAAGAGCGCAGCCAGAGCCTCAACGCCGGCCTTTGCCTCAGTGTCGTCAGTCTCGTTATCAGCAGATTCTTCAGTCTCAGAAACCTTTTCTTCCTCAGGCTTTTCCTCAGCCTTTTCTTCGGATGCTTCTTCAGAAGTCTCCTCAGCAGGCTTATCTTCTGTCTCTTCAGCGGATTCTTCAGCTTTATCTTCAGAAGTTTCTTCAGCCTTTTCAGGTTCTTCTTCCTTCTCGTCACCGAAAAGAAGTTCAGGTTCTTTTTCTTCCTTTTCCTTAGCAGAAGTATCTTCAGCACCGCCAAGGCTTGTTACGTCAGCATCGATACCTGTATGTGAATCCATAGCTTCGATATCGATTGCATCTTCGTCTTTCTTATCGTCTTCAATAATGTCACTGAAAGCGCTGCCTGCAGAAAGAACAGGAGTTCTTACGCCTGCATTTGCGGAGATAGCGGTTACTGCGAGGTCGCCGTCATCAGATTCTGCATCGACTACATCGTTTTCTTCGTTATCAGAAGCCGTTGTTTCTTCTTCGGCTGCAGAAGCCTTCCTGACCTTAAAAGGAATGTAGAGGAGGTTAGCGATAAGCGCTGCAACGAATACATCTACGAGGATAAGGGATACCTGGATGAACTTGTGGTTTGCGAGCTTTTCCAATGTTACCTGGAAAAGAAAAGCAAAGATCATAGGATTCAGTGCGCAGATGAACAAAAGAAGACGGTGAATAGGCTTCTTCTTGATTATGTCGAGTACGAGAACCGTAACTGCATAGATGAATGCGAGGATCAGGGTAAATCCGGTTACGATAAACAGATAACGGGCAATTGTAGCGAATGAAGGATTTTCAAGGATAAATCCGGGAGCGAACTTGAAAGATACCACGTTATTGTATCCGCCGGAGAATGCCAATGTCTGTGCATAAGATGAACCTACGGCGAAAATAGCGACTACGAGATAGATGAGCCTGCTCTCGGAGAATATTGCCATGCCGAAGAGCACCAGGAGAAGTGCGATAAGGCATGAACCGTGGAAATAAGGCATGATGCTTACAAGAACGCATGCAAGGAATCCGATCGATACAGGATAGAGAGGATCCCCTGATCTGGTAAGCCATGCATTCTTTGAGAATGCGAAAGCCTTAACGCCGGCACCGAAATCCTCGGCACGGGAAACTGATATTCCGAGTCTTCTTACGAAAGGCAAGAAGAGGATTACCATGATGATGATGACCGCAACGCCGAGCATAAGGTGTCTCTGGTTCGGATATACATTGATAGCCCAGATTCCCCAGTCGTCGTAATCGGTAACTTTATACCACTGGTCAAATGCGAGGATAGCCTTAACAGCCTGCTGCATTGTATTGCCCTGAGCCATGAGTTCTTTTAAATGAACGAATGCGTTAAGTGAGCTTCTGAAGAAGACGAGAACCGGTGCCACTGCAAAAGCTGCTCTTCTGGAGCTGATGAGAACAGCGAGAAGGCCAAGGAGAATGAGGGCGCATACCATTGCGATTACAGAAGGAAGATTGATCGCATAGTCGATCGGAAGTCCCAGATATTCGAGCATACCGGCGAGGAAATAGAAGAAAAAGTGATACTTGATTCCGTCACCGGAGAAGTGCATGTACTGTGTAGGGAAGTTAAAGCCCTTACCGAATGAAGATACCATAGCGGTGTGGGGCGACAGGTCAGAGAATGTTGAATAGCCGCTCATAAGCTGGCCGTTGCTGATCCTGTATGTGTAGAACATAAGGAAAGTAGCAGTTGCTGTGAGTGCAACAATAACTATTCCATAGTAAACGGCATCAAGGATATTGGATCTGTATTCGTCGAGCTTTGTTGAGCCTGCAGTATTAAGTTCTTCTCTCTTGATCCTCTTGCGGTTGATCAGGATGAGGCATGTTAAGATCATCCAGATGAAGAAGGCGAATGTGATAAGAACGCCGATCTTCATGCAGAGTTCGCCGCTGTTTAAAACATATGTAAGACCTAAAGTCACATAATAGTTGAAGAAAGGAACACACATCATACCTGTAACGATTCCGGCAGGGACGGTGAACAAGGTGTTCGGAATATGAGCGATCGCCTTAGCCGTAGGGCTGCAGGCAATATACAATCTGCGGACATCCGGTACGCAAAGTCCGACAAAACAAATGCCGAACACGGCGCTTAACAACAAATACAAAATAGCGAGCATATAAATCCCCTTATTTTAAATATCTAACTAATATTATCACAACTTATCTTTTTACTCTTTTTACAAACATGTGGCAATTTATAAGTATCGGTGAAGACCACGCTCGAAAAAGAGTATAATTTGTCTAGTTTTTGCAATAAAAGGGGAATTTGTATGAAAATTACTGTTCTTGGCGGCGGCCTGTCGCCGGAAAGAGACGTATCACTCAAATCAGCGAGCCTGATAGCCAATGCTCTGCTCTCAAAAGGACACGAAGTCGCACTGGTCGATCTCTACGACGGCATTGAGACTAACTACCCTTGCGAGACATATTTCAGAAGAGGCACGGTAAATCCGTTTTCCTATACAATTCCTGAGACTGAGCCTGATCTCGATGAGATCATCAGACAGCATGGCGGAAGAAAGAGCTGGGTAGGCCCCAGAGTTATTGAAATGTGCAAATTCGCGGACAAGGTATTTCTCGGTCTTCACGGAAGCCACGGCGAAAACGGCCAGGTCCAGGCACTTCTGGATGCTTTCGACATTGCATATACAGGCTGCGATTACATGGGATGCGCAATCGCAATGGATAAGGACCTCTCCAAGTCTCTTGCAAGAGCTGCAGGTTATCTTACGGCAGACTGGATCGTAGACGTTCCCGAAAAACTGACTTTCGACAGAGTATTAAAAGAGATCGGACTCCCCTGTGTTGTTAAGCCTATCGGCAACGGTTCTTCCTGCGGTGTATCCATCGTTAAGTCACAGGACGAATACGAAGCAGCTATCGATTATGCAGCTTCTTACCACCAGAAGATCCTTATCGAGAAGTTTATAAAGGCCCGTGAGATCACTATCTCTATAGTCAACGACAAGGCGCTTCCTATTACGGAGATCATCCCTCATGAGGGTTTCTACGACTATAAGAACAAGTATCAGGACGGTCTTACGACACATGTATGTCCTGCGCAGATCGATGAGGAAGACTACAAGAAGTGTCAGAAGATCGCGCTTAAGATCTTTAAGCTCCTTAGAATGACCCAGTATGGCAGAGTCGACATGATGTACGATGACGCAAATCATGAGTTCTGGTTCATCGAGGCAAATAATCTTCCGGGCATGACCAACACATCACTTCTCCCTGAGGCTGCAAAGGCAGACGGAGTATCCTACGAAGACTTAGTCGAGAGCCTCGTCATGAATTGCAGCAGGGATTAAGATCCGCCGGTTGATATTTTGACTGATTTGTTGCTACGCGCCCTTAGTTCAGATAGAATTAAGGGTGCTTTTATTTAATATTCCGGAGGCCTCTTATGAGCGACAAGAGAACTGATTACATCAGCTGGGACGAATACTTTATGGGCGTTGCAAAGCTTGCTTCAATGAGGAGCAAGGACCCATCCACTCAGGTTGGCGCATGCATCGTCGACAAGGATAACTACATCTTATCCGTCGGTTATAACGGCTTCCCGATAGGCTGTGATGACGAGGAATTCCCCTGGGCAAGATCCGGCGGAATGCTCGACACAAAGTATGCGTTCGTCGCTCATGCCGAACTCAATGCGATCCTTAATTCCAAGGAAGGAAACCTTGCAGGTTCCACGGTTTATGTTACGCTTTTCCCCTGCAACGAATGCACCAAGGCCTTGATCCAGAAGCGCGTTGCAAGAGTCGTATATTTCGATGACAAGTATCACGATACTGATGCTTCCAAGGCAGCTCGAAAAATGCTCGATGCTGCAGGCATCAAGTACGAGCAGTATAAGCCTTCGGGCAGAAAAGCTGAGATTGAACTCTAATGGAGGCTTAATATGCACCGCAAAATAGGGCAGAAGATCCTTCTGCTTTTTATTTCATTTGTATTTGTTTTTACCGTTCTGCCGATGACGTCTTCGGCGGCTCCTTCAGGCAATGCCACATCTAATTGCTGGGGCTCAGGCGGACAGCTGGAGATCCAGCTGTCAGGGTGTTCGGGCTATAAGAACATCACCGTAGTAGCCGAGTTTTCGGGCAAGATCGATTCAGCTACAGGATGGGGCTTTGACTCATATGCGATCAAGGGAAACCAGGTCACCGCAAAGTGTTCTTCGACAGGTCAGAACAGCTGGGGATTCGATAACAAAGTCGGCATACAGGTCACGGGAAGCGATGTAAATTCAGCTAAACTGGTCTCTGTCTCAGGCGACGGCGAGTCCGGCAGCGTTAATGAGACACAGGCCACAACAGCGTCCCAGACATCGGGCACAACTGCTGCTACAGAGCCTGCGAATAATCCCGATCCCGCGCGCAACACGAAGGGTGTTGAAGGTGACGACTGGCTTACCACAGAAGGCTCACACATAGTTGACAAGGACGGAAAGGAAGTATGGCTTACCGGCTGCAACTGGTTCGGCTATAACACCGGAACCAATCTGTTCGACGGCGTCTGGAACTGCAATCTCAAGGACACGATCAAGGCGATCGCAGACAGGGGATTTAACGTCTTAAGAGTTCCTATGAGCGCCGAACTCCTGCTCCAATGGAAGAATGGTGAATACCCCAGAGCCAATTACAACAACGCTTATAACGAAGAACTGAATTCGATGAATTCCCTTGAGATCTTCGATTACGTTCTCTCACTCTGCGAGAAGAACGGCATGAAGGTTATAATCGATATCCACACTGTAAAGACCGATGCGTCAGGCCATAACCACCCCGTCTGGTACAGGGAAGACATGACCGTCGTTCACTTTGTCGATTCGCTCTCTTGGATCGCTGACAGATATAAGAATAACGACACCATTATCGGTTACGACTTAAAGAATGAGCCTCACGGAAAAGCTTCGGAGACACCTCATGCCATTTGGAACAATTCAGACGATATGGACAACTGGAAGTGGGTCGCACAGATTGCCGGCAATGCCGTTCTGGATAAGAATCCAAATGCTCTCATCATTATCGAAGGCATCCAGATCTATCCTAAAGACATCAAGGCGAACAACTTCGTTTCCAAAGACGACGATAACGATTACTACAATACCTGGTGGGGCGCAAACCTCATGGGAGTCAAGGATTATCCGATAGATTTCGGCAGTCCTGAACGCAACAAACAGATCGTTTATTCGCCTCACGATTACGGTCCGAGAGTCTACGAACAGCCCTGGTTCAAGGGCGGTTTCACATATGAATCGCTCTATAAGGATGCATGGCACGACTACTGGCTCTATATCGCGGAAGAAGACATCGCGCCCATCTTCGTAGGTGAGTGGGGCGGCTTCATGGAAGGCGATAATCTGAAGTGGATGGAATACTTCAGACAGCTTATTGCTGAGCGCCATCTCCACCATACTTTCTGGTGCTTTAATGCCAATTCCGGTGATACCGGCGGCCTTGTAAAGGACGACTTCAAGACATGGGATGAAGAGAAATATAACTTCGTAAAAGAGGTCCTCTGGAAGAATGAGAACGGCAAGTTCATAGGCCTTGATCACGCTGTGCCCCTTGGTGTAAACGGAATTGCTTTAGGTGAATACGATGGTGTTATAATTACACCCGCACCGGTAAAGCCCAAGTCCAATACTTCGAGCGAGGATTCTATCGAAGAACCAACTGAAGAGACGGTCGGGACAACATGCGGAGGCGTAATCTATGAAGACGATTCAAATTCGGATCTTGCCTCTTTAATGATCAGAAAAGCCTCAACTGTTCTCGTCGTAGTTGTTATAATAGCAGTAGTACTGATTGGCGGCATCGTGGCACTTACGATCTTTTTGAAGAAGAGGTCAGATGCCAGAAAAGCCGGAGAACAGGTAGTGCCTCTCGATCCTAATGAACTTGAGGCTATAACTGTAATTACTGATAAAGCAGATGTTGCCAAGACCGGCAGCCAGCCGGACGGTGCGCAGGAGGATAATTAACATGCAGTATATCTACATGGCTAATATGTTTGAAGACAACAGCCAGCTTACACCGTTTGTTATCGGAATAGCCGTATGTGTCATCATTGGCCTTATCATCGCGACCGTAATCATCCACATAAGAGATAAGCGCAAGGAAAAGCTCGACGATGAGATCGATACCGCCTGGAAAGCAGAGCAGGTCGTAAACCGTGTAGAGGTCTTAAACCGTAAGAACGAAAAGAAAAAGATCCGCCAGATAAAGCGCGATACCAGAGATCCCAAGAAAAAAGCAGAAGACGAAGCAGCTTCAAAGAATACTCTTCTCGGAGGCAAGAGCGAAGCCCAAAGAGAAGAAAAAGAAGCTAGGGAAGTCTTTGGTTCTCTCGGCATCTCATCCAAAAAGGCTGAAGAGATCGACAAGGCAAAAGAACAGATCATCATCAACGGCTATCTGCAGAAATCCAATACGGCTCCTATAAGACCCGTTTATTCCAATACTCTTGAGGCCCGCCAGCAGCAGAGAAAAGAACTCGATTCGAACGAAGTAGGCAAAGAGGCTGAAACGCCCGCCCTCGTAATGGACTCTGCAGCTCCTTCGGAGGTTAAGATCACTGAAGCTCCTGCCCAGAAGGTCAAGCCGACAGCATTAAAGCGTCCTACGGCAGCCAGAGTCGAGATCAGCGATGATGCTCCTGTTGAAGACGAAACTTACAGTGAAGCAATCAGGCCCCAGATTGGAACCGAAGTCTCCAATGCAGAGATCGTCAGTCCCGCCGAAGTACAGGCCGAGAAACCTGATATTTTGAAGTCAGGTGAAGAGGCAATTATTCCTGCCGCAACAGAGGTTGTCAAAGGTTTTTTACCTAACGAAGAGGTACTCGAACAGAACAAAGAAGAAAAGGCCGAAAAGCCTTAGTTCCTTCACATTTCCGCCATTATTGAACTCTTGAAAACACTAGCTATTTGCTAGTATAATTTTAGTATCTTCTTTTATTTATATTAGGAGATATGTGTGCTTGTTTTTGGAGGTAAATATTGATGACGGGTAGCTATTCGGGTCGCTTCTCGATCAAATCGATATGTATGCTTTTATGCGTGCTTATCGGATTTTCTTTTGCATTGCAATTTGTTGATGTTCAGGATGTTCAGGCAGCTGGTACTGCCGGAACGGTAGAAGTAAAAAACGCAAAATCCTGGGGAGATGAAGGCGGATTTAATGTTGTTATTGAAGATTTTGGCAAAGGTTATGTAACCATCATTTTCGAGTTTAATTGTTCGGCAAATCTGTCCTGTTCAGGTCCCGTAAAAATAATATCTGATGGCGAACAGAAATGTAAGGTTCAATTTAATGGTTGGGGTGGAAAACCTAATGGAAATTATTACATTTCAGTCAATGGTACAGATCTTCCCGATCCGCTGAAGGTTAAGGTTGTCAGTAAGGATATTCATGTAACTCCTACGCCCAAGCCTACAGATCCCCCTAAGCCGACCGCTACAAACACCCCTACACCTAAGCCTACAAATACCAATACACCTAAGCCTACAAAGAAGGCTACAGCTACACCTACAAAGAAGGCTACGGCAACACCTACAAAGAAGGCTACAGCAACACCTACGAAGAAGGCTACAGCTACACCTACAAAGAAGGCTACGGCAACACCTACGAAGAAAGCGACAGCAACACCTACGAAGAAGGCGACAGCTACACCTACGAAGAAGGCAACAGCTACACCTACGAAGAAGGCAACAGCTACACCTACAAAGAAGGCGACTGCTACACCTACGAAGAAGGCAACGGCAACACCTACGAAGAAGGCAACGGCTACACCTACAAAGAAGGCTACCAACACGCCTGTTCCGACACATACACCGGTTCCTACTAATACGAAGGCACCGACTAAGGCACCGACTAAGGCGCCTAAGCCTACTAATACAAAGGCTCCTAAGCCGACGGCAACTACGGCACCTGTTGAGACTGAGGCACCTACGCCTACAGAGACAATTATCGACACTACAACTACAACCACTACTGTAACTACAACAGATCCGAATGAGACTGTTGCAGGTGGTGCAGCTGCATTCATCAGCGAATCCGATCCGGATGCAACTACAACAACGACAACATCTAATGATTCAGGAAATACAGAGACAGGAGATGGCACACCTACTCCTACTCCGACACCTACGCCTGTCATCGCTGCTCTTGCAGCAACAGGAAAGAAGAAGGGTCCTACAGGTCCTTTCTGGCTCTGGATCATCCTTCTTGTCCTCGCTGCAGGTGCATTCATCGCGAGATATAAGTACCTTAAGGATAAGGAAGAATTGGAAGGCGTAGACCTTGCAATCGCGTTCATTCCGGGCGTTCCGTTTATTGCTGACAAGTTTGGCTATCTCGGACCGGTTAAGAAAATGACTTCGGCAAGCACGCCGGCAACATCTGCTAACTCAAGCAGAAGTTTTAATACAGCTACAGCAATGAAGGAGCTTAAGGCCATGGAAGCAGGCGAGATCAATCCTTTTAAACCGGCACCGGGTACTGAAGCAAAGCCTGCACAGCAGAAGGGTCCCATGAAGCTCCCTTCAGACCGTTCAGTAGAATCTCCTAAGGCTACAACAGACAGCAAGTATCACAGCAATTTAAGGCCTGTTGCTAAGCCTGCAGAGAAACCCGCAATGAAGAGTAACGCATTTAACAGGTCTGCTACTGCATCGGCTCAAGGACAGGCAAAGACAGCTTTGGGCGGTGCCGCAGGAACAACAGCAACTGCAAGAACAATAAATAACAAGCCGTCATCTCCGTTTAAGCCAACAAACGCTTCCGGAATCCAGACGAATGTTAATGCCGTTGCTCAGAACAATGCAATGAAGAATGCTATGAGAACTGATAACAGGCTTGAATCCAAGCCTTCAGCTCAGAAGCCTATCAATAGTGCATTTAAGCCTGCCGTTGCTACAGCAGCTAAGCCCGAGGCAAGCGCTCCTGCAGCAACCGGCGCATTTAAGCCTGCAGGCACAACGGCAGCTAAACCTGCTGTAACAAAGCCTGTAAACAGTGCATTTAAGTCTGCCGGAACAACAGCAGCCAAGACTGAGGCAGCTAAGCCTATTCAGGATCATGCAGCTAAGAATGCTTTCAAGCCTGCTAACACAGCAGATAAGAAGCCAGCATTCGGCAATCTGTTTAAGCCTGCAAGCACAACAGCTGTAGCAGAAAAGACAGCGAAGCCTGAAGCTGATGTAGCACAGGGCACTGTCGGATCACAGACAAGCATCGTAGGCGGTCTGCCGAGAGTTAACCGCAGCATGCAGAATTCAGCAATGAAGGATATTTTCAAGCCTTCAAAGGTTCCCGGAACACTTCCTTCTGCTGATCCTTCGGCTGTATCACCTTTCAAGAGCGCAGTTACTCCTGCTGTAACTCCTGCTGCTTTGGCAGGAACAGCTGTTGTAGCTGCCGCAGTTAAGGATGAAAAGAAGACTGAGCCTATCAAGCGTCCGAAGAACGAACTTACACCCGAGCAGAAGGCTGAGCGCGAGAAGGCTGCTAAGCTCCTTGAGGAGAGAAGAGCTGCTCAGGCTGCAAGAGTTGAAGAGATAAGAAAGAATGCTGAAGCCAAGAGAGCTGAAGCTGAAAAGAAAGCTGCTGAGGAAGCAAGACAGGCTGAAGAAGCAAGGAAGGCTGAAGAAGCAAGGCGTGCCGAAGAAGCCAGAAAGGTAGAAGAGGCAAGGAAGGCTGAAGATGCCAGAAAAGCCAAGGAAGCAGCTGAAGCCGCTGAGCGTGCAAGATTAGAAGAACAGAGAAAGGCTGAAGAGGCAATAAGACTCGCAGCCATCGCAAAGGCGGAGGCAGAGGCTAAGGCTGAAGAAGCAAGAAAGATCCAGGAAGCTTTGAAAGAAGCTGAGAAAGCAAGGATCGAGGAAGCCAAGAAGGCTCAGGAAGCAAGACGTGCCGAAGAAGCAAGAATTGCCGAGCAGATGAGAAAAGCTGAAGAAGCAAGAAAGGCAGATGAACTCAGAAAGGCCGAGGCGGCTAGGAAGGCTGAAGAAGTAAGACGTGCCGCAGAAGCTAAGAAAGCTGAGGAAGCAAGAATTGCCGAAGAAACAAGAAAGGCGGCTGAGGAGGCTGCAAGAGCAGCTGAGTTAGTTAAGCAGGAAGAGGCTAAAAAGGCTGCAGAAGAAGCTTTGGCAGCAGAGCGCGCAAAGAAGGCCGCTGAAGAAGCTGCTAAGGCAGCTGAAGAGGCAAAGGCTGCTGCAGAGGCTAAGCTCGCTGAAGCTCAGAAGGCCAGAGAGGCTGCTGATGCAGCAAGAGAAGCCAGAGCAGAGAGAGCTAAGGCTCAGGCAAAGACTTCCGCATTCTTCAGAAACACATTGGCTACATCCGAGAATACTGTGGCTCCGGGCATTTCCGCTTTGGCTTCTGCTGAAGGTTATGACAAGATGCTCGACAGCAAGAAGGAGAAGGTATCCGAGGCCAAGGAAAGCTCCAAGGTCAGCGAGATCAAGAGCAATCCTCTCATGTCATTTAAGAGTGGCTCTTCTTCCGGCGTAGGCGCTTCCGCATCAACAAACATTTCCGGACCTTCGATTTCAAAGGAAAAGGCAAAGTCTTCTTCCAATTCTAACCAGTTAGGAAGCATTCTTGCAGGCAACACACATAACAATTCCGGCAGAGCACCGGTTTGGGCTTCACCTGCAATGGCAAGAGTTTCCGCTTTCAAGGAAAGTGACGAAGCAAGAGAAGCAAGAGAGCGCGAAGAACAGAAGCGCATCGAAGAACAAGAGGCTAAGAAGGCTGCTGAAGAAAAGGCAAAGTCCGCTTATACGAGCATTGCCGATTCAGCCAAGACTCATAAGTCAGCATTCTTCAAGAGAGCTACGACAGGACGCGACGGATCAGCTGAACAGGACGGACACGTTTCTGCTTATGGCGGAATTGTAAGACCTTCTGCTATAGTTGATGAAGAACGTGATCCTAATAAGAACAGGACCGCACCTGCAATGGGCGCAGCATTGGAAGGCCAGAGACCTTCGATCATGGATCCGAATGCTAAGGCTGCTCCTACAGCTGCAAGACCTATGGCAGGATTTAGGGGACTTGACGGAGATAAGAATCCGTCAGAAGAAGATAAGCAGGATATCAGCTGAGATTGATCAGGAGGTTATGAACCGATGAAAAGATCGAAAAAGCCGTTAACATTTGCAGCGATTGCAGCAAGCATCGGTGCTTTGAGCTTAGCAGTTGAAGCGTGCGTCTACGGACCTCCGAATCCGCGTGAGACGAATGTCTACGGACCTCCGCCGGATACTTCAATAACTTCTGCTGAAACTAATGACGAGACAAAGGATACTTTGCCCGGCACTAAGCCTGATGGTGATAATAACAACGAAGTCGGCGTTTACGGACCTCCGCCGGATGAGACTCTGGACGGACCTGAAGTAGATGTATACGGACCTCCTCCGGGAGAATATGACGAACCTGACGGAAATGAAACTGTTGTTTACGGACCTCCGGAAGATTTTGATAACTGATAATTTAACGTGGATATAATTGAAGCTAAAAAGGCTTATCTTGACCAGAAAGCCGAGATGAGAGCCAGGCTGTTTAAGAAGCCTGAGCTGATCTACCTGTTTTTTGAACTTACCAGAAGCTGCAACTCGAAGTGTTTTCATTGCGGCAGTTCCTGCGAGCCCGGTTTAGGCCATGGACCCGACAAGGAAGCTTTCAAGGCGGTTTTAGATGATGTAAAGGAGCACTTTGATCTTAAGGATGTACAGCTCTGCATAACGGGCGGAGAGCCGCTCCTTTATCCTGATTTTGAAGAACTTCTGGGCTATGCGGTAGATCAGGGCTTCCATTGGGGCATGACCACAAATGCAACCCTTATTACCAAAGACGTTGCCGACATGCTCGCAAGAGTAAAGATGGGCACTGTATCTGTCAGCATCGACGGTCTCCGTGATACGCATGACAGGCAGAGAGGCATCAAAGGCGGCTACGACAGGGCGATGGAGGGAATCCAGAACCTCATTGACCGTAAGGCTTTCAAGCATATCCAGGTAACAACTGTTGTTAACCACAAGAACATAGGCGAGTTAGATGAGCTCTATGAGATCCTGGATAAGATCGATCTAGATTCATGGAGAGTAATAGGTATCGAGCCGATGGGAAGGGCATTGGATTACCCTGACATGCTCCTTACGCCTGATGACCAGAGATATATCTTTAATTTCATAAGAGAAAAGAGAGAGCAGGGAATACCTGTAAACTACGGATGTTCCCATTTTTTAGGTCTTGAATTTGAAAGAGAAGTAAGAGATTGGTTCTTCTACTGCGGTGCCGGAACCCATACTGCGGCAATAAGAGTCAACGGCGATATTACAGCCTGCCTTGATATTGAGGAAAGACCTGAGTTCGTTCAGGGAAATATCTATAAGGATAAGTTCAGCGACGTATGGTTTAACCGCTTCCAGGTATTCAGACAGCCCCTGTCCAATCTTTGCGAAGACTGCAGGAAATGCGAATGGGAGAAGTGGTGTGCCGGCGGATCCAGACACTGCTTTGATTACGATAACAATAAGCAGAGGGTCTGCTTCAAGGACATTCTCTTTTAATAATTTTTATAAAGTGTATTATTAAAGGTACGGAACTTTCTCTAAGGGGAGAAGCTTAATGTACCAGAGAATCGCAATCATAACCGGTGCTTCATCAGGCATAGGAAAGGCTTTTATTGAGCTCCTTGCTAATGATAGCGGTGAATTTTTCAAGACTCCTTTTGATGAGATATGGGCGGTTGCAAGACGAGGTGATGCGCTTAATGAGCTGGCTTCGTCCATAGGAGGCGGAAAGATCGTTCCGGTTGTTGCAGATCTCGCATCTGATTCAGGCATCCAAACAATTGAAGATAAGTTAAAAGCAGAAGAACCCAAAGTAGGTCTTCTGATAAATTCTGCCGGCATGGGCGTAAAAGGTCCAATGGCAGATAAGCCTGCCAAGGCTTTGGGCGATACAGTAAAGATTAACTGCGAGGCCTTAAGCGAAATGATAAGGATAACTGTGCCTTACATGGAGCCACAAGGACGCACACATTCCAAGATAATAAATATCGGTTCGTCTGCAGGCTTTTTGCCGCAGCCCGGATTTGCTTGCTATGCGGCGAGTAAGTCTTATGTGATCTCTTTTTCTAGAGCAATGTCCATCGAGCTTAAGCCTAAGGGAATCGATGTTTTGGTCGTATGCCCCGGCCCTGTTGCCACGGATTTCCAGAGAAGGGCGACTGACGGAAGAGAGACAAACTTTACAGATTGGCGTAAGAATTTTGTTATCGATCCTGTTAAGCTCTCAAGAGCAACATTAAAAGCTTCTGCGAAGGGAAGAAGGATGCTCTCGTATCCGTTCTCGCAAAAACTCTTGCACTTTGCTTCAAAGGCCATACCGGTATCCTGGATCCTGGCTTTCGAGAGCAAATCTATTAAGGAATAAATATTTATAAAGGAGTGATCAGTCATGGCAAAGAAGGTAGAACCCAGATTCGGCAGCATCTTCAAAGCAGTTGAGGAAAAGGCAAAAAAGGTGTCTTTTCTCCAGGATACGGCTACCCAGATTACATTGAACGGCAACCTTGATAATCTGCCGTTATATGTAAAGGTTGAAGATGGTATCGCAGAGGTTGCTCCTTATGAATATATCAATGCGCCTTTTTATATTGATGCGGATGCAGAGACATTTGCGGCTGTATTAAACGGCAACAAGGATTTCGTTGTGGCAGTAGCACAGGGCAGCATAACTATTAACGGCGATGCGGTTCAGGCAGTTGTTTTCTGCAGGACGATGTTCGGCTGATTTAAATACTATTAACAAGTTGTTTAGCCTTTGGTACCCGGTGCCTAACAGTTTCTTTATATTCGTTCGTTATACTCAAATTATGATGAACAACCGGGCAAGCATTCTTTTAATTTACTAATTTGATATAATAAAAAGGTATGGCAATTAAACTTAACGGCATTTTCAAAGATAAGATGGTCTTCCAGTGGGGCGCTGAGCTTCGTGTGTTCGGCTATTGCGATAAGACCTGTGTCATAAGAGCCTCCCTCATTAAGGCTGGGGATGTGGTATCGACAGGTACCTGTGGCACAGAGCAGGACGGAAGTTTCCTTATCTGCCTGGAACCGGTCGATGAACCGGGTGGTCCTTATGAGATCAAAGTCTTTGAAGATGATATAGAAGTATCCAAGATCTCAGATGTTTATGCCGGTGAAGTCTGGCTCGCTGCAGGCGGCGGAAACATGGATTATCCGCTGACCAGATCTGAATTTGCCAAGTTCATCATTCCAAAGATCGGCGATACCGAGATAAGGTTTTACAGGGTTCCTTCTTTCGGACACTTGAATGAAGCCCAGGCTAAGGCTGAGGCTGAGACGGAGTGGATCGATATCAACAGTGATACCTGTGGTGCAATGAGCGCCGTAGCTTTCTATTTTGCGAGAGAACTGGAATCCAGACTCGATGCAAAGATCGGAATCATCCAGTGCTGTGCGACAAGATCTACCATCGATAACTGGCAGAGCGTGGAATCACTTCTCTCCACCAAAGAGGGAAGACAATATATCAAGGATTTTGATGATGCTGCTTCCGAACTTACTCCCGAAGAGTATGACAAGGCTGATGCTGAGTACAAGGAAAAGTACGCTGAATATAACAAAGTGCTTGCTGAAGCACTCAAGGAAAACCCCTATCTGACATATCCTGAAGCAGATGCAAAGTTAGGACCTGCTCCTTGGCCGGCACCAGTCGGACATAAGTCAGCAAGGCACCCGGGCTCTGCTTTTGAGTGCATGATCCTGAGGATCGCACCTTATACATTAAGAGGCGTTATCTTCTATCAGGGTGAGGCAGATACTGACGGACATCAGTCTGAGTACGGGCACGTTTTCGAGACCATGATCAAGGAATGGCGTGACGTATTCTTCGATGACCAGCTGCCGTTTATCTTCTGCCAACTTCCTATGTATATTTCAAAAGACCGTAAGTATATGGGATTTGATGACATGTCCTGGCCGCTCCTTCGTGAGCAGCAGCAGATCGTTGCGATTGACATGCCCAACGTATATATGGCGGTAATAGTAGACTGCGGCGAGTTCAATAACCTGTTCCCGTCAGATAAAAAGACTCCGGGCGACAGACTGGCACTCCTTGCTGAGAAGTTCGTATATGGTTTCGAAAAAGTCGATGCCGTATCTCCGTTCATCATTGATGCAAGAAGAGGTGAAGGCGTTGAGATCACTTTCGGAGGAGATTACCTGCTCTTGAATCTCACCGCAGGATTCGGACCTGATGACTCGGGCTTTGAAGTAGCCGGTGAAGACGGCCAGTTTTTCCCTGCTGAAGCAAATGTTGACTTCGACGGAAAGACTATCCTGTTGTCATGCCCGCTCGTTGAATTCCCTTCGAAGGTAAGATATGCATTCTTCTCATACGGACCTACACCTCTGCATGCCCAGAACGGTCTTACCGCAACACCTTTCCAGGTAAGAATTGATAAGGATTTAGGCGGCGCTTAATGAATATTGCTTTTTTTACACGTCCTAAGCAGGAAATAACGGTTCTTTATACGGACTTTACTGTCCGCCAGGCATTGGAAAAGATGCACCACAGCAGATATACTGCAGTTCCGGTTCTTGACCGCGAAGGCCACTATGTCGGAACAGTAAGCGAAGGTGACCTTCTCTGGTTCATAGTAAAAGGCGAGGGTGGAGAGCCGCACACGATGGCTATCGAGAGTTTAGAGGATTTCAAGTTATCCGATGTCCCGCTCAACAAGTTCAAGAACCAGCCGATATCGATCAACTCCGCTATTGAGGACCTGATCATAAGATCCATGGAGACGAACTTCGTTCCGATAACAGATGACCGCGGGATCTTTATAGGAATCGTTACGAGAAGATCCATCATCAAACATTATTACGAGAAAAACATACTGCCGCCCGAGTAAAGCGGCAGTATGTTTTTCCTTATGATTTATCAGATCGTTTCTTCGGCGATCTTCTTGCGCTTTTGCTTCCGCCTGAGCTTTCTGGTCTCTTTTATCTCCTGCTTGACGGGCTCAAAATCCTTTAGGTCCAGAAGTTCTGAGATCATTTCCGTCTGAGGCTTATATCTTGTGGACATTACGACTTCGAACCTCAGATCCTCCGTCCTGATCTTTAAGAACCTTGCGCAGGATTCAAGATAGAAAGGCTTATCCTCATGCTGTTTTCTTAAGTCATTCCAGGAGATGATATAGGGTTTTCTGATAAAACGCTTGTAAACGACATCTATCTTATCGCCTTCTTTTATGAGCCATACTCTGGAACGCTTGGCGAGCCTTGCAACACCGTGGAAAGTGTAAAGGGACATAGCGATCTCCATATCGGGATAGAGCTTTTTAAGTCTTTTCGGGACGTGCTTTTCGATCTTCGGGATCTCATCATTGCGCTTGAAGATCTTACGAAGGATCGTGAAAACATAGACATCCTTGTAGTACTGTGAATTTCTCTTAAGTATCCTGAACAGGAACAGTCCTAAGACCGCGAGATGTACGCTTATGATGAAGCTTATGACAGGTGCAAAGATCTGGAGGACGAGAAGCACTGCGTGGATCAACGCCTTTATTATCTGCCAGATAAGGCTCGTACCTTTCATAGGGAATGCGGCAACGATCACTTCCCAGTTATCCATGCAGGAATAGTTGCAGTAGTAAATAACTGTTATGACGATGATCGTAACTCCCGCGAGAAGATACGTTCCGATGCCGGGTGTTGATGCGGCATTTTTCAAAAAGCCTGTAGAGCGGACCGCCAGAGCTGCGCCCTTTACTCCCGGAGGATCTGCTTCTAATGCATCATTGGTTACAAAAGGCAGGAGCGATATAGCTACTGTGCAGATATAACCTATGAATTTATCGAGCTTATCGATCGTTTCCTCAGATACGAATTTCGATTCTGCAAATGAGTGAACGACGATAAGGGCAGCAGCGATAAGAGAAAGGAAAACAGCGGCATAGGGATTTGCTATTGGAAGTTTTCCGATTTCTCTTAAGATCGGAACTCCGTTCAAAAAATCTGCGATGCTGCAAAGGACTGCCGAATCAGGCTGATAAACTGCAGCATTTTCTATGGCTCCCAGGATTGCGAGAACTGCCATGGTTGCTGACGGATTGACGGAAGCAGTAACTGCAGTGGAAAATGCTCCGGCATAAAAAGCGAGGTCCGTTGCAAAGCTTGCGGCATCGGCCTGGCCGGACATTCCGTAGCCTGAAGCCATGCTCACCATAGGTATCATGAGAAGGCACATGAGGCACACCAAAGCCCCCGTAGCCCTCCTCATATAAGTTTTCTTAGATTCGATTAAGCGCATATTTGTTCCCCTCCTTATTCCAAGCAAATAGCAGCTTAAAGCATCCGTTATCAAAAGGATACTATCCCTATATTATACACTGACTGAAATCCGGCTATGTTTTAGTGCTCTTTTACTTTGCTGATGATGTAATCAGCAGATCTTTCAGCGCTCTCGCCGATATGGACCCAGATGTCGGAACGGGCTTTTTCGCGGCCTTCTGTAAACGAGGGATCCTCTATGCATTTATCAATGAGTTCCTTGATCTTATCCTTGTTTTCATCGTTAAGCTCGAGTCCCAGTGAAGGGAGGATCTTAAATGTCCAGGGTGTCTCATCGATCCAGTCGGCATCGTAAGGCGCAGGATCGAACTTCGTATCCGTGTAGATGATCGGTTTATCGAAAACCATCGCAAATTCGAACATTACGCCTGAGAAGTCCGATATCAGGATATCTGACTGCCTTAAGACTTCGAAGTTATCGATGTCCCTGTTCCAGATGACTTTGGATTCATCGTTATATTTTGACATGAGTCTGTCTAAAAGTTCTTTCTCAACGTCAAACGACTGCGGGTGAGGTCTTACTATAAGCTTGTAGCCTGTGGTGATCAGGTTGTCGATAAGTTCATCGCCGAATCTAGAGAGAATGCCGCTCTCGCCCCAGGAAGGTGCGAGAAGGACAGTGCGTTCGTGAGCAGGAACCTCGCCTGCCTGTTCCACGCGCTTTTTCATAACATCAAGATAAGGAACACCGCAGAGGGCATAATCTCTTTTAGGGAGTCCGCGCATTTCTTCCAGGGCCCTTATCTGTTCCACCTGGTATTCACCTGAGAGGATAAATGCATCGTAGTGGTCTGTGCCGAACATGCGGTAAAGCGTGATGTCTTTGGCGGCATGCATTATGTGGATGTAGCAGTCGACGTTTTTAGAACGCTTCCACTGGAAAACATCAAGGCTGGGAGTAGTCGAAAATAAAACTGAAGCGTTGAGCATATTGAGTTTGGAATATGCCTTATTGCCTTCTCCTATGTACTGGCCCTTGATGTATTTATAGCCTTTCTTGAAGACCGGATCATCTTCTGAACAGGTGAGATATACAGTCTCCTGCTTCTTCTTTTCGAGCTCGTCTAAAATAGGTTCGAAAATGCTCCAGTATCTCTTTGTCTCGGCAAAAATCGCGAGTGGAATCTTGGCACCTGATAACTTGGCGCTCTTGTCGCGTCCTGTGGCAAACTTTATCTTTACCATCAGAGCGCGCAATGAAAATACAATAACGCCGAAGATACCGAAAAGTACGGTAAAGAGCATTCCTCCCGTTCCGGGATCTATATATAAGAATTCAAGTGTGTTCACTAATTACCTCAACAATAAGAGCTGCAGATGAAAAACATCCTCAGACAATTCTATTACTTTTAAATAACAGCTTCAACTTGCAGGTCATCCTTAAATCGTGTTGATGTTTTCCAGGAAAACCGGCATCGCAGGGCTTGATCATTTTTCGCCTACATATCTCCAGTTGTTGGAACTGTGCGGATCTTTCTCGACAACATACCACGAAGCCATCGAGAAGGTCTTGTTGTCCCTGTTTTTGGACAGTACGTAGTTAGCTGACAGGAAGACTTTTTCTGTTCCGGTCTTCATGTTGGAGTCGATCGGATTTCCCGTGTAAGGATTTACCGGCCCTTTAATGACGCCTGAAGATGCCAGGACGGGAGTATCCGCATTGGTCATGAAATCCTCACAGATGGTAAATCCTGTTGCACCGAAGTCTTTTACCATCATAAGGGGAATGAATCCTTCCATTTCCTTGCCGTTGCTCTTGATCTCGTAGAAACCAGCAGGAGTTCCGTGGTCAGATACTAATATTATCCTTGTGTTGTCGTAGACACCCTGTTCACGCAGATAATCAAACCACTCGCCGAGCTTCAGGAACGCTGCCATGTTGACGTGGTAATGCATTACCTGATCGCTCGAAAACATGTTGATGCTCCTGCCTTTATATCTGTATCCGGAACCGAGCTTGGTATCGTAAGCCGTGTTGTCGACGTTATATGCCAGCTTGTAATCCGGCTTCTGCAAAAGGCAGGGGGAATGCGTCGTATCGTTAGCCATCAGGACGAAAGAAGGCTTATCATCGTCCTTTATGACAGTTATTTTCGTGAGGTTATCCAATACCGCATAAGACTTCAGGAATTCGAGGTCGTAACCGACACTTTTAGAAAGACCGTATACGTGCTGGACGAGCGCATCGGTCTCAACAGTGCCGTCGACTCTTACTGCGGTCGCTCTTGATTCATTGTAGACACCGCCGTCATAGATAGTCTCCTGCAAAAGGACCGGCGAAGTCTTCATGAGTGAGAACAGGAAGAAGTTGCGGTTTCTGGATTTGTTGACCCTTTCCGTCGCATCGGCCGAGATATTGACGCCGCCGTCTGTGATATTGAATCTGCCGCTGGTCAGGAAGACGTTGAATTCAGGATGGTCGTTATAGATCGAAATATCAGGATTCCACAAATATCCTGCCAAAGGCGGATCAACGATCGTTACATCATAACCGTTGCTGCCAAAGAGTACCGGCATGACCTTTAAGGCTTCAGTGTGCTTATCTACGAGGAGTTCATCGGATCTCTCGTTGATTCTCTCGGGAGTATATTCATAACCGCCGAAGAGAGCAGGGGAAGCGAAGATCGTGTGCGTTCCATATGAGATCGTATTCGGATAATAGGTAAAACCGTCAAACTGGGGCTTGAGAGACTGCTTCTCGTTCATGAGATAAGGAACGAGATCTCCTACAGAACGGTCGAGCATCAGGATCACGACATTTTGTCCCGTCCTGCTTAAGGGGATAAGAGGCATATCGGAAGACTGCGCGCGGCTCTCATAATCGGAATATGTTTTCGCGATCTTTGCCGTGGTATAAGAACCGATGCCAATGACTGTGAGGATTAAGACGATAAGGATAGGAAGGACTATCTTGCGGAATTTGGTGCAGATGAAATACAGAGCAGCTGCGATAACTATTACGGCTGCAGTGTTGATCAGATATTCATTGAATTTAAATGCCGGCTGGCTGTGATACTGCAAAGTCGCTGATAGCGTTCCGAGTTTTGTTCCGAACAAAAGATAATTTGCGATCGCGATACCGTTTAACGCAAAGACTGCTTTGGATAATATGGACTTGACCTTATCGCTCAAAAAGAAGTAGAAGATGCTGCCCCAGAGAACGAAGCTTCCAAAGGATAACAGCATCGAATTAACGACATAGAGCACAGGGCTTGAAGGATTGATGACGTCAATGAATTCTTCCGTGGAAGCATTGATTATCGTAGCAGGGATAACTAGACCTGTAAGAAGTGCCATAAAGACCGCGCCGGCATAAAATGCTTTGTCGTTTCTAGAGGGGACCTTTTCTTCTGCTTTTTTCCTGAAAAAAGAGAATGCGAGCGGCAGTATAAGCAAAAGCGCTCCTATCCATAAAAGGACTTTCTGCCTTAGATCGAGCCCCTGTTTTAAGAAGGTCATTACTGTTATTCCGGCACCTGCAAGAGCAGACAGAATGCATAAGACTTTCTTGGGGTTCTTAAGCTTATAGAAGATATTCTTTACGAGTGAGAATACGTTATTTAACAGCCAGTAGAAAACGAGTCCTGAAGGTGAGTGGTAGAGCAGGATAAGGAATACGACCGCAATGCCGTAACCCTGGATCTTTGATTTCAGAGGGTGTCCTTTTGTATAGATGATTCCCGATACGATGTTTATGAGCGTCATGAGGATCGGGAGGATATTTACGGGGAAGCTTCCGATCATGAAAAGGGCATCTTCTTTTCCAAGATCTGCTATAAAGCCGAACTTCATTCCCTGAAGGCAGCTCATTCTGGATAAGAGTCTGTATGCAGCAATGAAGAACGGGATCTGCAATATAAGCGATATGGAGCTTTTGAGCTGGTATACAGGCTTATAGTGGTTGATCCTGTAGTATTCCTGGAGCATAAAGAAACGCTCATCGCCTTTGAAGGTCTTCTTGATGCGCTTGATCCTCGGTGCCATCTTTGCCTGGATATCGCGCTCTTCTGCCTGAAGCTCGTCAGCTCTCTTATAAAGAGGGAGGACCAGGAAATTAAACGCGAGGCTTAAGAATATTATCGATAATCCGGGATTGCCTATAATGCGGTTGGCTATCGTAAATACGACTTCGAAAAGAAGCTCAAGCGGAGAGATTATTAACGTGTAAAGTACAGTTAAGACTGACATTGTTTAAGCCGCTTTCACAGTATTTACCAGGTGCACCGGATAAAAGCCGCAGGTGAGGGTCCCCATCCACGGCTTTTCATTTTATTACTTTAATCTTATTGCTTCAACTTGAAGAAAACTGCCCCGCAGTTTGGAATGGCTTTATTCGAACCACTGCTTTTCGAAATCAGATAACGGAACAGGTTTTGAGAAGTAATATCCCTGATAGAGTTTACAGCCCATTGCGAAGAGTTTTTCAAATTGTTTTGCTGTCTCGACGCCTTCTGTGAGAGTCTCCATTCCGAGGTCTTCTGCCATGTTGATGATGTGGTTGATGATAAGACCGGCTTTCATGTTGCGCTCGGAATCCTTGAGGAACTGCATGTCGATCTTGATCACATCGAAATTGAGGTCCTTCAGGAGGTTCAAAGAAGAATAACCGCTCCCGAAGTCGTCCATCTCAACGATAAAACCATATTCACGGAGCTTTGTTATGATCTCGAAAACATTGATAGAACCATTTGCCACAACTGTCTCTGTTATCTCGATCCTGAGCTTTTCAGGCTTGATACCGTATTCTTCGACCAGGCTCTCGAGTTCTTTGACGACATCCATGAAGAAGAAGTCTTTTGGAGAAATGTTGATCGAAATGAAGCTGTCGATGTTTCTGGATTTCCAGTCTGCCAGGATCTCGCATGCGCATTTCCACATGTGCCTGTCTACATTTGTGATAAGTCCGTTGCGCTCAAACACAGGTATGAAATCACTCGGATTCATAAAGCCTTCTTCAGGGTGGATCCATCTAACGAGGGCCTCAGCTCCGACGAGCATTCCGCGGGAGTCGACGATCGGCTGGAGATAAGGCTTGATCTGCCTGGTCTTGATGGCTTCGGTGACTTGATTGGAGATCATCTGGTTGTGTATGATCTCTTCTCTTAATTTGTCATCGTAAAATGCTACCGGATATTTTGTATTGTTTTTAATTATCGTAGTTGCCAGACGGGCACTGTTAAAGAA
Organism: Ruminococcaceae bacterium R-25; assembly: GCA_003149065.1. Lineage (NCBI taxonomy): Bacteria > Bacillati > Bacillota > Clostridia > Eubacteriales > Oscillospiraceae > Ruminococcaceae bacterium R-25. Next base: position 297,061 of record QGFZ01000003.1, read on the forward strand.
CAGCGGAACGTCTATCTCGTCATTTTCACTGATATCGTAAACACCGTAATTGATAAGAATGTGGTGGTTTAAGCCGTTGTCACTGACGATTAAGTTCGACAGTTTTTCATCAACAGGCTTGCTCTCGAAGTCTTTTTTATCTATCAGTATTCCGAATGCATCGTCAGCGATCTTTCCGTACATACTCTTTTTGCTGATGCCTTCCAGAATGAGATCAGCAGCCTTCTTTATGGTTAGTTCCGCGAATCTGTTTCCGAAGACATCGTTTATGATCTTCAGGTTTGCGATTTCCATGTATCCGATCATGTAGTCTGTCTCATGATCGTTACGGAGTCTCTGGTCAATCTGCTCAAAAAGATATTCTTTGGTATAAAAACCTGTCAATGAATCGTGCGTGGAGTTATACATTTCGCGCTTTATTTCGCGCTGTTCCTCGGTGATGTCACGGACGCTCAGATATGTACCGGTTACCTGACCCTTTTCATCCACGACAGAGCGCATTGCAAGGTGGGTGTACATTGTCTCGTCTCCTGTGCCGAGAGTAACTCTCTTAAACCAGCCGCTGCTCTTAAAATCCATATCTCCGAACAGGAATGTCAGGTTATCTTTTACATTGTCATAGTTATTCTGGCTGACACCGATAAGATTTCTTCCGGGTTCATTTGTCCAGATACACTTGCCGCTCTTATCGAAGAAATACAGTGCGTCCGGCATATCCGAAGCGATGCCTGCGAGCATACGGTCCAAAAGTTTCATCGACCTGTAATGTAAAGAGAAGAAATATACCAGGAGTCCGAATACTGCAAATCCGATCATGGACATGTCGACCGGCTGTCTTGAGAAAATGTAGTATGTCTCAAGCGCACCGGTTGCTATCATTGCCAAAAGTATGATTGCATATTTTTCGCGGTATACACGGGAAGCTTTAACGGTCTTTACAAAAAATATAACTATGGAGATAAAGAAAATGCCGTAGCAAACGATCCTGTGGATTGTCTGACCCAGGAGAGGTACTACTCTGTAATAAGGCAGTCCTTCTACCAGGACCATTTCAGTGGTGAAAGTAAAGCCTGTGAACGGATTCAGAATATACTGCACAAGATCAATGAGCAGAAGGCCATATGTGATCCACTTTGCGGCACGGTGGGGCTTGCCCATCTCGCAGTATGCATATGTGAAATGAAGCAAAGAGAAAACGGCGATATCCATTCCGAGGAAATAGATATAGCAGCCGATGGTAGAGAGGAGCTGGTTGGTCGATAATATGAGAAGCAGATTACCGACAACAGGGCATGCCATTCCCGAGACGAGGAATGCTACATAACCCTTAATGTCCTTCTTTGAACTCCTTGCCAGAACCACGCAGGCCAAGAGAGCCAAAAGAAAAATGGTAATCAATAATGATACGCCAAGTCTCATATATGCCCTCTCTTCATTTTATTTGCTATATATAATGTTAGCACGGTAAATATCAAAAGTCATTTACATCTTGGTTACTCCCTATTAATTCTTTGTTTATCTTATTGTTTGTTGCGTTATGCTCAATTCATTCGGAAATGCTTGGGCGCCAAGCAATTTTATTGTTGGGAAATCAGACACGGATTAAACAGTCTGCCGCCGAGAATAGACATCTGAAGCCTTTTTTGCACAAATACTGTTGTTTCCTGACAAATATTTATTATATTATAATATGAACTTAAGACTTAGCCGGTTACTGTTTATACAATGAAATGCGATGCTCGAGAAAATAAATAACAGAAAGAAAAAAATAATTATCGGACTATTTGCTTCCTGCATTATTACTAGTCTGATATTTGCAATAATTGAACTAAGATATCCGTTTTATTTCACGACCGATGATAATGCAGATTGGTATGCTTGTGAATACGTTCATGTAATTCGGGCATTGGCGAGTGGCAGGTTTCCAATGTACAGCTTTACCCAATTATGTGGGCAAAGGTTATTTGCGAACGGTCAAAGTGGTGTTCTCAATCCGGTAATGTATGTTGCAGCTTTTTTAAGCAAGCTGTTCTTTGGGGATTATCATGCAGTTATCGAAATATTGGCATTCCTGATGATGATTATCGGCTCTATTGGAGCGTATCTTCTTTTAGAAAAACTGGGAGCCTGTCAAGTTGCAGCCATCGTCGGAGCAATTGCATGGAATTTTAATACATATAACATCTGGGTAGGTAACAGCTGGATACTGGTGATACTGGTAACAGGTGTTTTTCCCTACATTTTGTATGGCTCTCTCAGGCTTTGTGATAAACCTGACATTACTAATTATTTATGGGCGATTATTCCAAAGGCATTGCTTTTCTATATAGCGCATCCCCAGTTCTTTTTCTATGCAGCTGTATTTGACTGTCTTTTCATTGGAACATATACACTATTGACTAATGAAACTAATCGATTAAAAAACTTGCTGAAGATCATTGGACGATATGTGCTGATTTATATTGCTGTTGTAGTTTTGATACTTCCCCAGTTGCTTCCCCAATATCAAATGATAGGTATGACCAGTCAGAAAGAAGCCCTGAGTTTTGAAAGATTTGCTAATGAATCAGATTCTCCATTGATAGGACTTTTATGGCCTTATATTTTTCCTGAGAAAAAATATAAGGCTATTGGTCCTTTTATTGGATATCCGTTACTTGTTTTTGGAATCTTGGGAACATTTTGTTTGCCTCTGCTTTTAACTAAAAAGAAGAAATCATTGCTTAAGCACAAACCGGTGCTTTTCAGCATGATTGCTGCTATTCCAGGCATTGTTATTTCATTCCTGTCGAGTTATTCAACTGCTTTTAAACATCTTTTGCATTGGCTGCCTCTTGTCAACAGATTCCACTTCCTGCATAGAAATAATCTGTTTCTGACATCCTTAACGATCATCTTTTCAGTAATGTCTTTCACTTTGTTTTGGAGATGCTTATGTAA